>CAYRVF010000058.1:0-31568 GCA_964427535.1 uncultured Ktedonobacterales bacterium
GCCCCCCTACATGGCGATGCACGGAAGCGCACAGGCGCGCACCGAGGCCGGAAGACCCATCCCCTTCTGAGGGAGGAGGCCCGAGATGCGCTGTGAAGAGTGTGGCCGTCCGATTCGGAACGCCCAGATGTGGCAGCTTGGCGGCGATCCTCACGCACCCCATGCCCGCTCGTTGCGTCAATTGTGCTGGTCGTGCCTGGAGCGCGAGAACGAGGCCACTCAGATACGCGCGAACCCAGTCGTGATCGCCCAGGCCGAGGAGGTCCTCCGCGACTATCAGGCAAGCAACGCCTGACGAATACGTCCTGCTATCGCCCAGCGTCCGCCGTCCGAGCAAGTGGGAGCTACACTCCCAGCCGGGCGGCGGACCGTGGCTTTCCAGGGTGTGAGAAGGGGCCTCACCCCCAACCCTTCTCCCTGCGGGGAGAGGGGCTTTGCGTGCGCGTAGGCGAGACGTGTGTCCGAAGGCTGCGTACGTCCTCTCCCCCTTCCCCTCGCGAGGGGAAGGGGGCAGGGGGGATGAGGCCCGTTACTCCTCGCCCGCAAGCGGCAGGGTGAACCAGAAGGTCGAGCCCTGGTCTATCGCGCTCTTCACGCCGACCTGTCCGCCTTGGCGCTCGATGAGGTTCTTGCTGATGTGCAAGCCCAGCCCCAGACCCACGCCCGTGCCGCTGAGATCGGTGACGTGGGCCGAGCGGTGGAAGCGCTCCCAGATCAGCTCGTGCTCCTCGGGCGGCAGCCCCGGCCCCTCGTCCGTCACCGAGACGCGCGCGGTCTTTTCTTCGACGCTCACACGGACTACGATTGGCGCCTCAGCGGGAGAGTATTTGACCGCGTTGGTGAGGTAGTTGGTCACGACCTGGCCGATGCGGTCGGAGTCGACGGCGACTGGAATGGGCTGTTCGGCGGGTGTGATCGTCAACGAGATGGTACGCTCGGGCGCCGCCAGACGCTGCTCGCGCACCGCATCGCGCACGATAGGCGCGAGGTCGCAGTGGATCGTGCGCAGCTCCAGCCGCGACGACTGGATGCGCGAGACGTCCAACAGGTCGCTCACCAGGCGGTTCTGCAGCACGGCCTGCCGGTTGGCGCGCGTCAGCAGGTCACGCACAGGCGCGATCCCGCGCACCAGCTCCTCGGCGGAGACCGCCCCATCGGTTTTGGCGAGCAACGTGCCCAGCCGCCGCTCCGCGAGCTGGATGTTGGCCTTGATGCTCGTCAGCGGATTGCGCAGCTCATGGCTGACGACGCCCAGGAACTCATCCATGCGGCGGTTGGCCTCGCGCAGCGCCAGCTCGTTGGCCTGCGCCTCGGCGTGCTCGCGCAGCAGCCGATCGCGTTCGAGCACGAGCGCCGCGAACCTCGCCACCGCCTGGGCCACCGCCAGCTCGTCTGTAGAATAGTCGTGTGGCTCCTCGCCGTGGTCGAGCGCGAGGATGCCGACGAGCTGCTCGCCGACACGCATCGGCGCGATGAGCAGCGTGCGCACGTTGTATGGATTGGGCGCGTCCGCGTAGCGCGGATCAGAGAGGTCGAAGGTCAGCGCCTCGCCGGCACATAAGCGCGCGAGTTGCGATGCGTCGAACTGCGCCGTGATCGGCACCCGCGACGTTCTGCCCTGTTCGTGCCAGATGCGCTCGTGCTCAGGCGCCAGGCCCGTTTGTGCGATCGGCCGCAGCACCGAGGATTCTGGATCGAGCGCGCTGATGCTCACACGACGGCAGCCGAGCACCGGGCGAGTCAAGTCGACGAGCTGTTGCGCCACGTCCAGCGGCGGTGAAGGAGCGTCACTCGTCTGCTGGGACGCTTGCACGTCCCGCACCAGTGTTCCCGCCATGTCGACCAGCGCGTCGAGGGCATCGTGCGTGCGCCGGTCGCGCATGCGCTGCTCCGTTACGTCGCGCAGAATGATGACCGCCCCCGTCACGTGTCCCTCCGGGTCGCGCATCGGCATCCCCGTGACGTTGAGCTGGAGGACACGTCCGTCGGGGAGGCTCATCCGTACGTCCGTTGCGTCCGACGGCAGAATGGCCTGTCCCGAGAGCACTCGATGCAGTGGTGAGGTAGCAGGCGTGACCGGCGCGTCGTTCGCGTCGCGGATGAAGCCGCTCTCGTGCCACTGTTGGGGTGTCGTGGTAGTGAGACGCTCGAAACCAGCGGGAGAGAGGACGGCGCGCGCGGCCGCGTTCGCCCGGACGACCTTGCCCGCGATATCGAAGACGAACACGACGTCCGTCATGGCGTCAAAGATCGCCTCGATCTCGCGCACATCCGCGCTGGCCTCGCTGGCTGCCAGTCGCGGTGTATCTCCACGCGCGCTCCGCTCGATGATGTCCGTGTTGGCGTGCTGCGACGCTCGTCCGTCTGCTTGGTGCTCTGAGACTGAAGCGTGGCCGGGCGTTGTGTCTGCAGTCCCCGGCACGGTAAGCGTATGCTGGTCGCGATTCAAGCTCCATGGCTCCTTATGGCCGATCACCACATCTCCCGTGGCGACGGCACCATCCACATCGCTGGCACTCCACCCTCACCAGCCTACCACAGTTATGTCGATACATCGCGGTGAGAGGACATTTGGGGGACGCTCACCGCTGGCGCTTGAACCCTGCGACGTCGAGACCGAGAATGCGGTACGGCTCGGGCACGCCGGGGAAGTAGAAGTAGTCGGCGAGCGTGCGCCAGCCGCGGCGGCGATACAGGCCGAGCGCGACGGTCTCGGCATGGGCCGTCGAGAGCAGCGCCGACTGGCGTTCGACGCCGGCGAGCAGCTCATCATGCAGGCGCGCGCCGAAGCCGTGGCCCTGCTGCGCTGGATGCACCGCCAGCTCGGCTAGCTCGAAGGCGTCAGCCATCCACACGGCGGCGAGCAGCGGGGGCAGCGCCTGACGAACGGTATCGTGCCACCACTGGCCGGGGACGCTGTCGTACCCATAGGCGAAGCCCACGATGCGCCCGTCGTCGCTATCACGCGCGGCCAGCAGCCGGAAGCCAGCGCGCTCGGCGTGGCGGTCGAGGGCCAGCGCGAACCCGTAGGCCTCGGTCTGGGACTTGAAGTAGGGCGCCATGCCAAACGCCGCCAAATAGACCTCCCGAAGCTGCTCGCGGACCCGCTCGATCTCGCTCGCCGAGAGCGATACAATAGACGCCGTCATAGACTGTCCTACAGCATGAATGTTGAGGTGAGATAGCTGCGTGCGTCGAAAATTGGGGTCTGTGTGGAGGAACAGAACGTCTCGGTGTACACGATAAGCGCCCCAGCTTCCAGCAGCGGCCCGAGCGCGGGATGCGGTCCCGGCACGGGAATACGTAACGCCCGACCGTGAGATCGTGCCCAGACCGTCGCGGCCAGCACGCAGTCGCGAGCGTCATCGGGCGTAGGCGCGCCGATCGGGCCGACCGTGATTGCGGACGGGTTCCACGGCGACTCGGGACTACCCAGCAGCACGAAGCCGTAGCCCACGCGCGTGCCGTCGCGCTCGAACCACAGGGGCACGCCTGCCATGCCCTCGACGAAGTAGCGCAGGTCCTCAGGACGCGGGCGCCCACTAATGTGCGTATCCCAGCGGATGAGCTCCGGGTCATCAGGCCGCGTCTCGGTGATAGTGATGCCCAGGTCTTCCGGCAGCCGGAGGTCCGCTAGCTCGCCGCGTAGCCAGATGTTGGGCCACTGCGGCTGCATGCCTTCGCGCACATACCGCGAGAGGGCGCGCGGGTCGCGCGAGGCGAGGGTGCAGACCGGCGTGCCGTCGTGGGGTAGCGTCGCATCGAGCAGCCGCTTGCCCAGGTGACTCGACTGCGCCTCGCGCCGGATGAACAGCTCCGCAAGAAATGCGACCTCGCCACGCCGGACGACGGCGCAGAAGCCGAGCAAGCGTCCGTTGCGCTCCGCGACGATCACTTTGCCGGTCGCGATCTCATGCGCATAAGTCGGCGGTGTTCTCGGGCGCGGTGGCGCGTCGTCATAGTCGCTCATCTCGGCGTCCCACCAGATGTCGAAGATCTCGTCCACATCGCTGAGGCGGGCGGGCCGGAGTCGAATCTGGTCAGTCGAGGTCTCGGCCGCGGTGCTCCTGCTCGACATGCTGCGTCGCTCCTTCCCGTCTGCCGGGGTACGGTCCGGCGAGGGCGCTTCCCTGGCGGCGCTACGCCCAGACGCTGACAAGCGCGAGCGCCCCGAACCCCATCAGCAGTATACCCGAGAGCCAGTTGAGCCAGCGCAGTGAACCCGCGCCGAGCCGCGACCGCAGCAGGCTGATGCCGGTAGACAGCAGCAGCCACCAGAGCGCCGAGCCGCAGAAGACGCCGAGCACGAGCAGCGCGGCGGCGACGTAATTGCTCCGCGCCTGACCCAGGCCGATTGCCGCGAAGACCGCCGCGAACGAGAGGATCGTCGTCGGGTTCGCCAGCGTCAGCAGCAGCGTCGAGCCATACGCCCGCAGCCGGCCGCCGCTGCGTGCGCCGTTCGCCGCTTCCAGTGGGGCTGGCTTCGACCGCAGCGTGCGAATCCCGATCGCGAGCAGCGCGACGCCGCCGAGCAGCCGGATCCACTGCTGCTGCTGGATGAGCAGCGCCGCGATGGCCGTCAGGCCGAACGCCGAGACGGCGCCATAGAGCATATCGGCGGTTGCCGCGCCCAGGCCAGTCACGAAGCCGATGACGCGTCCCTCTGCCAGCGTGCGCTTGATGCAGAGCACGCCGATCGGCCCGACCGGCAGCGCGATCGAGAATCCCAGGACGAGCCCACGCAGCAGCAGGGATAGCGTGCTCAAGGTGTCCTCCGGCGACTACGGGAAACACAAACCACCCGCCGACCGTACATGTTGGCCTGGCGGGTGGTGCGGAACGGAGCGAATGAGCGCGTGCGCGAGCTAGCCAGACCTGGAATCTGGCTGGCGCTGGAAGCGATCGGCCGCGCTGCTGGCGGCGCATCGAATCTTCACTCGCATCTCACGTCTCCGCTCTGTCGTTTTCTCTCCAGCCAGTGTAGCACAGAACTCGTGCGCCTGACGTTCCCTACTCTGCACGTCCTCTATCAAATCCTCGTCAGGGCCGAGCGCACCACGAGAACCCGGCTCCCTCCCAGAGTGTCCGACTCAGGTATACGATCGCTTCCTCGACTGTGTAGAAAGGTGGGCATTGTATACTCGTACTGCTGGATCAAGGCGACATAGTGCTATGTGGTGTGGACGCTGCCCACGACGAAACGGAGTGCGCGATGAACCTGCCGCGGTCCCATTCCAAGCTGTGGAATGCCCTGTTCCTGGCCACCGGGCCTGTCGTAGTGGTCCTGGGCATCCATGCACAGAGTTGGTATGAGGTCGCCATAGGTGTGTTGATGAGCCTGCTGCTCACACTCGGCGTGGCCGAAATGGAACGTCCGCAGTTGTTTGCTGGACACAAGACAGCCACTTGGCGGGTCCACGTCGCTCTGTGGGGGGCACTGGTGGTGGTGGTATTTGTCCGTATCTCGCAGTGATGCCACGGAGGAGGGCATCCTTCTGCTACGAGTGAGTGCCGTCCTGCATGACGCACCTCGTCTCATCAACCGTATCGGAGCAGGATGAGGATAGAGGTCCCCCCTTTTTATGGGATGAGTTGTTGTGACGTTTCCCGCACACCATGGACTAGCCCGCGCAGACGGGCTTCGTGGACCTTCTCGCTCCTCCAGGCGCGGATTCATCCGCCCGCCCACTGAGGCCTCCGGTGAGTGCTGAGAACACGGACAACGCCGCTCACAGCTCGGCGAGATAGGTCCCGACCGCGATAGGTGCCTGCCATCCGTCCATGTCGTCGTCGACGAACCACCAGGCGCTGAGAACAGCCTGGGCGAGTCCCCAGCCGATTACACGCTCGCGGTCGAGGTCCAGCTCTTCGGAGAGCTGATCGACCCGGCGGGCGAGAAGGCGCCGGGCGTCAGGATGGGTGGGAAGCGTCTCGAGCGGGTTGTACAGCATCGCGGCGGTGTCGTATGTGGGCTCGCCGATGATGCCTTTGGGGTCGATCGCCAGCCAGCCGCCACGTGACGAGGCAAGGATGTTGTCGTGGTGGGCGTCGCCGTGGAGCACCGCGAGCGATGTCTGCGAGGCGAGCAGTTCGGCGAACAGTCCCTCCGCCCGCGCGACGAGGTTGGCCGGGAGTGGACCCGTGCCGCCGTCGAAATGCTGGCGCAGCTTCGACAGGCCGCGTGCCCAGTCGGCCACGGAAGGGAGCGCGTGTCGCTCGGGAACAGGACGCCAGAGTTGCCGCAGCACGGAGGCGAGGATGCTCGTCGCGTGCTCGTCCTGCTCGATGGCGAGCGTGCTGAGGGGCGTTCCGGGCAGCACCCGTTCGAGCAGCATTGCCGACCGGGCGTCGTCGTAGGCGAGCAGCCGTTCAGCACCGCGCCCATCGAAGATCGCCAGCGCCTCGGCTTCCGGCTGGACCTCTTTGTCTGGGTAGCACACCTTGAGCACACATGCCGTGCCGTCTACCTGGCAAGCGGGCGCGGCGTAGTTATAGCTGAGATTCGGGAACGGCGGCTCCAGCGTGAGCGACCAGCGGCGCACGCAGTCCTCGACGATGGCGGGCAGCTCTGCGAGCCAGGCCCGTCCCTGCTCGCCGTGCATCTCGGTGCGCGTGCGTATCAATCCCTCGGGAAGTGTGAACAACATGTGTCTCCTCGTCGTCGGGCAGAACCTCACCCCCTACCCCCTTCCCTGAAGGGAAGGGGTCGCTGATTGGGCGGGCGTGGCGGAGGGCATCGTTTCTGATTGCTCCCCCTCCCCAGGCGTCCATTGTGGGTGGGTGCCACGGTTGACAGAGCGTTCGGGCATATGATAGCTCTACCTGATAGAGCGGTTGCGGGCAGGCGACTTCGGTGCGCGCGTTTCCGCCAGACATCCTCCGTGCGTGAACGATGCGCTACCTCCGATGAGGGAGTTTTCGCGTGACCGATACCCCTAGCTCCGAGACACCCGGTTCCGAATCATCGGGTTCCAATACCTCCAGTACCTCCAGCTCTGAGACGCAGAGCCAGAGCGCGGCGAGCGCGCCGGCCGAGAGCGCGCCTGCGCGCCTGCCTACCGCGCTGGTCTACGATCCGGCCTGCCTCGATCATCTCGCACCTGACGGCTTCCCTGAGGTGCCTGAGCGCATCAGCGGGGCGCTCGCGCGCATCGAGCAGTACATCGCCGCGGGACACCTCAAGCCCGAGCAACTGTTGCGGCTGCTCTCGCGGCCCGCGACGCTCGACGAGCTGACGACCGTCCACAAGCGCGACTACATTGACCGCCTGCGCCGGTTCTCGGATCAGACGATGGAAGGCTTCGGCTTCGACGGCGAGCCGCGCCGTTTCGCGACTGACGTCTACCTCTCGCCGGGATCATATAACGCCGCTCTGGCGGCGGCGGGTGGCGCGCTCGTCGCACTCGACGCGATCGGCGAGGGGCAGGCGCGCAACGGCTACGCGCTGGTGCGGCCGCCGGGCCATCACGCGCGTCCGGCGTCGGCGATGGGCTTCTGCCTGTTCAATAACGCCGCGGTCGCCGCACGCTATGCGCAGCAGCGCTGGGGCTGGCAGAAGGTGCTAATCGTCGATTACGACGTGCATCACGGCAACGGCACGCAAGAGATGTTCTACGAGGACCCCGATGTAGTCTACTTCTCCACGCACGAGTTCCCGTTCTATCCTGGGACGGGCGCCAGTGGCGAGCGCGGCGCGGGTCCGGGTCTGGGCGCGACGGTCAACGTGCCGCTGCCTGCGCAATCGGGCTGGAGCGTGTATGACCCGATCTTCCGTCAGGTGCTCTGGCCCGTCGCCGACAAGCTGAAGCCCGATGTCATCCTGCTGTCGGCGGGTTTCGACGCCCACTGGACCGATCCGCTGGCCGACATGCGCCTCTCGACGTCGGACTTCGCCGACCTGACGCTCGAAGTGGTGGAGATGGCTGACCGCTACTGCGACGGCCGCATCGTCGTCGTGCAGGAGGGCGGCTACAATCTCGAAGCCGTCGCGAACTGCGCCACCACGGTGCTCTTCGGGCTGACGGGCAGCGACGCCATCGCCGACAGCCAGGGCGAGCCGGAGCCGCTCGACTTCCGCTGGAATGAGGACGCCATTCTGCGCGCGCTCTACGACCTGCACGACCTTGTCGGTTATCGCCGCAAGGCGCGTCGGGCAGGCGTGCGTACGCCTCCGCGCGCGCCTCAGCAGTAAATCGACGGAACCGCGCCCGCGAGGTGGCCCACACTCTACGCGACTCTGGGCGTAGAACACGTCGTATTGCGATGCGATAGCGCGACGGCACACGGTATGCTTCCTGGCATATTCCAGTGCAATCGTCAACCGGAGCGCGCAGTGGCTCAAGGACAGCACGACGCTCTCCACGGCAGGAAAGAAGGACATCGGGGTCTATGGGCAAGCAGACGGGAACGCTCCGCGCGACTGCGGGCGTGATATTCCTCTTGGGGGCGCTGGCGCTGGGCGCGTGCGCCTCGGGCGGCGCAGGCACAAGCACGAGCACCGGTGGCACCAGCTCGACGAATAGCTCGCAGCAACAGACGGAAGCTATTCTCTCGCAGGTGCAGTCGAACGTACAGAGCGGGAAGCTCAAAAACGCCCACGTCACCTCGAACGAGAGCATCCAATCGCCGTTAGGCCCGATCACCTCGACCAGCACCGGCACGCTCGAAGTGCAGCCCTTCGCGATCGACTGGAGCACGCAGTCCACGATCGGCGGCAAGCAGATTGCCTCGAACGAGATCATCGTCAACGATACGCTGTACGTGAAGACCGCCGACCAGTCACAGTACCAGTCGTACTCACTCGCGTCGCTCGCGAAACAGGCGGCGGGGTCGTCGAACGGTGTCGGCGCGTCGAGTGCTTCGCCGAGCACGGATATCTCCGCGCTCGAGCACTTCCTGAGCGTCTCGAACGCGCACCTCGTCTGTGGCCAGGGCTCGGCCAGCAGCGGCAGCCAGTCCTGCACCGATACCGTGACAGTCGACGGTCAGCAGATGAAGGTCTATCACCTTCAGGGCGCGAACTCGCAGCAGGTGAGCACACCCGGCGCTTCGAGCAGCACGACCACCTCGGGTGCCTCCACCGTGAGCAACCACGAAGACCTCTACATCAACGCCGACGGCTCCTACCAGCCAGTTGAGGTAGTCTTCACATCGAATGGCGGCTCGCAAGGGTCGATCACGTCCACCACGACCTTCACCCAATGGAACGCCGCGACCTCGGCTATCTCCGCCCCGACGAACGTGCAGAACGGGTAGCGGGCCTCATCTGCCTACCCGCGAACGCCGAGCAGCGCGACGACCGGTTTGCCATCACTCAGCCGCAGCCACTGGGTGGACGAATTTTGCAGGTTCGGCTGCATGAGCGCGACACTGCCGTTCTGCAGCAAGAAGATCTGTCCCTTCGCGCCTCCTGTCGGGTTCGACTGCACCGCACCCTCGTTTGTGAGATCCGCGCGGTGGTAGCGCAGGCCCATCCCCTGGGTATCAACCACCCAGACATCGTGCCCGACGACGCTCTGATCCGCCGAGGCGGCGTCCTGCGTGACATAGAGGGTCGTGCCGCTGGTGTCGGGGCTCACGGAGAGCGACTCTGCCACGGCGAGCGTTGCGGGCGCGACGGGTCCGCCGAGTGGAATGTCGCCAATCTCCGTCGGACCTGCGGCGCTCGCGTCGAAGACCAGACACTCGACCAGCGGTGTGCCGTCGACGAGGTAGACCTGTGGCTCCGACGTGCTGGCGTTCGTCGCGAGACGCGCGTTTGGCGGGATACCCTGCACCGCGAGGGCCTGCGCCGTCTGCCCGGTCTGCACGTCAATCCGCCGCAGCAACGCGTACTGCGCACCCTTCGTGTCGGTGAGCTCCATCACGTCGAAGAGCCACTGTCCGTCTGGCGAGATGGCGAGCGTGCCGCCCGCGCCCTCGGCCCGTGTCGTTCCCGTCGTAGCGAGGTGCGGCACGGTGGATGGGAATGCGGAGGCCGGCAGGCTGCCCGGCGGCGGTGGCATCGGCACATTCGCTGGCACGGACGGCGTGAGCGCGCGCTCTACCTGGCCCGTCTGCGCGTTGACGACGAGCGCGCGTGGTCCGGACGCCGTGGTCGGAGGCTCCCCCACGCCGACATAAGCCGTATCGCCCGTGGGCGAGAGCACGAGTGACTCGGCTCGCGCGCCGTTCTTCAGCACCACGCCATTCGCGGGGGTCAGGGGTGTCGCGAACTTCAGCGCGCCCGAGGTCGCGTCGAACGCGAGCAGCGCCTGCTGGCCGTTCTGTTGCGCCGTCAACTCATAGAGCAGCGTGCCTTGCGCATTGACCTGCACCGCCGCTGGCAACTGCGCCGTCTGCGCGACAGTCAGCGAATCGGAGCTGGCGGGTAGCGAGCGGGTCACCGTGCCGTTCCGCTCGTCGACGGCGATCACCTCCGCGACCTTCCACGTGTGCCCGGCGGAATCGGCGACTGTCACGAGCTTGCCGGTCTCGGCGTATAGCAGACCGCCCGCCCCTGCCGCGAGAGGATGCGCGATGCCATTCTCCGAGCGGGCCGCCGCCGTGTTGCGTCCAGGAAGCACGAACAGCCCTGCCACGAGAGCGACCAGCGCGACCAGCCCCAGCAGCGCCGTCAGGCCAATCGTGCCACCGCGGCCGAGCGCGGCCCCGATGCGCCGGGCATGACGAAAGAGCGACCGCGAGCGCGTGTGCGAGATGACGGCGTCGCGCAGGTCAGGCACGACCGGCACCGGCTCGCTGCCTAGCGAGGCCAGCATGTTATATGGCTCCCGGAGCGCCCGCGACCGCGCGCCACAGATCTCGCAGACCGCGATGTGCTCACGCACCGCCAGCGCCGCGTTGGGTGGCAATTCGTTGGCGAACTCGGCGACGAGCACCTCAGGCTCCAAGGGACACACAAGTTCGCGAAGGTGCTGGCGGCGCGTCGTCACGCGATGAATGCGCGTGGATGGTGTGATCGTCTCTGGCATCCCTACATCCTCACCATGTCGATGAATCCGTTACGGCGGGCTGATGCGCACGAAGCGCGCCAGGCGCACTGTCTCGATACGTTTCTCGACACGTTCGTGGGCGTGTCGCTCTGCAGCCAGGCTGATCGTCAGCGGTGTCGTGTGCCGATGCGCTTCGCAGTGATGGGCGCTGGCGTGAGCACGGGGACGATTGCCGCTGGCACCGGCCGCACGCTGTCGGGCGTGAGCACCGGAACGATCACCGCCGCTTCGAGCCGCGGTGTCAGCACGGGCACAATTGCCGTCAGCGCGCTGATAGCCTCCGGCACGCCAGCTATGGCCTCCGGCACGCCAGCCGCCTCATCGGGAACCTCGGCCTCGGGGAGCGCCACTTCAACGGTGCTGGTCGCGGCCTCCTCGCTCTCAGAGGGCGCCGTGTGGAGTGGCCCGGTTTCCAGCTCCGCGAGCGAGCGATCGTCTAGCATCGACTCGTCGTCGGGCGACGGAACTGCTGACTGCTCAGGCACGTGTACCGCCGCGTCCGCTTCGACCACTGGTCCAACGAGCAGGCCCTCCAGTTCGGCCACATCGGGCTGGAGGTCCGCCGCGTTGGCCAGACGAATGAGAATCGGCGCCTCGTCCACATCCAGCGGAGGCAGTGGCATCGTCATTCTGGACCGAGGCAGCACCTCGCCATCAAGCGGGGGCAGCGGAATCGTGCTGGGCGCGCGCAGCGTCGCCGCGTCCTCCAGTGGTGGAAGCGGCATCGTTTTCGCGACACGCAGCACCTCCGCGAGCGACTCCAGCGTCTCGGGCGTTGCCTCGCTCTGGTCCGCCGCTGGCATGTGTTCGACGACGGCGGTGACGACCGATTGCGCGTGCGGCGCCGGCGCCACGTCGGTGAGCAGCGTCACGCTATCCAGCGGTGGATGGCTGTCTTCGCCTGCCGACCGCTGTGGCAAGTACGACGGCTCCGTCTCCTCTGGCTCTGGAGTGACCGGCTCGCCGCGTGACGCTGAGGTGCCCCTCGCCGGCGAGATCACGACGTCTTCGCGTCTGGCGCGCCCGCCCGGAGCGGGTGCCAGGGTGGGTGCCTCGGGTGGCAGCGCGTCGATGGTCGGCACGGGCGATGTTGGCTCGTCCTCGGCAGGCGCCGATGGCTGGTCGGACGTAAAGTCGGCGTAGGCGGCCTCCGGTGGAATGCCCATGCTGGCAAGCGCAGCCTCATACCGCCGCCCGAAGAGCTGCAGCCCCTGCACGATACGGCGGCGCGCCGCGCTCGGGCGAATGCCGAGCGCGTCGGCGACCTCCGCCTGGTTGAGTCCCGCGACGAGGTGCAAGGCGAGACATTGGGCGTCGCCGTAGGGCAGCTCGGCGAGCACCGCGCGCACCAACCGGTGGCGCAGCGCGTCCCGTGGGTCGAGTCCGTCGAGTTCCTGGTCGATCGGACCCTCGGTCGCTGCCCATACCGCGTCGTCCTGCTCGGAGTCAGCCTCCGCGACGCCCTGGTCGTCGGTCGCGCTCGCACGGTTCCAGACGAGTTGGCGCACCTGCCGCCGGGTGGTGCCGGTCAGCTCCGCGAGTCTGCCGCGCAACCGCTTGCCCGCCGGCGCGGATGAGGTCTGCGCGGCGAGAAGGCCCATCGTATTCGACGGCGCCCCCGCCAGACGCGGCGCGCGTGACGCACCAGGCCGCCGGAGGGCATCCAGGCCGGCCTCTGTGCTCGCCCGTAGCAGCCACAGCCGCAGATGTTCGCCGCCATGTGGGCCAAGCACCCGCTGCTCCATGCGTGTGAAGATGCCGACCGAGAGTTGGGTTGCTCGCTGTGGATTCCCCGTCAGCCGCACCAGATAGCGCACGACGACCGGCTGGTAGCGCGCGACGAGTGCGGCGAGGGCCCAATCGGCGCCCGCGTGGGCCTGTGCGGCCAAGTGAAGCTCTTGTTCTCGCTCGACATCCACTCGCGGCGTCGAGAGCGGGAAGAGGTCTTGCCAGGCCATCCGCGTCACCTTCCTAGTCGTCTATTCCCATGTTGAGCGCCACTGGGCGTTGACCGGCGTGGTAGCCCCACTCAGCGGCCACCGGTGTCCGCATCCGGCATCTGGCAGTCCGTCGGAGCGCACACCACATGCCAGACCGGCACGGCGTGGGCACGAACCGCTCCCCTGGTCCAATCTGGGAGCGGAAGCCCGGTTCCGGCCCTCGTGCGGAAGAGGGCGGCCGAAGAGGAACGCCGGGCCGTCAGAGGGAGCGTTGCCGTGCTCGGTACGTGCTCTGTAATAGTTAGACGTATGCGAGACCCCAATCCGCACCACTTTCCCCCCGCCAGTTTCGCGCTCTCGGTTCGTGACCGCCATTCGTTCGCTAGCATGTCATATGCCAGTTAGGTGTAGTGGCATTGTACCAAACTTGCTTCGTGCCGTCTGCTGCGAGCTTCCGGTGATCTCGTGTCATCGTGATGAAGATCGCGTGCTTGCGGGGTGTGACGTCCCGCCTCCCAGGCTTCTGCGATCAACGCAAAATGAGCGCCAAGACGGCAGCGCAGTGAGCTTTTCGTCCTACTTTGCCCTGGCGGCACATGATTTGCGAAGACCCTCGTCTGAACTTTTTCGTCTTTGGATGATTGGTGGCTGACAAGAGAGAACGAGCGCCCGGCTGGCCCGGTGAGTGGATCGAGTCCGTAGTTCCATCCGCCGATGCTCTGCCGAACGTGCGGTGATGGTGGATGAGGGCACACGCGTGGCGATGCTGGATGTGAATGCAATTGGCGGCGATGGAAGCGAGCACGGCGATATGCCTAATGAGCCGCTGAAGCCGTCGAACGCACCACCATGGAGGCTGGATACTCCGACTCCGATTGACGCGGGAGTGGGGCGGACTGGCGGCGCGGACGATCTGGTGCTCCGGCGCGGGGTCGCTTCCGGCGCTGCTCCGTGGCGTCTGGCCGCCGACGGCACTATTCTGGAGCCTGGTGTGCTCGTATCGGCCACCGGCCGCGCTCGGCACGACATGATCGGTGCCGTGTGGACCACGCTCGTCAGCGAGGTCGACCGCGAGCGCGCCGACACTGCCTGGGAGGATGCCCGGCGTGCGCGGGGCATCTGCGAGATCACCTGCGCGTTGCAACACATGCACGGCGCACCAGTCGAGGTTGCTCTCCGTCTCGTGCCGTCCCTCGGCCTCGATGGGCGCGTGCTGGAATGGCTCGGCGCCGTGCGGATAGGAGCGGGAGCGCCGCGCGCCGACTTCCGCGACGAACCAGCTCTTCCGGCACCCAGCGCGCTGGCCCAGCTCGATGCCGTCTTCGCGCTCTCGTCTGATACGTTGCTGCTCTACGATGCCAGCGGGGCGCTGCGACGCGCGAGCGCAGCCGCCCGCGCGCTGCTGGGCGAGCTTGGCGAGGAGCGATCCGCGAGGTCCCTCCACGACGGCACGGGCTCCGGACGCCGCGGCGATGTGTATGACCGTCTGCGGCGCGACGAACAGTGGCCACTGTGGCGTGTGCTCCGAGGAGAGAACCTCTCGCGGGACGAGTGTGTCGAGATTGTGCTGGGCCAACCGCAGGGTCACGAGATGGTGTTCGCGGTGAGCGGCATGCCAGTGCGCGAGACGGACGGACGCATCGTCGGTGCGCTGCTCTCAATCCGCGACACGACCGAGCGGCGGCGTCTCGAATACCGCAGCCAGGGCGCGGTCCGGGGACTGCTCGCGATGGCCGAGGCGCTGGTGCTGGCCTCATCCGACGCCGATACTGACACCGTGACCCCGGCCGCGCCGGTGACCCGCGGTGCCGGACCCGAGCGCCAGTTAGCGGAGGTGGTGCGCGATGTCATGGAGTGTGAGCGTGCGGGCGTGGTGGCGTTCACGACCGAGGGCGGCGTCACAGCTCCGCATCCGCTGATGGTCGTGGCCGATACGCCTGAGCACGAACGTGACTGGGAAGCGCTCTGGCGTGACCCGTCAGCGGCACGGGCGCTCCTGACTGCGGAGACTCTCGCCCGCCTGGACGCCGATGAGGTGCTATTGCACCGGTCGCTCGTGCCGGAGTCACAACCAGAGGCATGCGACACCGGAGAGCGAGTGCTTCTGCTGCCCATGCGGGTAGGCGATCAGATGCTGGGCCTGCTCACGCTCGAACGGAGCCCCTCTGCTCCGGATTACTCGCTCGAAGACATCGCCGTGGGGGGCGCGCTCGCGCGTCTGAGCGGTCTGGTGATGGAGCGCCAGCGGCTGCTGCGCCAGCGCGAGGAGGCGCATGCCAGCGAGCTTGCGCTGGCCGAGGCGACGCGGCGGATGGACGAATTCCTCAGCATCGCCAGCCACGAGCTCAAGACACCGCTGACGAGCATGAAGGCCACGCTTCAGGTTGCCGCGCGGCGTCTGCGACGGAGCGCCGACAGCGAGGGGGGCGAGCCAGCGTCGCCAGATGCTCAGACCGACGCCGTCGTCGAGCTGCTGCAGCGGATCGATGTGCAGACGACGCGGCTCGCGCGCCTGGTGGCCGACCTGCTCGATACGTCACGGCTACGGGTGGAGGTGTTGCCCCTGCGGCCCGCACCCTGCGATCTGCTTACAATCACACGCGATGAACTAGAGGCGCTGCGGCTCACCTGGCCCGAGCGCATCATCCTGCTCGATGCGCATGGCGCGCCTGGGCGTGTTCCGCTGTATGCCGATGCGCAGCGCGTCGGCCAGGCCATCACCAACTATGTGGTGAACGCGCTGAAATACGCGCCTCCCGACCAGCCCGTCGTCGTGCGCGTGATGGTAGAGGGGGCGACGGCGCGCCTCAGCGTCAGTGACTCCGGACCGGGGCTGCCGCCGAACGAGTGCGAGCACGTCTGGGACCGCTTCTACCGTGTGCGGGGCATCGAGAGCCAGCACTCGTCGCAGGTGGGCCTTGGGCTGGGGCTGCACATCACGCGCAGCATCGTCGAGCGGCACGGCGGCACAGTCGGCGTCGAGAGCACCCCGGGCGCAGGCGCGACGTTCTGGCTGACCCTGCCCCTCGCACGCTGACGGACTATGCCAGTGCGGTGGGCAACGATGCCCCCTGCGTACCCTATGTGAGCGGCTGGGCGGTGGTATCGCTCCTTCCTCCGCTGTGAGCCGCCATGAGTCCATATCTCCGCGCGGGTGTCTCTCTGTCTCCCCTTGACAGACAGATACGATTTCGTATAATTTACTTTCGTATGGATAAGCAGGACGTGCCACAACTTGTGCCCGCGCTCGAACGGACCACGCATCTGGTCGGGCTCTGGGTTGAGCGCTCGTTTCCGGAGCTGCGCCTCACCCAAGCGGAGGCGCACGTGCTCGCCTACCTCGCGCGGCATTCGCCAAGCTCCATCAACGACCTGCATCGCAGCTTCGGTCATAAGCGCTCAACGCTCACGAGCCTGCTCGACCGCCTGGAGGAGCGGGGATTGCTCAGGCGTGGGGCGCATCCGAGCTCCCGGCGTCTGGTGGGGGTGGAGCTGACCGATGCGGGCCGGGAGATCGGCGTACAGGTGAGCGCAGCCTTACGTCGCCTCGAAGACCGGGTGCTGGCGCGCGCTGGCGGGGATGTTGGCGCGTTTCTGCGGGTGATCCAGGCCCTAGAGGAGGAGCTATCGCATGAACGATGATGAGTTTGTCCGCGCATTTCTGGATGGGTCACTGCCCGCCGGAGAGTTCCATCATCGCGACCACCTGCGCTTGACGTGGTGCCTGATCCATCAGCTCGGCGCGGCAGCGGCGGCAGACACGATCGCCACCGGGATCCAGCGGTACGCGGCGCATCACGGGCAGGCCGCGAAGTATCACGAGACGATGACGCGCTTCTGGGTCCGCATCGTCGCGCACGTTCTGGCGACACATCCCGACATCAGCACATTCGACACGCTCCTGGCGAGCTTCCCACCCCTCCTCGACAAGAGCTTGCCGTATCGACACTGGCGACGTGAGACGATGGAGAGCCCGTCCGCACGTGCACGCTGGGTAGAGCCAGACCTGCTGCCGCTCCCCGCGTGAGAGTAGCGTGTCCGTAGCATCCGGCGCCTAAGTTGGAGGGGCGGGCGTGGCATGACTCGCCCCGTGAGCACCGCCGGGGCCATGCGCCTGCTGCCCATCCGGCTCCTGCCCGAATGGACGGTGCCCCCGCTCCCTGCGCGTGTTACACTATTCAATATCTTATTGAACTGACGACTAATTTTCAGCTCAACACTCTACCAATTGAGCCTGCCTGGGAGGATTCCTATCTCTATGATGCATGGTGGCTATGGCGGTGGCGGCGGACGATATGGGCGCATGACGCGCACGGGTGCGGGGCGTGACCTCCCGATGCGCAAGGCGGACGCCCAAACCGTGCGCCGCGTCGCGAAATCGTTTCGTCCGTATCTGCGAGAGGTGGCCGTCGTCCTTCTCGCGATTATCCTTGTGAGCGTGCTGGGGATCATCAATCCCTACATGCTCAAGTTCTCCATTCAATACGGCTTTGGTCAGCAGAACTTCAAGCTGCTCTCGCTCTTCGTCGCGGTGATGATCGTCACGCCGATTCTCAGCGGCTTGATCGGCGTGGGCCAGACGTATCTGAATACCAGGGTCGGCCAG
Organism: uncultured Ktedonobacterales bacterium; assembly: GCA_964427535.1. Classification (GTDB taxonomy): domain Bacteria; phylum Chloroflexota; class Ktedonobacteria; order Ktedonobacterales; family JADMIN01; genus CAYRVF01. The sequence goes on from CAYRVF010000058.1 coordinate 17,541, forward strand.
CAGGTGATGCGTGATCTGCGCAACACGCTCTACTCGCACCTGCAGTTCATGCCGCTGCGATTCTTCACCGACACGCGCACTGGCGAGATTCAGTCGCGCATCTCGAACGACGTCGGCGGCGTGCAGGATGTCATCACCAACACGGCGACGTCGACCGTCTCGAACGTCACGACGGCGGTCTCGACCATCGTCGGCATGCTGTTTCTCTCGTGGCCGCTGACGCTGCTCTCACTCGGGCTATTGCCGCTCTTCCTCTGGCTGACGTACCGCGTTGGCAACGTTCGCCGTAGCGTGAGCAAAGACACGCAGGAGTCATTGGCCGAGCTCTCGGCGATGGTGCAAGAGACACTCTCGGTGAGCGGCGTGCTACTGACCAAGACGTTCGGCCGCCAGCGCTCGGAGATTAAGCGTTTCGACGACGAGAATCAGCGGCTGGTGGCGCTGCAGATCCGGCAGCAGATGGTCGGGCGCTGGTTTATGATGCTCATCTCGACCTTCTTCTCCATCACGCCCGCGCTGGTCTACTTGCTTCTCGGCTATCTCAACTTCGGTCCTGGGCACCACACCAGCCCGGCTGAACTGGCCGCCACTGTCGGCACACTGGTGGCCTTCACTACACTGCAGAGCAGGCTGTTCTTCCCCATCGGCTCGCTGCTCAATGTGCAGGTCGAGTGGCAGGGCGCGTTCGCGCTCTTCGACCGCATCTTCGAGTACATCGACCTGCCACTGGAGATCGAGGACAAGCCGGGCGCGCTCAGGCTCTCGCCAGACGAGGTGCGCGGCGAGGTGACGTTCGACCACGTCAGCTTCCGCTATCGCACCGACTCCGACCGCAAGGCGCTGGACGACGTCTCCTTCGACGTGCGGCCGGGGCAACTGACCGCGCTGGTTGGTCCGAGCGGCGCGGGCAAGACGACGATGACGTACCTCGTGCCACGGCTCTACGACGTGGAGACCGGCGCGGTGAAGATCGACGGACACGACGTGCGCGACCTGGCGCTCGAAAGCCTGGGCGAGGTGGTCGGAGTGGTCACGCAGGAGACGTACCTCTTCCATACGAGCATCCGCGAGAATCTGCGCTACGCCCGCCCCAATGCGACGGACGCAGAGCTGGAGCAGGCTGCGCGTGCGGCGGCCATCCACGAGCGCATTCTGGAGCTGCCCGAAGGCTACGACACGGTCGTCGGCGAGCGTGGCTACAAGCTCTCCGGCGGCGAGAAGCAGCGCATTGCTATCGCGCGGGTGATCCTGAAGGACGCGCGTATCCTGATTCTGGACGAAGCAACCAGCGCGCTCGATACACATTCGGAGCGGCTGGTGCAGGCGGCGCTCGACGGGCTGATGCGCGACCGGACAACGATCGCCATCGCTCACCGTCTCTCGACGATACTCGCCGCCAACCAGATTCTCGTCGTGAACGAGGGGCGCATCGTCGAGCGCGGCACGCATGCCGAGCTGCTGGAGCGCGGCGGCCTCTACGCCCAGCTCTACAACGAGCAGTTCAGCACAGCGGTGCTCCCCGAAGTCTCGCCCGAAGACCTCGGTGAGCCTGCCGAGCAGATGGAGATGGTGGCGGATTAAGGGGCCTCATCCCCCCGCCCCCTTCCCCTTGCAAGGGGAGGGGGAGCCACGAATGTGGCTATCCGCGACGAATGCCCGCCGCACGACCCTTCCCCTCTCAGGGTAGGGGGAGAGGTTTTGCCTGGTGCACCGCCTCACCGCGCCGCTAGAGCCACGAGGAAGAGCGCGAACGCAAGAAGCGCCGCCCAGCACCGGACAGTGTCGAGCCGTTCCCAGCGTTTGACCAGCGCGTGCCAGTTCTTCGGTGGCGCATCGCGGTCCCAGGCCAGCGCGGCCTCGTTGATCGGCACAGTGCCGGTAAGCGTGACGAGGATGAACGTGAGCAAGGCCAGCAACCCCGCGCACCGGAAGCCGAATCCGGTATCCAAGCCATGCAGGATTGTGGCGGCAGCCCCCGTGAGGAGTGTCGCCGCAAACATGATTGGTACCAGCACACGCAAACTGCGGATCAGCGCCTGACGCACCTGAATGTGCGCCCGCTCGTCGAGACTGGCGATCGGTGCTCGCACGCCATAGCGGATGACGAACTCCTCGCCCGCCAGAAGACCCGCACAGAACAGGTTCACGAGTCCCAGAATCATCGCCGGCTGCATACGCTGCTCCTTTCCCCGTGTAGAGCGTTCTGTTTGTTCGTACAGCCAAATCGGAGGCGCCGCACAGCCAATGCGCGCCCCGTCTTGTCACTCTCAGTCTCCCCATATGTATGGATGCACAACCAGATAGGGCGACAAAGAAAGAGCTACGATGCTGACTTCCGTTCATTCCGGATCATGTCAAGCAACAGGTCGTATGCTCCCGTGAGGTCCGCGTCGGGCTGAGCAAGCTGCTGCAGTGCCAGACCGTCGAACGCGGCGAGCATGATCGCGGCGAGCGCGCGGGCCTGCTCCTCGTCTCTCCCCGTAAGGTCCTGGAGCGCCCGCGTGAACATCTCGCGGATATGGGCGAGCAATTCGCCGAGCACGGGCAGGAAAGTCGGATTCCGCAGGCCGAGGGCAAACAGCTCGTAGCGCAGCCGGTACCACTCTGGCTCTCGCATGGCACGCTCGCGCGAGGCGGCGACGACCGCCTCGGGAACGCGCTCCGGAGGTGTGGCGGCCCGCAGCTCCCGCATCATCTGCCCATACCGCATTCCAGCCTCGTGCAGAACCGCGACGAGCAATTCATCTTTCGAGGCGAAGTAGTAATGGAAGAGGCCAGGAGACACGCCCGCGACGTGCGCGACCTCCTTCACGGTCGCCGCCTCGTAGCCCTTCTCAGACAGCACCTGGTAGCCGGCGGCAATCAACCGCTCTCGGTTGTCCGCACGGTGCGTCCACGTCTTCGCGTTCTCTGATCGTATTTGGTTGGTCATACAACTATATTAGCACCTCTCCATCGTGTGTCAAGACGCGGTGTTCACGCGGGTAGCAGCCGCCACTTTGGTGAGGCGTAGGGGGAGAGGTGCTGCCTACTGGTCGGCGAGGGAGGCGCGGGTGCGGCGGATGCGCAGCACGAGCACGAACCATCCCAGCAAGATCAGCAGATCGAGTTGGGGAATGTCCACGCTGGCTGGCTCAGGGCTTACGGTGCAGCGGGCGTCGCGGAGGCTGCTGGCGAGCACGTAGGTGAGCAGTGGGCGTCCTTGGGAGTCCTGCCAGCGCCAGGTGACGCTCGGGAAGCGCACCTGCTCACGCACCCAGTACACCTCGCGCCCCTCTGGCAGCGCAAGGACACCATCGCCCGTCTCAGGCGCGACGTCGAATCGCAGCGCGGGGTCAGTGGCGACCTCGGGCAGTATGGTGATGTGTCGTGCCAGCGCGCCGGTGCTCTCGAACGTCCACGCGGCGTCGCCAAACTCAGCACGCGCGGCGCCCGCACGCGCCGGCACTAGCTCCAGACGCGCTAGGACGCCGCGCGACGGACTTGCCAGCTCGTAGAGTGCGCGGGTCGGGTCTGGCCGTCGCCAGACGAGATCGCTGCCAGAGGGAGTCGAGCGGAGCACGCTACGCACCTCCTCTCTGCTCGGCCCCCTCTCCCTGACCTCCTCCCCCGGCTAGCGCCGAGAGCGGAGGAATGGACGCGTGTGCGCTACATGCGCCGCGTCTTTCTGGCTCCCCTCTCTCACCGTCAGGTGGGGAGGGGCTGGGGGAGTGGGCCCGTGACCTTCTACCGCTGGTAGTCGACGTCGAGCCGTTGGTCGCGGATGAACCGCTGCACCGTGCGCCCGCTCGGCACGGTGACGAGCCGGGTGGCGCGCTCACGCGAGAGCACGAAATTGAACGCCGTCGCCGAGTCATCCACGACGGACCAGAGCGGCCGGGCGAAAATGGGCTGCACGATCTCCCAGCCTTCGGCGAGGGCCGCGCGCAGCTCGCCGAACTTCTTGCGCACGGTTGCGCCTTTTCGTGCTGTTGTGGCGGTTGAGTCCAGCGGCTCAGGAATCGGCGTTGGGGCCATCGACCGTCGCAGCGCGCGCGTGCTGAGCGCTGGTGTGCCCATTCCCGTCGCGAGAGTGGCGGAGAGCGGCGTTGTTACGGGCACCGTCTTCCGTGCGGTTGCGCGCTTCGTCGCGGCTGGCGCGACCGACCGGTGCGAGGGCGCCCGCTGGGGAACCGCATCCGCCGCTCGCGTGCGTGCGGATGCGCGGACACGCCGTGAAGGCGCGTTCGCGGGGCATGCCGGTGCTCTATCACATGTCTCGCTATTCCTGCGTTGTGCCATGCTCAGCCTCCCTCCGCCACGTTCTCGCTGTCCTTCTGAACAGCTCAGGGCGCCGTTGCCCGATCCGCATCAGGCGGAATACCGTCATACGCAAACAAGCGCTCGGCGAGTGACCGCCAGAGCGGACCCGCCGCCTCGCCGCCGAAGATGCTCGTCTTCGGATTGTGCAGCTCGACCAGCAGCACGAACTTCGGATGCGACGCCGGGGCGAACCCGACGACCGAGGCGTTGGTTTGATCTGGGCGCGTCGCGTCGGGCGTTGACGTGCCGGTTTTTGCCGCCACGCCGTACCCCTGCACCAGATTCATCCGCGCCTCGCTCACTCGCGCCGAATCGACGAGCATCCGCGTCACGGTGCTGGCCGTCTCCGCGCTCACCACGCGCCGCACCACATGCGGTCCCGGCGCGCTCGCTGCGCTCGTGCCCTCCGGCGCGACGCTCGCGACGATGTACGGCCGCAGCAGCACTCCGCCGGTGGCTAGCGCGTCGTACGCATCCACGACCTGCAGCGGCGTCACCTGGATGCCCTCGCCGAACGAGTTCTCGGCGGCATTTAGCTCGCGCTGGCTGTCCGACGACGCCGGGGCGAAATAGCCGGGCTGCTCACCCGGCAGGCCAACGCCCGTCGCGCTGGTGAAGCCGAACGCTTTCAGGTAGCTCGTCAGCCGGTCGCGCCCTACTACGCGCTCGACGCCGATGGCGCCGACGTTCGCCGAGTACTGCAGAATCTGCGTCGGCGTCTCGTAGCCGTGGCCGTTGCCATCGAAGTTCGAGATCGTCACGCCCTCCACGTTCGTCGAGCCGGTGTCGTAGACCGTCCAGTCCGGTGTGATGGCATGCGTATCGATACCCGCCGCCATCGTCATCGCCTTCAGCACCGATCCAGGGTCGTACGTATCTTGCACTGCTGGATTCTTGAAGGCGTCCGCGCTGGGCGTCTGGGCGTAATGGTTCGGGTCGAAGCCGGGCACACTCGCCATCGCCGTGACGGCGCCGGTCTGCGCGTCGAGCACGATCACCGTTCCTTTCTCGGCGCCCATCTGTTTCACCGTCTGCGCCAGCCCCTGTTCGACCCAGTACTGCACGTTCGCATCGATCGTCAGCCGCACGTCATCGCCAGCGACCGGCGACGTCTGCGCTTGCGCTCCACCGGCGAGCGGGTTGCCCGCCGCGTCCACCGTCGTCGTGATGCTCCCAGGCTGGCCGGCGAGCAGCGCGTTCTCGATCTGCTCGATGCCGTACTGCCCGATGCCGTCGCTCGTGCGAGTGAAACCGAGCACCTGCGCCGCGAGCGTGCCCGCGGGGTAGACGCGCACCGCCTGTGGCAGCAGCGAGACACCCGGCACACCCACTTGCTGCAGCGCCGCCTGCACCTGCCGGGCGCGCTCCGTGCTCAGCAGCACTGGCTGGTGATCAGTGCCCTTGAGTTGCGCGTATTCGCCGGGCACGTTCACCTCCTTGAGCACGAGAGCGGCGGGCATGTTCACAGCCGTGGCCAGGCGAGCCGCCATCGTCTGGATCGGCCCTCCCTCGCGCAGAACCAATGGGTCCACGATCACGGTGTCCTCCGTCACGCTCAACGCCAGCACCTCGCCGTTCGCGTCCAGAATGCGACCGCGCCCGGCTGGGATACTGATCTCGCGCAGGTGCTCCTGTTTGGCCCAGCTTGCCAGCAGGGCATGCTGCTGGATCTGCCAGTACGAGACGCGCACGCCGAGTCCGCCGAGGGAAGCCGCCAGCACCAGCAGCATCACCCCCTGACGGAACCGGATGCGCCCGCGCGCGCGCTTCTCCCAGCGCGCATGCTCGCGTTCCCGCGCGGCCGCTTCGATGCGCCGCAGTGTCTCGGTCGCTTGCAGCGTCTCGTCGAGACTCATCAGCGCGCCCCCCGCAGCACGACGAACTCTGGCGGCACTGTCGCCGGATCCAGGCCCATCAGGCGCGCCCGAACGTCGATGTACGAGGGGCTGCGCGCGAGGCCGAGCCGCCGGTGCAGGTCGCTGTCCTGCCGCACGAGCGCTACCTGCTGCTGCCGCAGCATCTGGAGCCGCTGGTTCGCGGCGTCCGCCGCCGAGACCTGGCCCAGGTAGAGCAGCGCGGCCAACCCGACCAACGCGACAGACCGCAGCGTGATCGCCCAGGGCTGCTCCAGCGTGCGGGCGAGCGTGCGCGCCCTCTGGCGGCGGCTGCGTGGCGACCTCGTGGACCTCATCGTGTTCTCCTTCGATTGCCCTGCGAGCACGGGGATCTGCTCGACGGGACTCCGAAGGGGACCAACGCACCCGAGGTGCCGAAACGCGGTTTTCCGCGCGCTGGCGGTTATGCTTCCCGGTCGCTGTGCGGTATTCGGTTGTTCAGGTGCGCTGCACTACAGCAGGCTGAGACGGCGTGCACTTAGCGGCGCTCGGCAACCCGCAGCTTGGCGCTCCGAGCGCGCGGATTGGCGTTCACCTCGGCCTCGCTCGCCGTCAGTGGGTGGCGCGTGATGATCCGCAGCCGCGGCTCGCGTCCGCAGACGCACTCCGGCAGCTCGGGCGGGCAGACACAGCCGCGCTCCTCCACCTGGAAGAACCGCTTGACGATGCGATCTTCCAGTGAGTGGAAGCTAATCACCACGATGCGCCCTCCCGGTCGCAGCAGCTCGACGGCCTGCGGCAGCGCCGCCTCCAGGCTGCCCAGTTCGTCGTTGACGGCGATGCGCAGCGCCTGAAAGGTTCGCGTGGCGGGATGGATACCGCCCGGCCGCCCATGCACCACGCCCGCCACGAGACGCGCCAGCTCATCGGCCCGCGTGATCGGGGCGCGTTGCCGCACCTCGACGATGCGCCGGGCGATGGCCCGCGAGCGGCGCTCCTCGCCGTAGCGATAGAGCACGTCGGCCAGCTCGGCCTCGGGCAGCGTCTGCACCAGCTCGGCGGCGGAGGCTCCGCGCGTGCGGTCGAAGCGCATATCGAGCGTCTCGCCTTCCGCGCCCTCCGCGGCGGTGAAGCTGAAGCCGCGCGCCCGGTCGGCGAGCTGATCGGAGGAGAGCCCCAGATCGAGCAGCACGCCATCCATGGGCGCGAAATCCGCCGCCCGCGCCAGCTCGCCCATCTGAGCGAAGTTGCCGTGCCGCAGCAGGAGCCGTCCCGACGCCACGTCTGCGCCCAGTCGCCGCCGCGCGCGCTCTAGCGCCGCTGGATCGGCGTCGATCGCCAGCACCCGGCCGTCGGGGGCGGTACGTTGCAGCAGCAATTCCGTGTGGCCCGCGCCACCGAGCGTGCCGTCGAGAAGCCGTCCGCCGGGACGCGGTTGCAGCCCGTCGAGCACTTCGTCCGGCATCACCGGCACGTGGACGGTCTGTGCGCTGGCGTCGTCGCCAGAGTCCCGCGAATCCAGAGCGCGCGCTGGGGACGTAGGGATACCTCCTGTTTCGGATGTGCCGGTTGGCCGGCACGCTCGTAGCGCATGTCGCCGCTAGAACGGCAGCGGCAGCCCGCTTAGGTCCTCCTGCTGCATCTCGTTCAGATAGGCGTCCCATCGGGCGGGACTCCAGACCTCGAAGCGGTCGCGCGCGCCGATCACCATGGCTTCGCCGTTCAGCTCCGCGTACTGGCGGAACCGGACGGGAATCACAATGCGGCCCTGCGCGTCGAGCTCACACTCGAAGGCCATGCCGAAAAAGCGGCGCTCCACGAGCCTGCGTTGGCGCGGGTCGAGGATGGCGGCATCGAGCTCTTGGGCCTTCTGCTCCCAGGTCTGCATGGGGTAGACGTAGAGGCAGGTGTCCACGCCGCGTGTGAGCACGGCACCCCGCTCGATCTTCGAGCGGAAGCGCGCCGGGATGGCGAGTCGCCCTTTCCCGTCGACGCTGTGCTGATACTCACCCAGGAACATCCTGTCGCATCCTCCCCCCACTTTGCCCCACTTTGCCCCACACTTCGAGTATAGCGCCCCTTGCTCCCCCGGCCAAGCCAGTTATCCACGAGTTTCGCGAGGGGCGGTGGATAACTGGTGGATAACCTGGCACTGGTGTGGATAAGTCAGACGGCGTGGCGGCTGCGGCGAGAGTGCGGCGCTGCGTCTATTGCCCGCTCCACTGAGGTGTAGGTGTGCGGTGACGGAGTGCTGTCTTTGCGAATTTTTCCGGCGAAGCGGCGCGCGACAAGCGAGACGGCACATGTGACCGCTGGCCCATCGCGATGCATCGCGCCTTTCTCTCGCGATATAGACACGACGGGAGGAACACCCTGGGGCGCTACACATCGCACGCGTCGAGGGTGTAGACGCGGAAGCCGGTGTCGTGCCGGTTGTGCTCGGCGCTCGCCCGCTGATCGGCGGCGACGCGGCGGATGCGCTCGATGCAGATGTCCGCGATGGTGGGGAGAAGTGGGTCGCCTGTTGGTTCTTCGCTCTGCGCGAGCACGAAGCGGCGCGTGCCATCGTCGGCTGCGTTGAGGCGCAGCACGGCCTCGGCGGTCGAGCCTGAGCCCGCGAAGAAATCGAGCACGCTCGCGTCAGGACCAGCGCACAACTGAAAGAGCGCCTCTAGCACGTCCACGTTCTTGGGGTTGTCGAAGGCGAGGTCCAGACGCGCGAGTGATTCGGAGGCGAGCAAGTCGGTCCAGTTGGTGGTGCGCAGAATGCGCGGGCCGGGCGGAATCCAGTGCTCGATGCCGCGATTCTTCCCCTGCCCAATGCTGTTGCGCCGGATGAAGCGCTGGGTGCCCCCCGTCTCGGCCCAGTAGGTTTCGAGCGAGACGCGCCCACTGGCGGTTTCGAGATAGCGCTGATAGTTGCGTACCGCCTCATGTGCGACGTCTCGCGCCCACTTCCACTGACCCGTCTCGGGGAGCACGCCGAGCAGCTCGTAGCGCATCGTCGGACGGTCGGCGGTGTTCCAGAAGCTCTTCCAGTAGCCGTAGGCGCGGCGGCGCTCGGAGGCCTGACGGAAGCTGGGGCGCATCACAAACGCCGGGCCGCGCGCGTAGATGACGATGTATTCAAACCCCACGGCGAGCGAGGGCAGGCCATGCGCCATGAACTGGAGGCTCAGGTTCTTGTCGTGTCTGCGTACGGCGAGCGTGTTGCGATAGTTGTGCTCGCCGAAGACTTCGTCGAGCAGCACCCGCAGGCGCGGATATTCTTCGTCGCCGATGGAGACGCAGATGGCCCCAGACGGGCACAACAGCTCGCGCGCGAGCAACAGGCGCGGGTAGAGCAACGAGAGCCAGCGCGCGTGGTGCCGGTCGGCGATGTCTCCTGGCGCGGCATCGCGGCAGACTGTGCCGCCAGGAGTGGCGCTGTCTGTGGTGGCGCGCCCGCGCTTGGCGGCGTAGTGATCGGCGAAGACGAAGCCGTTGCCGGTGTTGTACGGCGGATCGATGTAGATGAGCGAGATAGTGCCCTGTTCGGTGCGGGCGAGGTGCTTGAGCGCTTCGAGGTTCTCGCCCACAAGCATGAGGTTGCGGGTGCGCTCGCCGTCGAGGGACTGCTCGGGATGGTAGTGGAGCGTGGTCGTGACGGGAGCGAATGCTGCCTCGCGGGCCTCGCGCTTGCCCGCCCATGAGAGCTCGTAGCTCTGCCGTTCCGGGAGCGTCGCCCCGGCGAGCAACGCCCGCAGGCCGTCGAGATCGAGCGCGCCATCGCGCACCAGTTCCGGCGCTACCGCACGCACCGCGTCGAGCAGCGCGGCGCTTCGCACGGCGTCTCGTCTGCTCCGGCGAGGGAGCGGAAGCGAGCCCACTGGTACGCCCAGACGTTTACCCCCGCGTGCACTCATGGTCGATGCGCCTTCCCGTGCGTCGCGGAGATGGCGTCAGCCGGCGGCAGGTGTGCAGGTGCTCTGACACAAGTATACGCAGCGGCGGATGCAGGCGCCAGGGGAGAAGCGCGACGCAAAGCGGGCGGGCGCCAGCGAACCGTAGGCACGGGCACGTGCATGGCCGAAGCCTCCTCACCGGGCGCTTCCCCGAGGGCCCACGATGCGCCGCGCGCACGCATGGGCTTGACAAGATGCCCTTTCTCCCCGCACAATGGCGCACAAATTGGTCCCGGTCGCCTTTCGCGGACGGGCGAACGCCGGGATGCTCCCCACATGACGGCCGGAAGTCTCCGGAGTTGTATCACGTCATGTAAGAATTGTCGTGCTCGGGGCGTAGTAATCTGTGACTATGCACCACCGGGCATAAGTGGACATCATCGTCGCAAGCCATCCTCCTTGTGAAGGCGCAAGGACCAGCAGCGTCGCTGGCGGGATGGGGAAGGCGAGGAGAGAGACGATGCACGACGGCCTGCCCGATGACACTCTGTATTCAGGGCTCATCGAGCGTGATCCGCGCGCTTTGGAAGCCTTGATTCGGCGCTATTCGCGTGAGATGTCGTACTTCATCCGGCTGATGCTAGACGGCGTTGGTACTTCTCAAGACGTTGAGGAGTGTGTCAACGACCTCTTTGTCGCGGTGTGGCAGGATATCGAGAGCTTCGATCCAGTGCGGGGCTCGCTCCGTACGTGGCTGACGATGCGTGCGAAGTATATCGCTTTGGATCGGCGGCGCCAGTTACAACGGCGCCAGGCGAGTGTCACCTCATTGGATGCCACGGAAAGTGGCACCACTGGCTCCGGACAGTCGCGCGCTCCCGAGTTGCCGCCCGCGCACATAGTCGAGAACAACATGGAGGGCCTGCTAGAGCAGCGTGAGCGCCGCGAGGCGTTGCGCGCCGCGCTGGAGGGGCTGCCCGAGTTGGACCGATATCTCGTGTATATGCGCTACTTCCGTCTGGCAAGCACCGAGGAACTGTCCGCGAAGACGAACCTCTCGCGCCAGGCGATAGATACGCGGCTATGGCGCGCACGCAAGGCACTGCGTGAGGCGCTCGAGGAGCAGATCTATGAGCGAGTACAACCGCTCTAGAAGGCCCGACGCTGAGCCTGGTTCTTCTGACTCGCGTGATACGCGCGCCTATCCCGATGACTTCACTCCGGACGAATCCGCGTTCGCCGATGCACTCCGCGACCTGTTCCCGTCTGACCAGGAAGAGTTGCCGCCGCTGTTTGTCCAGACGCTGCTCGAGGATGAGGCGCGTTCGTCCACCGTACCCGGCTACGAGGCCAAGGTGCTCTATCGGGTCTTCCGCCGCCTGCGGCTGCCGCTGCCTCCGTTGAGTGGCGAGGACCGCGAGGGGGCCCCCTCGCGCACACTGCGAGCGGCTGGCCGTGGTTCGCGTCCGCTGGCGGGGTTGATTGGGGCGTTGCTTTGTGTCATTATCGCGAGCGTTGTGCTTGCGACGCCATCATTTGCCGCGGGCCTGCGTCTGTTGATCGGCCACACGGGCATCGCCGGCGTGGAGAAATATCCGCAACACGTCAGCTCGCCCAAGGTCGCCGTGACGCCGCCGAATCCGGCCAATCTGACGCCTGATCCATCGATGCCGCTCTACTGGCTTGGCGACTCGATCACCAACTACACCTACGAGGGCACGCAGATCATGCCGCAGGAGCAGTGGTCGAAGGGGCCGGTGGTCGACGTGCAATACTGGCTGCCTGGGTCCACTGTCGGGTCAGGCGTGATCGACATCCGTGAGTTCCAGGTCTCGCCTCGGTATGCCGCGGTGCTGCAGGTGGTGCAGAGCGACTCCGCGTCGTCGGCGCAGGTCGGCGATCTGCCGGGTGTCTACGTCAATGGCTCGTGGATTCGTGTCGGCCTGCAGAAGCAGTGGCAATATGGTGTGCGGAGCGAGCTCATCTTCGAGCGCGACGGCGTGATCTTCTGGGTCGTGGCCGACCAGCGCGACGGCATGGGCGAGCAGCAACTGTTGAGCGCGGTTTCGCACCTTCAACCCGTCGATTACCGCATGCTCAAGCCACGCCAGCCGAATCTGCGACTGATTGGTCACGACCTCTCGTCGTCTTTGCACAACGCGGCGGGGCTCGAAACCTACGCGCTCGTGCCGGTGGGGGTCTCCCCGGATTCTGATCTGTCGCGCTTCGTGCTCGCGGATGACTCGGGAGGCGGAACCCAATCGTAGATTCCGCTCGTGGAGCCGGCAGACCTTGGGGCTGAATGGGCGGTGCGTCTCTGTGTCGCTCCCATTATGGGAGTGTGCTGGTCTGCTGGGTGCCTCACATACGGAGACACACTGCCCGATTGAAGGGGAATGAACTCCGGCTCGTATGCCGGGCTGAGCGGTCGAGGAGACGGCGACACCCGCTGTCTCCTCGGCAATTCGGTCTCGCTCGAACGTGAGGTTATACCCGATTTTTCGCCGTACCGCAACGGCTGCGGAGAAGCGGTCGCGCGAGGTGACTCGCTCGTGCCGCTGGTGGTCGTGTGCCCCGGAAGGGCACCTGAGGCACACCGACGTCCGCTCACGGAGCCGGCTGCACCATGGAGTGAGCAACGCGATCACTCCGAGGTCCTGGCGGTCCTTTGTGTCCGGGGCCGCCAGGGCGCATGGTTTGCGCGTTGTTCTCGCGTTGTTCTGTTGTAAAGGGAGAAGCTGCATGCGACTTGGAGCTCGCAAGGTCTCGTTCGCCGGGCTCTTCGTCCTGGTCGGTTTGATGGCCTCGCTGCTCGCCGCCTGTGGTGGCAGCAGCACCGGTGGCAACAAAGCCTCCGATGCCAACCAGGTTCTGAAGTACCCGCTGAACGCGGCATCGTCTGACATTTCCACGCTCGACCCGGCGATGGCCTCCGACTATTATTCGTACCAGGCCATTTACCTCATTTTCCCCGGCCTCGTCGTCTTGAACGACCAGCAGCAGATCGTGCCGTGGGCGGCCTCGGCACAGCCCACCGTCTCGGATGGTGGTCTCACCTACACCTACCACATTCGCCCCGGCCTGAAGTTCAGCGACGGCGAGCCGATTGACGCGAACGCCTACGCGTACTCGATCAATCGTGCGCTCAGCCCCTGCACGGCCGCAGCGGTGGCGTACTATCTCGCGCCGCTCAAGGACTTCACCACCTTCAACAGCGCGAAGTGCAACAACGGCCAGGTGGCGGGCTCGGTTCCGACGCTGATCGGCGACTCGATCATCGTCAGCGACCCGCAGACCATCACCTTCAAGCTGTCGCAGCCATACGCGTACTTCTCGTATGCGATGACCTACCCGATCACCTACGCGGTGCCGCAGAAGCTCATCCAGCAGTACGGCGACGCGAAGTGGATCGAGAACCTCAGCGGCTTCGGTGGCAGCCTCTTCAAGCTGAAGACGTGGGACCACAAGGGCAACGTCATCCTCGAGCGCAACGATGGGTTTTGGGGCCAGAAGCCGACGCTGCGTGAGATTGACATGAAGGTCTACAAGGACCCGAACGTTCTCTACAACGACTTCCAGGCCGGCCAGCTCGACTTCGGCATTCCGAGCGCGACGCAGTATCCGAACGCGAAGAACTATTCGAAGAGCAAGGGCACCTTCCACGAGATTCCGTCTCTGGCGAACGGCTACCTGCAATTCAACTGGTCGTCCGCGCCGTTTGACGATGTGCGCGTGCGCCAGGCCTTCTCGCTGGCCATCAACCGCCAGCAGATCGCCGACAAGGTGTGGCACGGCTCGCAGCTCCCGACGTATCACATCGTTCCGGCCGGCATGCCCGGCTACGACCAGAACCTGACCCAGCCTGACGGCACGACCCAGCTCACGGGTGATGTCACCAAGGCGCAAGATCTTGCCAAGGCGTACGCTGCGGAGAAGTGCGGCGGCAACTACTCGGGCAGGGCGGCGGCCACGGCGGCGGCCATCAGCATTTCGGCGGCCGGCATCGG
>CAYRVF010000059.1:0-31451 GCA_964427535.1 uncultured Ktedonobacterales bacterium
CCATCGGCGCGGGCGACCAGGGCATGATGATCGGCTTCGCCTGCAACGAGACGCCCGAGCTGATGCCCGCGACGATTAGCTTCGCCCATAAACTGACCCGCCGGCTCTCCGAGGTGCGTCGTGTATCGTGGGCTGAGCACGGCCCGCTAGAGTGGCTGCGCCCCGACGGCAAGAGCCAGGTGACGATGCAGTACGAGAACGGCAAGCCGGTTCGCGTGGATACCGTCGTCGTCTCGACGCAGCACTCCGATGACGTCAGCCAGCAGGAGATCACGGAGGCCGTGCGCGAGCACATCATTGCCCCGGTCATCCCCGCCGAGCTGATTGATGAGAACACCAAATACTTCATCAACCCGACGGGCCGCTTCTTCATCGGCGGACCGATGGGCGACGCCGGGCTGACAGGCCGCAAGATCATCGTCGATACCTATGGCGGCATGGCCCGCCACGGCGGCGGCGCCTTCTCGGGCAAGGACCCGACGAAGGTGGACCGCTCGGGCGCGTACGCCGCACGCTACGTCGCGAAGAACATCGTCGCGGCTGGCCTTGCGGATCGCTTCGAGATTCAGATTTCGTACGCCATCGGCGTGGCGCGCCCGCTCTCGATCTTCGTCGAGACGTTCGGCACCGGTAAGGTCTCGGACGAGCGCCTGATCGAGTTGATTCACGAGCACTTCGACCTGCGCCCGGCGGGCATCATCCAGTCGCTCGACCTGCGCCGCCCGATCTACCAGCCGACCGCCGCCTTTGGCCACTTTGGCCGGACGGACATCGACGCGCCGTGGGAGCGCACGGACAAGGTTGACGCGCTGCGTCGCTCCGTCGGCGCCGAGGTGGGCCAGCCCGCGTAGGCGATCTCTCCCCCTCCCCTCTCCCCTTAGAGGAGAGGGGCCGTGAGGCGAAGGTCGGTGGCCAGGGCAGCGGAACGCAGGATTCGCCGCGCCGTGCGTGCGGCATGCCTCGCCCGCGTCCGCCGCGGGATGTGTGATACTTGAGGCGGCGACGCAGGGGCCTCACCCCCAACCCCTCTCCCCGCGGGGAGAGGGGATTTTCTGTCTGCGGAACCGGTGCCCGCAGGCCGCGAGCGCCTACTCCCCCTTCCCCTCGCAAGGGGAAGGGGGGCGGGGGGATGAGGCCTACTCCTCCGTCGTTGCCGGGCCGAAGCGGGGAAGCGGTGGCCGCGTCCAGCCGTCCTCGCGCCAAGGGGCGAAGGAGTCGGCGAGACTCTCGACGGGGTCTGTCGGCGCGAACTCGTCGTCGGTCGGGGCGCTGTCATCGTCGCCCTGGTCGGCGGCGTCACTGGGCCATCGCCACTCGACCTGTGCCTGCCCAGGCAGCGGAGCGTACGCGCTTGACGGATGCGCAGGATAGGCGGGCTGTGCGGGCGGGGCAGGCGGCTCAGCCGCGCTCGGCCGCTCCGCACCGGGTAGGGCGGCCTCGGTCGGCATCCAGTCATCGATCGGCTGTGCCCAGCGCGATGTGAAGGATGACTGCACACTCGACAAGGTGGAGCCGCCTGGTTCCGAGCTCTCAGCGGGCATGGAGTCCGCGGCTGGCTCGCGTTGCCACGGCTCGGCAATGGGCGTGCTCGGTGCATGGGTCTCGCCTGCATGCGTCGCGTGGACAGGCAGATCCCAGGTCGGCGCTTGCCATGCGGCGTCGCCGCCGGTGTATACAGGAGATGATGGCTGTGGCTCCGGCTCCTGCATCGGTTGCGGCATGGTGGGAAACGCGTGCGGCGCTTCTGGCCCATCCGCGATGAGGAAGGCGCTGTCGTCGTCAGAGACGCCGCTCCACGGGTCGGCGGGGATGCCCGGCGCGGAGGGAGCGTCTGCCGGTGCGGGCATGGGCGGCTCGGCAAGCGCGCCTCCTGGCTCGACTGGCGAGGCGGGTGGAAGCGCGGCCGAGAGTGTGTTGCGGCGCGGACGTGCCTCGGTCGCCGCATCGCTCTGGGCGACACGCCGCCCGATGCGCTCGTAGAACTCGACCCAGGCCAGCATCTCATCCGGGTGGGACAGCCGATGCAGGCTGATGCGCACGGACCGGCCGCCGCCACGCAGCACCAGATATTCCGGCACGCGCGGTGTCCAGACGAAGCTCTCGAAGCGGCGGTCGGTGCGTGCCGCGAGCGCTAGCGCGAAGCGTCCGACGGCAATGCCCACGTTAATCGCGCCACTGAACGGGTGGCGTATGCGCTCGACGCGCGCGATCTCGCGCCAGGGGAGGCGCAGCGGCTGGCGGAACGGCTGACTCACTTTGATGCGCGTGCCGTCTAGCTCGTAGGAATGCCGGCGCAGAAACGCCCGCACCGCCATCCCGCCCGTGGCCAGCCCAAGCAGCACGAAGAGCGGCCCGATCAGGCCGGTCTCGGGCAGCAGTGCCCACAGGTAGACGCCGGGGAGCAGCAGCACGCCACACGCCAGCCCCCACCACGTCAGATCGCTCGTGATGGACTCGTCGGCGTGGAACGGACCGATGCCAGTCGTGCCCCCGGTGCCGCCGTGATCGCGCCAGAGCCGGTAGCGCTCGTAGACCTCGACCCGGAAGCGCATGTAGTCGACGACCATGTCCTCGCGCACACGCAACTCGCGTCCGTCCCGCGCCAGGGCGACGATCCAGCGGTAGCGCCGCCCGTTCGCCGCCTGGATGCGCTCCGTCAGCCTGCCGACTTCAGCCCACGCGAGCTCGGTGCGCCAGGGTCCACGTACCAGGCTCAGCCCAAACGGCCCCACCTTCACCGCGACGGAGAGCTTGAACAGATAGAGCAGCGTGCTCCAGAACAGCGCGACGAGCACGAGGCCGAAGAAGACCGCGCGCCCGATGTGGTCGCTGGCGCCGCGCGAGTGCCAGACGTACACGCCGTTGCCAATGAGGGCCAGGCTGAGCAGCGAGAGCCAGAGCCAGTCGCTCATGCTGGGGGTGCGGTAGACACGCTCGCGATTATCTAGCGCGAGATCGCGCAGCCGCAACGTCTCACGCGCGGTTGATCGCGCGTATGGCGAACGAGGAGTAGACATGCGAACCCACCACCCAGCCTTCTTGCCAGCCACCAGAGATACCACATACCGCGACACACATCGTATGCACGCCCAGTATAGCAGTTTCCTTCAAATGGATGGGACCGCCCATGCCCGCGTATTGCGGGACCGTTATACTCCCCCGCGCCATGCTGTCCACACGAGCTTTCTCGTGACCGAAAGAATATGTGTCCCGGTGCGAATATTTAGTGGTTTTAGTATTGACTGAAATGACTGAAACGGCTACGATTGAAGCCGGAGAACCGGTTCCCAGCGCGACACAGGAGGCCAGGGATGCGTGAGAGCGACGAGCCGATCGAGATTCCGCCGGAGATGCACCAGTTCATCGAGCGCTTCGGTGTCTATTTCGAGCAGTACGACTTACCTCGCATCGGTGGGCGCATTATCGGCCTGCTGATCGTGGCCAAGCGTCCGCTCACCAGCGAGCAGATCGCCTCCGCGCTGATGGTCTCGCGTGCTTCTGTCTCGACGAATATGCGCATGGCTGTGGATTTTGGGCTTGCCGAGCTGGTCACCTATCCGGGCGACCGGCGCGACTACTACCGCTACCCAGAGAACGCCTGGGAGCGCGGCATTCTCGTGAATATCGAGGCGACACTTGCTCTGAAACGCCTCGCGGAGCAAGGGCTCTCGGTCGTATCGGACGGCAACGTCGAAGGGCGGCAGCGCCTCGAAGACCTGGTGGACTTTTGCGATTTTAGTCTCGACGAGCTGCACGGCTGGCTCGGTCGGTGGCGCGAGCGGCGCGCGGCGAGAGAGCAGCGCCCGTAGCATACACGCCACGGATGACTGCCGGAATGGAGAGGGACACATGGCGGCTCTGGTGCAGGTGGAACACCTGTCGAAACAGTATGGCTCGCAACGGGGCATCATCGATGTCTCGTTCGAGATCGCCGATGGCGAAGTGTTCGGCTTCCTCGGTCCGAATGGCGCCGGCAAGACGACCACCATTCGCACGCTGATGGGCCTGCTTCGCGCCGATTCTGGCACGGCCACCATCGCCGGGCTGGATAGCTGGCAGCAATCCGTTGAGATCAAGCGTCTGATTGGCTATCTCCCTGGCGAGCTCGCGCTCGACCCCAACTTGACCGGCGGCCAGATTCTGGAATACTTCGGGCATCTTCGTGGCGGTGTGGATCAGGCGTATCTCAAACAGCTCATTGCCCGGTTCGAGCTCGACCCCACCAAAAAGTTCCGCCAGTATTCCAGTGGCAACAAGCGCA
Source organism: uncultured Ktedonobacterales bacterium (assembly GCA_964427535.1). Lineage (GTDB taxonomy): Bacteria > Chloroflexota > Ktedonobacteria > Ktedonobacterales > JADMIN01 > CAYRVF01. Next base: position 4,262 of record CAYRVF010000059.1, read on the forward strand.
AGATCGGGCTGATTCAGGCCTTCATGCACCGGCCGCGCCTGGTCGTGCTGGACGAGCCGACCAACGGTCTGGACCCGCTCAATCAGCAAGAGTTCGCGCGCATGGTCAAGGAGACGCGCGACGATGGACACACGGTCTTCCTCTCGTCGCATGTGCTGACCGAAGTGGAGCAGATGTGCAACCGGGTGGGCATCATTCGCGAGGGGCGGCTCGTGCGCGTGGGCGGCGTGGCCGAGCTGAAAGACATCAAGCGCCACGAGGTCATCATCACGTTTGCCGACACCGCTCCAGCGGCGGCATTTGAAGGGCTGCCCGGAGTGGAACAGGTGGAGGCGATGCCCGACGGGCATACGTTACGTCTGTCGGTTTCGGGTGGACTGGATAGCGTGGTCAAAGCGGCGGCGCAGCACTCGGTCGTGACGTTGACCAGCACCGAACCCAGTCTGGAAGACATCTTCCTGCGCTACTACACGGGCGATGGCCTCGTCGCTCGGGAGGCGAGCCATGTGGTTCACTAGTGTCTTTCTCAAGTCCCTGCGCGACTTCCGCATCGCCATCTTCGGTTGGGGCATCGGCATAGGCGTGCTGATGTATGTGGTCCTGGCCGCCGTTCCTTCGCTGGTTACGACAGCGGCGGCCCGTGCCTCACTCGTCAGCCTGGCGGGCTCGTTCGCCTGGATTGCCGAGCCGATCAAGGTCGACACTCCTGGAGGCTACGCCACCTGGAAGTACGGCTTTACGATTTTGATCATCGCGCTCTGGCCGCTGCTGGTGGGCAGTCGCATGCTGCGCGGCGAGGAAGAGCGCGGCTCACTGGATGTGCTGCTCTCGATGCCACGTGGTCGCGTGCGGGTGGCGCTCGAAAAACTGGTGGCAATGTGGACCGCCCTGCTGGGGATGGGGCTGCTCATCGGGCTGCTGGCGTTTGGCGGTGGCAAGGCCGCGAAAGCGGACCTGAGCCTGGGCGACACCCTGCTCTTTGGCCTCAATCTCGTGCTGTTCTGCGCGGTCTTCGGTGGCATCGCGCTGCTGATCTCGCAGTTCACCCAGGAGCGCGGCACGGCGGCGGGTATCACGGGCGCACTGCTGCTGATCTCCATTGTCGTGGATACGGTGCATCGGGTCATCCCCGGTACGGATTGGTTCTCGCGCATCTCTCCGGTCTACTACTACAACCTGAGTAAGCCGCTGATACCCAGCTACGGCACCGACCCTGTCGCGCTGCTGGTCCTATTGGGGCTGGCCGTCGTCACGAGCGGGGCTGGGGTGGCGCTCTTCGCGCGGCGCGATGTCGGCGGGACGGTGGCACTGCCGCGCTGGCTGCGCCTGCCAGAGCGCGCCATACGGCCGGAGCAAGCGCTGCCCGTGAACGCCTGGTCGCTGCGCTCGATCTATACCCGCAGCCTTGCGCGTCTTGCGCGTCCCACGTTCTGGTGGACCATTGGCCTGGCGGCGTTTGCCGGGTGGATGATTGTCGTCGTTCAGCAGACGGTGAGCAGGCTCTCCACATTGTTCGAGAGTTCCCCTGCGCTGAAAGGCTTTGTCGAGGCGGGCGGCGGGAACGCTATCAGCACTGCCGGCGTTCTGAGCGCGATCTATGTGCTTCTGCCGCTGCTGATGATGGCCTTCGCCATCACCCTGGCAAGTAGCTGGTCGTCCGACGAGGAGAACGGACGGCTGGAGCTCGTGCTCTCCACGCCGCAGCCGCGCCTGCGGGTGTTGTTGGGGCGCTTCGCCGCGGTTACTACCTCGGTGGTGATCGTGAGCGTGGTGACCCTGGCCGTCGCGGCGATAGCTGCCGCCGTGAGCGGTCTGACGCTCGACGGTGGTAACCTGGCCGCCGCCACCCTCTCGATCATTCCGTTGGGGCTGTTGATGGCCGCGCTCGGCTATCTGCTCGCGGGCTGGCTGAACACGGCGATTGATACGGGCCTGCTGAGCTTCCTGCTGGTGCTCTGGTTCTTCATCAGCTTTGTCGGTCCGGGCCTCAACTTGTCTGGCACGACACTGCGGCTCTCCGCCCTGTATTACTACGGCACGCCGCTGCTCAATGGCCTGCCCGTGCGCGACACGCTGGGCGTGCTCGCCGTCGCGGCGGTGCTGTTGGCGCTCGCCTCTGTGCGCTTCGTGCGGAAGGATATCGGGCGGTAGGGGGAGGGGCGAATTCAGCCTGAGCCCTCACGCGAAATGTGTTGCGGGCGTCATTGAGCCGCGCTATCCCACGGACGTAGTGTACTAGGGATGGAGGCGAAGGCTTCCATCCGCTGGAGAGATGAATCCGCAGGGAGAGAGCAAACCAATGACGCCCCGACCATTTGAGGCGATACCGCTTGTCGAACGGCCCGACGACTTCTTTACCAACGTGGGGCCGATCCTGGCGGCGCTCTACGAACAGCATGGTCCCATTTTCCGCGCCAAGGCGACCGGCGACGCCTCCATCGATATCGTGTACCTCGTCGGACCCGAGGCCAACCGCTTCGTGCTGCAGACCGACCGGCAGAAGCTCTCGCACCGCGACGGTTGGGGCAAGTTCTACGGCGTGCTCGACACCTTCGGCGATGGGCTGCTGACGATGGATGGCGAGCGGCACGACGACCACCGCCGCCTGATGAACCCGGCGTTTACCCTCGCCTATATGGACCGTTACGTGCCCATCATGAACCGCATTATCCGCCAGCACATCGCGGATTGGGCTGCGCGCGCCGAGGTGGACGTCTACAGCGAGGCGCGCAAGATCACCTTCGAGGTCGCCGCCGAGGCGCTCGCCGGGCTGACGACACCGGAGGAGGTGGAGCAGTTCCGCGAGCTCTACACCCAGATTCTGATGCTCGGCATGGTGGCGACGACCTGGGAGGAGTTCGACAAGCGTATGACCGCGCTGCACAGCAGCCTCTACGCGCTACTCGAACGTAAGATCGCCGAGCGCCGTGCCCAACCCACCGACGACGTGCTTGGGCTGCTCGCCCAGGCGCGCGACGCGCAGGGCAACGCGCTCAGCGACGAACAGCTCATCGCGCATACGAACGTGTTGCTCGTCGCCGGACACGAAACCTCCACCAGCCTCAGCGCGTGGATGCTCTATCTGCTGGCCGGGCATCCTGACTATCTCGCGCGTGTGCTCGCCGAGCAGGACGCGCTACTCGCGCCCGACGCGCTGCCTTCGCTGGAGGATATCAAGCGGATGAAGGTGCTCGACAACGCCCTCAGCGAGGCCGAGCGACTGTATCCGCCGCTGGGTAATGGCCCGCGCGGCGCGCTGGAAGACGTCGAGTTCGGCGGATACACGATTCCGAAGGGCACGATTGTTTTCTACAGCATCGCCGCCACGCACCTGCTGCCGAGCCTATGGCGCGAGCCAGAGCGGTTCGATCCCGACCGCTTCAACCCTCCGCGCGAGGAGCAGAAGCGCGTGCCGTACGCGCTCGTCGGCTTCGGCGGTGGCCCTCGCGTCTGCATCGGCCTGAACTTCGCCAGGGTCGAGATGAAGGCGCTCGCCTCGCAGGTGCTGCGCCGCTACACGCTCGACATCGTGCCGGACCAGGAGCTCGTGCAGCTCTACCGCCCCACCGCGATGCCCCTCAACGGCATCAAGCTACAGGTACGCGAGCGAACAGCCACGGCCTCCCGCTAGGATATCGCGGCGGGCATGGGAGGAGGCGGGACCGCGCCTCTTCCCATGCCGTTCTGATCACCGCCGCAGCTCGTTCTTGGCGATGGCGGCGAGGTGGACCTCGTCGGGGCCGTCCGCGAGACGCAGGGTGCGCTCGCCCGCCCACGCCTTAGCGAGGAAGACGTCGTCGCTGACGCCCGCGCCGCCCCACGCCTGAATCGCGCGGTCGAGCACACGCAGCGCGACGTTCGGCGCGACGACCTTGATCATCGCGATCTCGTTGCGGGCGACCTTGTTGCCGACGGTGTCCATCATGTACGCGGCCTGGAGCGTCAGCAGACGCGCCTGATCGATCTCGATGCGCGACTCGGCGATCCACTGCTGCACGACGCCCTGCTCGGCGAGCGGTTTGCCGAAGGCGACGCGCTCTTTCACACGCGCGACCATCGTCTCCAGCGCGCGCTCGGCGATGCCAATCGACCGCATGCAATGGTGGATGCGCCCCGGTCCGAGCCGTCCCTGCGCGATGGCGAAGCCCTTGCCCTCGCCCCAGAGCATGTTTGTGGCGGGCACACGCACATTCTCGAAGCGCACCTCGCCATGGCCGTGGGGCGCGTCGTCGTAGCCGAAGACAGGGAGCGTACGTACGACGGTGACGCCGGGCGTGTCCATCGGCACGAGGATCATTGACTGCTGCTCGTGGCGCGGCGCGTCGGGGTCCGTCTTGCCCATGAAGATGGCGATCTTGCAGCGCGGATCACCCGCGCCGGAGGTCCACCATTTATGGCCATTGATCACGTAGTCGTCGCCATCGCGCTCGATGCGTGACTGGATGTTCGTCGCGTCGGATGAGGCGACCTCTGGCTCGGTCATTGCGAAGCACGAGCGGATCTCGCCTTCGAGCAGCGGCACGAGCCACTGGCGTTGCTGCTCCGGTGTGCCGTAGCGGGCGAGCACTTCCATGTTGCCGGTGTCTGGCGCCGAGCAGTTGAAAACCTCCGGCCCGATGAACGAGCGGCCCATGATCTCGGCCAGCGGCGCGTATTCCAGGTTCGTCAGGCCCGCGCCGTACTCGCTGTCGGGCAGAAAGAGGTTCCACAAGCCCGCGCTTCGCGCCGTGCGTTTCATCTCTTCCATGATCGGCGGGATCTGCCAGCGGTCGGTGCCAGCGGCGAGCTGCTGGGCGAAGGTGCGCTCGTTCGGATAGACGACCTCGTCCATAAAGGCTCGCAGCCGCTCCTGTAAGGACTTCACCTTCTCCGAATACTCGAAGTTCATGCTCGCTCCTCTCTGCGCGCCGACGAAGCCCTGTGTGGGCCGCCTTCCGGCGAACGGTGTCCTGGGCACGCATAGTGTACCATGAGGCTGCCGTCCTGCCTCTGTGCCTGGCAACGCTGCATTGAGCACGGGCAAGACTACATCCCCAACCTGGCTTGTGGAGATGCCATCGCGTGGGGAGAGCGGTATACTGGTCGGGGTGTGTCGGGTGCTGTGCGAGGCACGGCATACCGGGTCGCGAGACAGGGCAATCGGCGGTGGCGAGTGGAAGAGACGAGAGCGGACGCATGCGGATTCTGATTTCGGGCGGTGGCACCGGCGGACATATTTATCCCGCGCTCGCGGTCGCACGTGAGCTCGTCGAGTCGTACGGCGCCGAGGTTCTCTACATGGGCGACGCGAACGGGCTGGAGACGCGCATCGTCCCGGCGGCGGGCCTGCCGTTCGTCACGATCACGGCGGGCAAGCTGCGGCGTTACCTCTCGCCCCGCACGGTCACCGACCTCGGCCGTGTGCCGGTGGGGATGGCGCAGGCGCTGCGGCATGTCTCGCGGTTCCGGCCCGATGCCGCGTTCACCAGCGGCGGCTACGTCTCCGTTCCGGCGGGGATGGCGGCCCGGGCGCATGGTGTGCCGCTCGTCATGCACCAGCAGGATGTGTCGCCGAATCTCGCGAACCGGCTGCTGCGGCCAGCCGCCACGCGCATCAGCGTCTCGTTCCCCGACTCGCTGCGCTACTTCCCCAAGAGCAAGACGACGCTCGCCGGGAATCCGGTCCGCGCCGAGGTGCTGCGTATGCGCGGCGTGTCGAGTGCGGAGGCGAAGGCTCGGCTGGGGCTGAACCCAACGCTGCCGGTCGTGCTCGTGACGGGCGGGAGCCAGGGCGCGCGCCATCTCAATCAAGCTGTCGCCGCGGCCCTTCCGGCGCTGTTGCCGCACTGTCAGGTGCTGCACATCAGCGGCACGCTCACCTATGACGCCACCAATATTCAGGCCGATGCCGCGCTCGCGGAGGCGCCATACCTGCGCGCGCGGTACTCGCTCTTCGCCTATCTGGAAGCTGAGATGCCCGTCGCGCTGGCGGCGAGCGATCTGGTGCTGTGCCGCTCCGGCGCGGCGACGCTCGCGGAGCTGTCGGTGCTGGGGCGGCCAAGCGTGCTCGTGCCGCTGCCGCCAGGGTTTACCGGCTCGCCACAGCTCGTCAATTCGCAGATGTTCCAGCGGGCGGGCGCGTCGGCGCTGATCCTCGATAAGGACCTGACACCCCAGACGCTCACCGAGACGCTCTTCTCACTGCTGGCGGATGACGCCCGGCGTGCGGCGATGGCGCGCGCGGCAAGCCAGTTCGCCCGGCCCGATGCCGCCGTCGAGCTGGCGCGCACCGTGGCCGAGTTGGCGAAGCGGCGCTAACCCGCTGCTTCCAGAACCTCTCCCCTAATCCCCTCCTCTTGGAGGGAACGTGTACAGAGGCGAGAGGAGCGGCCAAGCGGCGACCTGGGTGGCTGTTCGGCACAGCGGTGTGTGTAGAGTGTATCGTTAGGAGCAGTGATGAACGCTCCAGCGGGCGTAGACACACCTAGGGGTGTGATCAGGTACATGCAGGTGAAAGGGAGCGAGCAAGATGATGCGTCTACCATTCTCCCGGCAAGCCGAACCCGCGTCTGATACGCTACCCCAGCCAGCGCCCGTCCTGGCATCAAGCATCCGCAGCCGCGCGAGCATCTACAGCATCGGGAGCTGGCGGAGCGTCGCCAGCATGTGGAGCGCGCTCAGCATTCTCAGCATGTTCAGCGCGGGGAGTGTCCTCAGCATCGGCAGTATAGGCAGCCTTCTCAGTATTGGCAGCTCAGGCAGCATCCTCTGCATCGGTAGCACCGGCTCGATTCTGAGCATCGGCAGCGCGGGGAGCATTCTCAGCATCGGCGGCGCAGGGAAACGCGGCAACGGTCGGAGCCGTCCGGCGAACGGGTAATCCGTTTACCGCTCTCTCACACGAACACTCGCGTCGCAAGGATACGCCATGTCCCAGATGGCGCGCTCGTAGCGGACGACCTGGAGGAAGGCGCGCTCGGCCGCTGAAGCGTCGGCGTGGGGGGCGCGCAGCTCGGCGTCGACGGCGCATTCGAGGCTCGTGACGTACTCGGCGAAGGCGGGCTGTGTCCAGCGGACGACGGGTTCGGCATAGTCAGGCGCGCCGGGGAGAGCATGCTGCCAGGCGACGAAATAGACGGCGGCGATGGCCCAGCGTGCGGCCAGCGCGTCGAGATAGGGCGCGCGGTCGAGTTGGGAGAGCAGGGCGCAGTAGTCCAGCGTGGCGGGCAGCGGCGTCACGGCAAGGTCGATGTCGCGTTCGGCAGCATAGCGCTCAAGCCAGGTAAGCTCGTTTTCCAGCGCGACGCAGCCGGTGGCGAGCACACCTTGCGTGTCTCGTGGGGCGCGCACCAGCAGGCGCGCGTGGAAGGCCAGCAACCCCATGACGAACTGGTAGTCCTGGCCGAGCCAGCAGGCAAATGTACCCTGGGGGAGTCCCCCGTCGCGCACGGCATGCAGGAAGGGATGCTCTGTCGCGGCGGACCACAGTGTCTCATGGCGTTCAAGCAGGTCTGACGCTTTCATCCTCCCCCTTTTTCCGTTCGCGGTCTGCCTATCACTCGGTGTCGGCCGGTTAGATGCTCCACGCGTCTCCGGCGACTTCGCGGTCTGCTCTGTATTGTACGGCACATGGCGGGCGGTGTCACAGTCGCCGCTCAAAGGTCCAGCACGCGCCGCCCTTTGATGGCGAGTTGCAGGGTCAAGCGGCGCTCGGGGTCGTCCAGGTCATAGCCGAGCAGCTCGTGGGCGCGGTTGAGGCGGTAGAGCAGCGAGTTGCGGTGCAGGTGCAGGCGGCGCGCGGCCTCAGAGAGGTTGCCATTGCAGGCGAAGAACGCATCAAGCGTCTCGATGAGCGCCTCGCCCGCACGTGCGTCGGCATGCAGCGGGCCGAGCGTGCGCTCGACGAACGGCGCCAGCTCGCCGCTATCGCGCAGCAGTAGCAGCAACTGGTAGACGCCGAGATCGCCGGGCCGGGCGAGTCGTCCGTGACCCAGCACCATCCGACCGAGACGCGAGGCGTCGCGCGCCTCGGTCGCCGAGCGGCGCACCTGCGCGGGTGCTGTCGCGGCATCGCCCAGTCCCGCCGACCAGGCATCGTCCAGCGCCCGCGTCAGCAACGCGACCACCCGCTCGGCGACATCCTCCCGCCCCGCGCGTGGTGCCACCGGCAGCAGCGCCACCACCTCCGCGCCGCGCACTCGCACCCAGGCGCCTAACGCGACCTCTAGCTCTCCGGCAAGGTGCGTCGCGGCGGGGAGCGCATCCTCGTTCGCGGACGCCTCACCGTCCACAGGAGCGTCCGACGGATGCTCCGCGCCGATATCGACCCAGAGGACGGCGTGCGGCTGTAGGAGGTCGAAGCCGAGCTGTGCCGCGCGCGAGCGCATCTGTGCCTCACCGGCGTACGTCCCGGTCAGCAACGCGTCGAGCGCTTCGGCCCGCAGGCTGGCCCGCAGGCGTTGCGCGTAGAGGTCCGGTGGCAGCGTGGCGGAGGTGGGCCGTTCGCGCTGGGCGACGACGTGCGCGATGATCTCGCGTTCGACAGCGGGCAGCGAGACAGTTGGCGGCAGACTCAACAGCGGCAGCCGGTGACGGTTCGCCTGCACCCGCGCCAGGTCGAGCCGTTCCGCTGGCGCGGCGCTCTCATCCAGTCCCGCGACCACGATGGCCGAGACGCCAATGTCGGCGAGCTGGTCGATGACCTCGGGAAGGGTGAAGGAGACGAGCTGCCCACGCAACGCCCGCAGAATGGCGAGCGAGAGCAGCGCCACCTCGCCCCCCTGGAAGCCCTCGAACGCGGGCAGGCGCGGGCGCATCGTGCTGGCCCAGGTCACGCCGCGGCTGAGGCCGCTCTCGCCCGCGAGCAGGCGCGCGTGCCGTGGGAGCAAAACGTCAAGCACATCGCGCACTGTCACTGGCCCGCTCATGGATGCAGTGCGTCCTTTCGACGGGGGCCGTGGCTGAGGGCCTCACCCCCTGGCCCCATTACACCGTGGTGGTCATCAGGGGCGGTAGACGTACATGCTCGTAACTGGCGCATCGGGACACTTCTCGCTCGGCCAACCGCTCTCGCCACCGAGCGTGATGCGCAGGCCAGGATGCATGCGCACTGTGAGCGTGTCGACGTCGTCGTCATCCCACGCGCCCAGGCTGGCTTCCACCCCGGTCAGTGGTGTGCCCAGCGAGACGCTGCCCGCGACGCTGCCACGATAGTTCCCATGCACCCGTATCTGATCGACGATACCGTCGGTCGCCCAGAAGTCGACGGCGGGCGAACGGTATTCCACCGTTCCGGTCGGCACCTGGATGCACGTGTTAATAAGTGCGGTTTCATCGAAGCGCAGTCCGGACGTCCGCAGCACCGTCGCCGCGGATTGCCCCAGCGTGATGCCAGCGGCGCTGTGTCCCGGCACAACGGGGGCACCGAGGTCTAGCATGCTCACCCTTCTAACAGACTCGTCTCGCCGCCGTGTGGACGGCCCTCCGCAAGAGGAACGCGCCAGCACTGCTACTCTTCGCCGAGCAACAGGTGGCGCGATGCGACAGTCAGCGCGTGATCAAGGCTAGCGGCGCGTGCCAGCGGCGGACGTGGACGGGCGCGCGGCAGCCTGCGCGCGGGATTTCTCGTCGCGCTTCTTCATCTTCTTGAGGTGTTTGTGCCACGCGACTTTCTTGGTCTTATACACGATCTGCGTCTCCTCTGCTATTTCCGGCCCGTTGCCGGACCACTTCCCATCTTCACACGCCAGGCGTTAGCGCTCGTTGTCCATGAAGTCGGTCTCACGGAAGTCATCGCTCTCGACGTTGTCGTCGCCTTCTTCGTCGTCGCTCTCCTCTGTGAATTCGGCTTCCTCGTCCTCCTCCTCGTCCACGTCGTGACGCAGGATAGTGTCTTTGATGTACGGACGGATGACCTCGCCGCCCGCGCCACGCGTCGCCGGGAAGCTGACACGCCCAAGATTCTCGGGGCTCTGGAAGACCTCGCGAATGATGATGCGGACCTCGTGGTCGTCGAGATCGTAGATACCGGCAACGTACCTGTTCTTCGTCTCCATGAAGCGGATCAGCCGGTTCGCGAGCCGAGGCTCTACACGGCCGATACGCTTCTCCGCCGCGTTGACGACGTACAGCAGCGGACTCTCCGGGCGCAGGAACACTTCGTCACCCGGCGCAAGCTTCGCCAGCACGTCGCGCGGGGCCACGTCCACCAGGGTTGTCACGCCGGTCTTGCCGGTCTCTTCGATGAAGAGCCGCGTGTCGATACGTGCCACCGAGTGGTGTGAGCCACTTTCCGCCGCATCCTTCAGTTGCGAGAGGCGCTCCAGGTTCTTCTTGGCGATGGTGTTGTCTTTGTCGACCTCTAGCGCGTCAGAATAGGCCTGTCGCGCATCGGTGTAGCGGCCCAGCTCGCTCAACGCCTTGCCGAGACGGTTGAGCGCGCTCAGGTCGCGCGGGAAGTCATTGAGCAGCTCTCGATTCGTCTCAACCGCCTGATCCCATTGGCTGTTGAGCGCCTGCTGTATGGCCTGCTCCGAGAGCTGCCGGTATCTGTGGGCGCGCTCCTCGGGCTGATACGTTACTTGGGTCATATCCTCGACGTCCTCCTCCTCGGTCACCGGTCCTCCCCTCTCTGGATCCGGTGCCAGGGGCCTATTTTAGCGCGCCGCAATGCGCCCTTGCAACGACCACGGCGTCGTCTTCTCGATCACGACGGAGACCAGATCGCCGGGGCGCACTCCTGCCGCCGTGGGGGCAGCCGTGGCGACCGCCGTGCTCCCCTCGGCGCGGATGCGCATCTGCTCTGGCTGCGCCCCGCTTCCAGGCCGTTCGGCGGGGAAGAACACCAGCTTGTTGGTGCGGGTACGCCCGCGCCACTGATGCTGCCCGCCCGCCACCTGACGCGACTCGACAAGCACATCCTCTACCCGCGAAAGATAGTCCGAATTGATCTCGCGCGCAATGCGCTCCTGCACAGCTTCGACGGCGTGAAGGCGCTGCTTTTTCACCTCCAGCGGCACGTCATCTTCCCACTTATACGAGAGCGTGCCTGGGCGCGGGGAGTACGCCGCCACATGCACGACGTCGAAGCGAATCTCTTCGAGCAGGTCAAGCAGATGCTGGAACTCCTCCTCGGTCTCCCCACAGAAGCCGACGATGACGTCGGTGGAGAGCGAGACGCCGGGCCACTCCGCGCGCAAGAGCGCGATCAGGTCGCGGTACTCGGCGAGCGTGTAGCCCCGACGCATGCGCGCCAGCATGCCGTCGTCGCCGTGCTGCACCGGGATGTTGACGTGCTCGCAGACCTTCGGCAGCGCCGCCATCTGGCGGATCATCTTGGCCGTCATGTGGCGCGGGTACGACGTCATGAAGCGGATACGCTCCAGCCCGTCGATTTCGCTGAGCTGTTCCATCAGGTCGCCCAGGTCGGGCCGCCCGGGCAGGTCAAGCCCGTACGCCTCGACGGTCTGGCCGAGCAGCGTCAGCTCGCGCGCGCCCGCGTCGACCAGCTCGCGTGCCTCGATCAGCAGCTCCTCGACAGGACGGCTGCGCTCGCGTCCGCGCCGCGATGGCACGATGCAGTACGAACAGACCTTGTTGCAGCCGAGGATGACCGGCAGCCACGCCGTCGGGCTCTTGGTCTTGAAGCCGATCTCGCCTGCGACGGGGTAGTGCAGCTCGCGCGAGCCAGGGCGGAAGTTCACCGCCATCGCACCGGCGGGCGCACGTGGATCGCTCGTCGGGATCGGCTCGGGTCCCTTGGGCAGCCCGTCACGAGTAGCCTCGCGGTGCTGCGGCATCGGCAGCACCGGCAGTGCCTCGGAAAGGCCCAGCGTGCGTGGCGCGCCCAGGTCGGCGAAGTCGACACAGCCCTCACCCGCGATCGGCGTCCAGCGCTCTTCGAGGAAGCGCGGCAGGATATCGGCCTGCTCGACTTTGAAGAACAGGTCCACCACCGGGTACTTCTTCTCGAGCTCCTGGAGCTGGCGAGCATTGCCGATCATGCAGCCCATCATCGCGACGAGCAGGTCTTCGCGGCTGCGCTTGGCGTGCTTGAGCAGCGAGAGCTGGCCATGCGCGCGCTTCTCGGGCTGCTCGCGCACGCTGCAGGTGTTGAGCACGACCAGATTAGCGGCGTCCATCGTGGGGGCTTCTTCCCAGCCGAGCCCTTCAAGGATGCTGGAGACACGCTGCGAGTCGGCCATGTTCATCTGACAGCCGACCGTCCAAATGTGGAACTTGCCTGGTGCGATGCTCATGCGCCACCTCCCGCCCTCGACCCGGCAGCCTGTTTGGTGTTCGGCTCTGGCGGGGCACCCTCTGGTTCGATGTCTTCCTCGGTGACTTCGCGCACATCCTTCGGGTCGATGTGGTCGGTGTAGAGGATGCCGTCGAGGTGGTCGATCTCGTGCTGCAGAATGCGCGCCCACCACCCCTCGGCCTTGAGACGAATCTCTTTGCCCTTGGGGTCTTTGCCTTTCACCGTGATGTTCGTGCTGCGCGGCACGTTCTCGCCGATGTAGCCCGGAATGCTCAGGCAGCCTTCGGTGCCAAGCTCCTGCTCGTCCGAGCGCTTGAGAATCTCGGGGTTAACCAGTGCGACCGCGTTGTCCTCGTACTCCGCCACCAGCACACGAATCGACTCGCCCACTTGCGGCGCGGCCAGCCCGACACCCGGCGCCTTGCGCATGGTATCCCACATGTCGGCGACGAGCTTTTCGAGGTAGGTGTCGAACCGCGAGATCTTTTTCGCCTTGGCCCGGAGAATCTTGCGCTCGTTCTCTTTGTCGATCGTCAATATCTTGCGGACTGCCATGCTAAACCCTCGTGTGCTTCATCTCGCCACCATGCGAGCGGATGTGGATACGCTCAGAACCCGGGATATGGATACGGTGTTCAGCTCTACGTAGGTAGGTAGATGTGTGGGAAAGGCGTCGCTCGGCGGCCTGGGATGCACGTCGTCGGCGAGCGGCTACTCGTCACGCATTCTATCGAAACGATTGATGGTATCACATTCGACACGCTCAATGCTCGCACATATAGACCACGGATGAGGCTGTGCTGTCAAGCGGCAACAGCATATGCAGTGGCATCTTTAACCAGAGTGTGAGAGGGCGACTGAATCTCATGCCGGCACTCACGAGAGGAGATCTGTATGCACGAGGTCCAGCACGAGACTCGATACGATGCGGAGCTGCGAAGCGCCGTCGCATACCCACCCGCGCCGTGGCGTGCGCGCGGCCAGTTCTGGGCGGGCCTCTTTCGCGCCGATCTACCCGCGACGCTGCCCGATGGACTGGCGCCGCTCGTAGATCGGCGCTGGCGGGCGCTCGCGCTCGTCCGCTACCAGCACGGCAGCACGTTGGTCTACGATGAGCTGACTGTCGGCCCGCTTGTTCGTGTTGGGTTGCGGCCGGGGCTTTTCGTCGAGCGCATGTACGTCGACAGCGTGCCTGCGCTAGAGGGTGGGCGCGAGATCTGGGGGTTGCCGAAGACGCTCGCGACCTTCGCGTGGCAGGGCGACGTCTGCTCTGTGACGGATGAGAGCGGGATCATCGCGAGGCTGCGGTTAGACAGGCGGAGTGGCGCGCCACTGCCGCTTCCGGCTGCGCTCGGGGGGATTGGGTCCGATGACGAGCACTGGCGCTATCTCGCCGCACCGGGCTGGTTTTGGCTGCGTCTCGGAGGCGTCGAGCTGCTTGAGTGGAGCGGCCGCGACGGTTATCTATTGCCGTCGCGGCCGGCGTTCGCGCTGACCATCGCGAGGATGCGAGTGCGATTCCCGGCGCCGGTACTTATTCCGCGTGCCCTACACTAGAGCTGCACCCCAGGCGAGAAGGCATGCACGATACGCGGAATGGCCGGTCCCAGCACGACGATGAAGATCGGCGGGAAGATCAGCAGCGCCATCGGGAAGAGCATCTTGACCGGCGCCTGGTGCGCGAGCGTCTCCGCGCGGTTGCGCCGCCGCATGCGCATCTCGGCCGACTGAATACGCAGCACCTTGCCGACGCTGGCGCCGAGCTGTTCCGCCTGGACGATCGCGGAGACGAAGGTGTTCAGATCGTCGACGCCCGTTCGCGCGGCCAACGCACGCAGCGCGTCTCGGCGCGAGACGCCCACACGCATCTCCTGCAGCACGCGCCCGAACTCGACCGAAAGGGCGGTGTCTGACTTACTCACGATGCGCTGCAGCGCCTGATCGAAGCCGAGACCGGCCTCGACGCTAATGGTAAGCAGGTCGATGATGTCGGGCAGTTCCTTCTGAAGGATCTTCTTGCGCTTCGAGCCGTAATTGCGGACGTAGTAGTCGGGCGCGAAGTACCCCAGCAGGCCAAGGACGGCAAGCACGACGAAGAAGGTCAGGCTGCCGATGAAGTGAAACGCGAGCCCCAACACGACCGCCAGGCCGAGGCCGATGATGGCCGCTAGCGCCTTGATGCCGAGGAAGTCGGACACCTGCATACGCGCGCCGAGGCCCGCGTTGATGAGCGACTTCTGCGCGTTGTCGATGGCGCGCGCGGGCGTAACCCGGCTCATGAGTTTCGAGAGCTGCGCGGCCATCGGCTTGAAGAAACGCTCGGTGAACGGCGCGGACATCTCGATCTCTTCGAGCGAGCGGGCGCGCTGGGTGACCTGATCGAGGCGCTCCGAGACGAGGTCATTCCGTTTCGGCCCAGCGAGCCCGATGACGAGCAACAGCAAGGCGAAGAACGTCAGGAATCCTGCCGCTCCGGTGAGCACATAATGCATGGTCAGTATCATGGCATTGCTCCGTCAATTCAGGCGGGGTCTGGACATGTCTCGCATGTGTGTCGTAGACAACAGCGGCGAGCAGCACTGCTCACACTTTGATGTTGACGATCCTGCGAATGACGAGGTAGCCCGCGGAGATCATCGCTACGCTGCACCCGAGCATCGTCCAGCCGCACCAGACCGTCGTTTGGAACACACCCAGCATGTAGCTCGGGTTGATGACCGCCAGCAAGATCGAGAGCGCGACCGGCAGCAGCGCGATGATGTAGCCCGAGTATTGTTGCTGCGAGGTCAGCACGCGCATCTCGGCGATCAGTTTCACTCGCTCACGAATGGTGTACGCGATCGTCTCCAGCACCTCGACCAGGTTACCGCCGACTTCGCGCTGCACGTTGATGGCAGTGGTCAGCAGCACCATGTCCTCAGACTGCATGCGTTCGAGCAGATTGTTCAGCGCCTCTTCGGCTGAGAGGCCCAGGCCAATCTCACGTACGACACGCTCGAACTCGGGACCCGCGGGCGCCGGACCCTCGCGGGCGGCGAGCTCCATCGCCTGCATCAAGCTATAGCCCGAGCGAAGCGCGCCCGCCATCATCTGCAGCATGTCGGCGAGCTGGCCGTTGAATGCCCGCTGTCGCTGGTTGCGGCGGCGCGCGAGGTAGATGCGCGGCCCCCAGATGCCCGCGACGAGCAGCACGACGGCCAGGATGAAGTGCCCCGGCAGCGGGAGCGCGAAGCCGAGCAGCGCGCCCACGCTGGCGAGCACCACCGAGATCAGCATGAACTCGCCGACGGTCAGTTTCAGGTCGGCCTGCGCGAGCTCACGGGCGAGGCGTGTGCTGAACGTATTCGCCTGCGCCGCGTTCGTCGCCCCTGGATAGACCCGACGCGCTCGCCGTGAGCGGCGCTGGCGCCGGGACGTATCGGTGGGCGCGCGCGCCTCAGCCGCCGGTCCCACCAGCGCGTCGAGCCGATCGCGGACGGACGCCGCCCGCGTGGTCGTCATTCGTTGAATGCCAGCGAAGACTAGCAGAATGGCGATCCCGGCGAGCACTCCGGCGAGCACATTGATCCCCGAGCCGCCTAGCGGTGCGTCGCCGATGGCCAGCACGCCTCCCAGTCCCCCCATACCTCACCCGCCTTGCCTGACCGCTTGACCGATAGAATCCGCGTTGTACCTGGTGGACGAAGCTCCCTAGCCCTGCCAGCCGCCATCGCCGTAGCCGAAGATGCTCGGTGGCAGGTGGATGCCAGCCATCTCGAACTTCTCGGTGAAGCTGGGTCGGATGCCCGTTGGACGCAGCCGTCCGACGACCTTGCCGTTCTCGATGCCCATCTGCTCGTACACGAAGAGGTCCTGCATGCTGATGACGTCGCCCTCCATGCGCATCACCTCAGTGATGCTGGTGATCTTGCGGCTGCCATCCTTGAGGCGCTCCTGATGGACGACAAGGTGCAGCGCGCTCGCCACCTGCTCACGAATCGCGCGCAGGGGCAGATCCATCCCGGCCATCAGGCACATCGTCTCCAGACGGCTGAGCGTGTCGCGCGGGCTGTTGGAGTGCAGGCTCGTCATGCTGCCGTCGTGTCCCGTATTCATGGCCTGCAGCATGTCCAGCGCCTCGCCCGAGCGACACTCACCGACGATGATCCGGTCGGGGCGCATACGCAGGGAGTTCGCCACTAGATCGCGGATGGCGATGCGCCCCTTGCCCTCGATGTTCGCCGGGCGGCTCTCCAGCGAGATGACGTGGTCCTGCTTGAGTTGAAGCTCGGCGGCGTCCTCGATGGTGACGATGCGCTCGTCGGCGGGAATGTAACGCGAGAGCACGTTGAGCAGGGTCGTCTTACCGCTACCAGTGCCGCCCGAGACGATGATGTTGAGCCGCACCGCGACGCAGGCGTGCAGGAATTCGAGCATCGGAGCCGTCACCGAGCCGAAGCGCACCAGATCGTCGGGTTCGAGCGGCTTCTTCGAGAACTTTCGGATCGTGATGACAGGGCCGACGAGCGAGATCGGCGGAATGACGGCGTTCACGCGCGAGCCGTCGGGGAGGCGCGCGTCCACATATGGCTGCGATTCGTCACAGCGGCGGCCAAGCGGCGAGATGATGCGGTCGATGACGCGCATGACGTGCTCGTCGTCGCGGAAGCGAATATCGGTGCGGTAGAGACGGCCATGCTGCTCGACCCAGACCTGATGCGGCCCGTTGACCATCACCTCAGAGATCGAGTCGTCGTTGAGCAGCGGCTCGATCGGTCCGAACCCAAGGATCTCGGCGGCGACCGCCTCGAAGAGCTTGACGCGGTCTTGCCGGTTGAGCACGACGCCCTGCTGATCGAGAATCCGGCCGAAGAGCTCCTCGATGGTGCGGCGTACCTGCTGGGTTTGCGAGAGGTCCATCTTGGGGTCGAGCTCGGCGATGAGGGCTGCCTGCACCTTGCGCTTCAGCTCGTAGAAGCTGTTCTCGCGGGCGCTATTTACGCCAGGCGCTTGCGCGTTGAGCCCGCCCCCGCGCGAGGTGAGCGGGCTGGCCTCCGCGGGACCAAACCGGTTCTGCAGCCCGCCGGTCGGTGGGGCGATTGGCATGCCATGTGGCGAGACGCCCGATCCATTCATCCGGCCGCCGAGCGGTCCGCGGGGGCCGCTGTTGCCGGCGCCGTTCTGGGGCTGCTGCTCCCCATTATTCATGCGATCCAACAGACTCACAGCCGCACTCCTGCCCAGTCGCACCGCCCGCTGAGAGCAGCGCTCCGCCTCATCAGTCCGCACATGCCGGCGGTGCTTCCTTCTGCGTACATACTCCGCCTGATAGTAGCTCTACTATAGATGTAGACAAGGAAGGCGTCAATGACGCCCACCCATTCTGCCTGCCAGCGCTCGCATCGCAGCGGGTATACCACGGCAGGAGCAAATCCGCTGCTCCCGCACCGTGTATAACGGCCATGTAGCGGAAAACGGGAGACAATGTTCGACAGAATGGCCGTTTTTCGTTCGTACGCACAGAATAGGGGGGCGCTGACAGAGACTCAGGTCGAGACAGATGGCACGATGTGTATGTGGAGCCTGGATGGAGGCACGACATGGGTAACGTATTCTTCAGCGTGGGAATGTCGCTCGACGGCTTTATCGCTCCGGATGGGATGGAGCTTGCCCACGCCGACGATCCCACCTACAACGACTGGCTGAGTCAGTGGAACGCGCTCCAGCAGTGGATAGTCGAGCAGCGATTTTTCCGTGAGAACCTGCACCTGGGCGAAGGTGGAGAGACCGGCCAGGACAACCGCATCCTTGAAGAGACCTTCAACCGGACTGGTGCGAGCATCATGGGCAAGCGCATGTTCGAGGGCGGAGAACTGTTCTGGCCCGAGGAAGCCCCGTTTCATACGCCGGTCTTCGTCTTGACCACCCAGGTGCGCAGTCCGTGGGAGCGTCCAGGCGGGACCACATTCTATTTCGTCAACGACGGCATCGAGAGTGCGTTGCGCCAGGCTCGCGCGGCCGCGGGCGACAGGGATATCCGTATCGCTGGCGGTGCGAACGCCATTGTGCAGTACCTCAACGCCGGCCTCGTCGACGAGTGCTCCATCGCGCTCGCACCGGTCGTCTTCGGCAGGGGCGTCCGACTCTTCGATGGAATCGACCGGCGAAAGGTGGCACTGGAGATCGTGGAGGCGACGCACTCGCCGCTCGTCACGCATCTGCGGTACGCTGTTCTCAAGCCTTAGCAGATACTGGGCAGTCTTTGCGTCTTATGCACCCGGTCAAAAGTCGCGAGGATGACCAGGTGGATAAGCACATCGCAAACGCACGTGCAGGAACACGGACGAATACACATGGACGGCACTCCTACGGCTGATCCCGCCGGGTCGCCCACAATCACAATTGCATGGCGTGGACGCGATCTGGCGCTGGTCGTGCCCGACGCGCTCTGGCGGCTCGACGACGACCGGCTGTACGCGGCCCTCTTCGGCCCGGATGAGGTGCTGGCCGCGAATGCGCTCCTGCGGCGCGATGTCCGCCAGCGTGTTCTGCGCTTCCGGCCGCGCGACTTCAGCCGCATCGAATCCGCGTTGCTGGCTGGCGGCGGCGTCGCCCTCGACGTCGGCTTCGAGACGCGCCTGTCGCTGGGCTGGCAGCCCGTGCTGACGCTGACGCCGCGCCCGTATCAAGAGGAGGCGCTGACGGCCTGGCGCGCCGAGGGCTGCCGGGGAGTCGTCGTGCTGCCCACCGGCAGCGGCAAGACGCTCGTCGGCGCGATGGCCATCGCGGATGTGGAGCTGGCTACCCTCGTCGTCGTGCCTACCATCGATCTGCTCGGACAGTGGCGGCGCGCGCTCGCCCAGACGCTCGGCTGTCCTGACGAGGCGATCGGCGTCTACGGTGGAGGCGCGCATGAGGTGACGACGCTCACGGTCATCACATATGAGTCGGCGCAATTGCATCCCGAGTTGTTGCGCCGCTTCGGGCTACTGATTTTTGACGAGTGCCACCACCTGCCCGCGCCGACCTACCGCGAGATCGCCGACGGCGCGTTCACGCCGCTGCGCCTCGGCCTGAGTGCGACCCCTGAGCGCGCCGACGAAGCCCATCTGGAGCTTGAGACGCTCATTGGCCCGGAAGTCTACCGCGAGTCGGCCGCCGAGCTGTCCGCCAGGCGCTATCTCGCGGGGTTCGACGAGCAGCGGTTAGGAGTCTCGCTCAGCGAGGAGGACTCCGCACGCTACGTGCGTGCCCGCGAGACCTACCGCACGTTCGTGCGGCGGCGCAACCTGCGCATCGCCACGCCCGCCGACTTCCAGCGCAAGGTGCTCTGGGCCAGCGCGCGCGATCCGGAGGCCCGCGCCGCCATGCTCGCCTGGCGCGAGGCACGCTCGCTCGCGCTGAACGCGCCCGCCAAGCTGCCACTGCTCGAAGACATCTTCGCCCGTCATGCGGACGAGCGGGTGCTCGTCTTCAGCGAGTACAATGCGCTGGTAGACGAGATCAGCGAGCGCTTCTGCATTCCGCGCATCACGCACAAGACGCCCGACGAGGAACGGCGGCTCGTGCTCGAAGGCTTCCGCGAGGGGCGCTTCACCAAGCTCGTCTCGGGCCGCGTGCTCAACGAGGGCGTCGATATTCCCGATTGCGGCGTAGCGGTCATCGTCAGCGGCAACAGCACCCGGCGCGAGTACATCCAGCGGCTCGGGCGGGTGCTGCGTCCCAAGGATACCCGTGCGGTGCTCTACGAGCTGGTGACCGAGGGCACCACCGAAGAGCACGTTGCCGACCGGCGGCGGAATGGATAACTCCGGCGCGCATCATCTTCGTTGTCCCAGGAGCGCCCATGCGGCTACGCATCGATGACCTCAAGAAGACGCTGACACGGCGGCACGGCACTGTCACCCTGTCGCCGCATCTCATCCCGCCGGACGTGCCGCCAGCCGCGCTCGCCGAGCTGATCGCGCTCTACGACGCCTGGGCGGGTCGTGCGCGTGCCGGATTCCCAGAGAGCCAGGCGGCGCAGCTCGTCGGCGACTACCGGCTGGCGCGCTGCCTCTCCATCTCTCTCGGTGAGTGGTACGTCTGGGCGTCGCCGCCGTGGCCGGGTCCCGCGAGCACAGCGGAGGCGGAAGCCCTGGCCACGTGGAACATCTCCTCGCCGATCGACCTGCGCCTCTGCCTCTATGACGCGGTGAACACGTCGGGCGCTGGCTATCTCCCCGGTGACCAGCGAGAGGCCGCGCTAGATGGGCTGGCGCACCGACTGGGCCTGCGCCGCGCCATACTCGATGCGCTGCTGCGACTGGACGCCGACGACGACGCGGTGCTCACGCCGACTGAGCACGCGCCGCCGTCGCCCCGCGCGCTGGCGATTCGCTACAACCAGCTCGCGGTCGAAGCGCTGCTCTCGAATGCGGCGCACGTCGAGTGGGTGCTTTCGCCGAGTGCCACGCCGGGCGCGGGGAGCGGTATCGGCACGGTCGTGAAGAACGTGTGCTTTCTCGCGCGACGCATGGGCGTGCAGTACGATGTGGCCTTCGCCGACGCGCCTCCTGAGCCGGTTGAGGTCGAGCAGCGCCGGGTCGCGGAACGTGGTGTGGTCTACGACGCCGACCCCGCGAGTGAGGGCGGCGAGCCGTTGCCATCCGAGCGCGCTGTCGCCATCACGCTGTATGGCCCGCAGGAGGTGATGGGCGCGGCGAACCAGTATGGCGAGCGGCTGGCGCGCCTCTGCCGCGTGCTGCTGGGCTACCGGCGGCGAGGACGGCGCGGCGACGCGGCGCTCGGCGGGACCGGACTGCGCGGCGCGGCCTCGGTCTACCTGCACGGCCGTCCGGTGCGCTTCGAGCTTGATGCGCGCCTGCTGGGTCTGCTCGGCGAGGAGGCTGAGGCTGCCGCGCCGCTGAGTGCGGATGGGGTCACCATCCGCGACGAAGCATTCGACAGCTCGCTGGAGCGTACCCTCGCCGACGAGTTCGCCTCGCTCGAACGGGCGGGAGCTTCGCATGGCTGGCGGCTGGAGCGCGAGCCCGAGCCGCTGCTCGCCGCGGGCACCATTCTGATTCCCGACTTCGCGCTGACTCGCGAGCGGCAGCGTATCTATCTGGAGATCGCGGGCTACTGGCGCCCAGAGTATCGCGAGCGCAAGATGCGCAAGCTGTCGGCGCTCGCCGGAAAAGTCGCGCTGTTCGTCGCCGCGCCACAATCCGCACGCGAGGAGTTTGCCGCGCTGGGCGGCCGGGTGCCGCTGCTGTGGTATGCGCATACGGTAAGCGCGCAAGCGGTGCTCACGGCGCTGGAACACGTGTATGATGACTGGCCACGGCGTCTCGCGCGACTCGACGTCGCGGTGGCGCTGGCCAAAGTTGCGCGGCGCGGACGGATCGCCGTCCCCGAGAGCTTCGCCCTGCTGGGATGCTACACTCGCGCTGAGTTTGCCGAGGCGGTGCGGCGGCTGACGGTGGCAGGTGGAGACGCCGCGGCGACCGTCGAGTGGGTCGAAGGGGTCGGGCTATGCTCTGGGGCGTGGATTGCCGAGGCCACTCGCGCGGCGCACGCGCTCGTAGCTGGCTCGCCCGAGAGCAGGCTGGCGCTCGATGCGTTTGCGGAGGGCTTGCGGAGCGCACTTCCCGCGTTGCCCGACGCATCGCCAACGCTGGCCGAGGCGCTTGCACTGCGCGTGGGTCTGGTCGTCGAGCGCGGCTCGATGTTCGATGCGCTGGTCGCCATGCCAGGCGCGCCGCCTGCCGCGAGCGCGGAAACTGAAAGCGCGACACCCGCGCGGAAGGTGCAACCGCGACGTTCTTCTCGGCGTAAACACAGTGACACGTCGGGGGCGACGCAGCCCTCACTGCTGCCCGGATTCCCGGGCGAGACCTCTTCCGAGCCGGACCCACTCACGCGGGCCACGGAGTAATACACAGGAGGAACACCGTGGGCGATGATTGGAACGGCCGAGACGATACTCCGCGCCCAGATGGACGGCCAGGCATCAACGGCTTTGGCGGCGCTGGCGGCTACGACGACCTGCACGACGAGCTCGAACGGCAGGCGCGCGAGACGATGCGTGTTATCCTCGACTCGGCCGGCGACCTCGGCACGCGCGTGCGCCAGGTGATGGATCGCGCCTCCTCGCTGTGGGAGGAATCAGGCACACCGCCCGACATGGACGAGCCCGGCGATCCGCACGAGCAGGAGGAGCGCGCCCGAGCGCTGGCCCGTCGCTGGGTAAAGATCGACTTTCTGGTCGATCCGGAGCTCCCCGACCGCATGCGTGTCACGTCACTGCACGATTCAGGCGTCTGGCGCGTCGAGCTGCGCGAGCGAGGCGAGAGCCGCTGGCAGTCTGAGGCGACGGAGCCCTATCGTGGCCAGCAGCCGGAGGCGCCGGGGCCGGTGCTGCCGGTCTGGGACTACGACTTCGCGACCGTGCCTGAGATCGAGTCAGGTGAGCGGCGCGAGCGTATCGAGCATACCGAGATGACGGCGGCGTGCCGCGTCTGTAACGGCAGCGGGCACCGGCCATGCGCCGCTTGCGAGGGGCGGGGCTTCGTGCAGTGTCCGGTCTGCCACGGGCGCTCGCGCATCCCCTGCAAGCGCTGCCACGGCCGGGCGCGTATCCCTGACCCCGCCGCCGAGCGACGCGCGCGCGCCGACAAGAGTTATTTCCAGGTGCATGCCGAGCGGTTCGCCTCGGATGCGACGCTGCGTGTCGCCGATTTTGCCGAGCGGCTGCGCCAGGAGTACGGCGTGCCGCTGCCGCCATCCGCGCAATGGGCGCCCATTGCGCCGGCCTCCGGCGAGACGCTGCCCTGCCCGGATTGCACCGACGGCACCGTCGCCTGCACGTGTGGCACTGGCAAGCTTGTCTGCGAGGTCTGCGACGGGTCGACCTTCGCGACGTGCGCTGCCTGCGAGGGTACCGGCCGAGTGCTGCGCTCGCGCGAGATTACTCGCCGCTTCGACACGCGCATCTACGACCGCGTGCTCCCGGCGGAGGACCCCGAGATCGCGCGCTGGCTCGACGAGAGCATGCTGCGTCGCGTAGCCTCCGACGATATGTGGGAGGGCAATGCCGATCAGCTTCCGGAGACGGCACCAGCGGGTGTGCCCGTTGCGGTCTGGAGTGTGGCACACGAGCTGGCGGCGAGCGCATTGCCGGCGGAGCCATCTGCTGGAGAGTCTGAGCGGCGCGTGCTCTCGCGCCGGGTGCGCGTCATGCGTGTGCCGCTCACACGTGTAGAATACACCTTCGGCGGGCGCCCATTCGTCTTCACGGCGGCGGGTGCGCCTGGTACCGAGCGCTTCCTCGCGCAGGACTTCCCGCCGCGCTGGAGCCGCGTGAGCCGGTTCTTCCGTGCGCTCGTTCGCGACCTCAACGGCGACCTGAACGAGGAGACTCCCGAGAAGCGCGGCGAGATTCGCGCCATCGAGGACTACCGCGCCCGCCGCCTGCGTAACACGCCGCAGCCCGTGCGCATCGTCATCGAGGACACGACCGAGCCGCAGCCGCCCACGACCCCCGACAAGGGCCAGACCTACCCCGGCACGATGCCACCCGAGCATACTGACGTCGAGTAGCGCGCCTCATCCCCAGCCCCCTTTCCCCTCACGAGGGGAAGGGGGTGTTCCGTTTGTGGCCTGCCGGGCAGTGATGCCACAAACGGAGAAGCCCCTCTCCCCGCAGGGAGAGGGGTTTGGGGTGAGGCACCTCCATCCTCGCCCCAGATGCCCCCATGCCTTTCGTCATGAACGCCCGCCCCCAGTGCCCCTCCCCTCCGAAGGGAGGGGTTGGGGGAGAGGTCCGCCCCTAGCCCAATTGGATGCCTCGCCGCCGCCGAATTGTCCGCTCTGGGACGCTATGGTATACTGGCGCCGGTTCGCTCCCTTCCCCATGGAAGCGGAGACGACGCTCCGCTCCGGTAGCAACCGCGCGCGCATGTCGCGGCAGACCGGCGCGAGCATGCCGGCTGACGGCACAGATGTGGTGGCGCGGGGTCGTGGGGAGCGCCCGATCCGGCACGAGCGGTCTCGCGAACGAGCCGCCGGAAGGGTGGCTCGCTCCGAGAACGAGCGAGGACAAACGCATGGGCAAGTACAAGCAGTGGCTGCATCACCAGGAAATTGGACGCCGGCTGCGCGATCAGATCAACACGCTGGAGCAAGAGCGCGCCCGCGTGCAGCAGATGGCTCCCAGCCGCAGGACCAACCTGCCAGAGACTGACAACCCGATCATCGCCGCGCTGTTGAACTACACTCAACAGGGGCACGCGTTGAGCGATATCGACGTCATCAAGGCCGCCATGCCCGACATCGGCCAGGGCAAAGACACAAGCTCGGACATACGACAGCCCGCGCCTAGCGCCGTGACGACCCCCGCGAGCAAGCCCGCACCCGCGCCCATCACCGCGCCGGTCGCGGCCCCAGCGGCGGATGATGCGGTCGTTGCGAGCCTGCTGGCGCGGGCGGAACAGATGTCGACCGATCCACTGGAGCAGATGCGCGAGCTCTCGCGCACGGTGGATGAGCATCCCGCGGGCTCGCCGGTGTCTTCCAGCAATGGGAATGGAACTTCAGCGGCGAACGCGGATTCGGTCAATGGCTGGTGGCAGAGCCAACGGGCCGAGGACGACTAACCGGCGGATGCGAGTGCTAGCCGCCCAACGTGGCGGCTAGCACTCCCTGCGGCGAGCGGCACGCGACCGCGCTCCGGCGCATGCTAGCGACGAGAGTCGGTCTCCTCCACGGCGAGACTGATGGGCGAGTTGGGAAGGGAATGGGGCGAAGGTGTCCGATCCTACGACAGTGACACAGCTCTATGAGCGGATTCCACTGGAGGCCATGCAACAGGTCTCCGATAGCTACCTCTCCTGGTACGTGGACCGCGTAACGGGCGAGCTGGACAAGACGATTGCTGGGCTGACGGCCGAACTGCGCGACAACGATGCGAAAGAGGCGACCTACCGCCCCACGCCGAACGAGCTGGGCGCCATCGAGCGCCTGCAGCGCAGCGGCGTGAGCGGCGCCGATCTGCTGGACCGCATGGTGGAGCAGGGCGAGGACTGGCTGGTGCTGACGATGCGCCGACTCGATCACTTCGAGCGCACTGGCCTCGCCCCGAAGGACTACTCGACGTGGTGCGAGCACGCGCTCAGCGGCGCGTACGATTGGATCGACCACGAGCGCCTGGCGCAGTCGGGCAGTGCGCCCGGCCAGTCGGCACCTCAGACGCCCTCGCGTCCGCCGAACGCGCCCTCCGTGCCAGACTGGATGAGCGCGGGCAGTCGCCCCGCTGGCAGGCCGGAAGACGGCCCGACGGCGCCGGTGCCGAGCGTGGGCGGTCCGCGCTGGAACGACAACGCGAACTACAACTCGTTCCCTGGCTCCAGCCAGCCCGGCGCGCAGCAGCAGCGTCCGCAACAGGGGGCCGATCAGGACGACAAGGGCGGCCGCAACATCTTCCGCATCTTCACGAACTAACGCGCATCCTTCCCGCCCGCCCTCGGGAGCGATGCAGAGCCGCTGATGGCAGCCGATGCTCACTACGCGTCGGCTGCCATCTGTTGTCTTCGTGGCCACGTCTTCGCCTGCAGCCCTCCTGGCACACATCCTGCCAGTCAGTTACGGTAGAACAGATGTTCACAAGCTGTTACCGACAGGAGGAGAGACGTGAGCGACACGCATACACGGAAGCATCGCGCGACGCAGGCAAAAGACGGCGCCCAGAGGCGGCAGGATGGCACTGAGGCGCTGCGGCAATCACCGATGATGGGCTACCTGCTCGACGCGCTCGCCGACGGCACGGACATTGGCCACTACGGGCGGCTCACATTCGTGATGGTCGCGCGGCACTTCCTCGACGACGACGCGATGGTACGCCTACTGGAGCATCAGCCGGAGATGGACGAACACGAGGCCCGCGCGCTCGTCGCGCAGGTTCGCGAGCACGACTATAACCCGCCCAAGCGCGAACGCATCCTCGAATGGCAGGCACGGCAAGACTTCCCTATCTGCCCCAACGCGGACGACCCCACCGCCTGCAACGTCTACCGCGAGCTCCAGTTCCCCGATGGCATCTATGAGCACATCCAGGAGTACTACGAGGAGCGGGCCGAGCCGGGGCAGGGCGACGAGCCGCACGGCAGCGCTTGAGCAGCGGTGCGACGCGAGACCGGCGCGGAAGTGTGAGCTACGCACACTAGCATCCTGCGAAGCGATCTGCTATGGTAAGAGCGCCGCTCCAAGGCGAGCGCCTGCTTTTCTGGAGTTCGGCGCAAGGAGTGGTGATGGCGTCGCCAGGATACTGGCCGCCGCAGGTGGAGGATCAACACACACGGGCTGACATCCGCTGGGGAGCCGCGCATGAGGGTGGCGCCGAGGACGGCTGGTCGCCGCTGTGTCCAGAGGAGAATACGTCGATGGCTGACAATTTCGAGAACCAGACACCAGAGCAGATCTACGCGCAGCTTAGCCCCGAGCAGCGCGCCGCGATCGCCGCGCAGTTCCAGCAGGGCCTCGCCGGCTCCGACCATCCGGACGCGCAGACGCTGACCTCGGTGGACCCGCAGTCTGCCACAGCCGAGCAGGTCGCCGCGATGCACAAGCACGCGAGCCAGTATGCGAAGAACGTCTTCGGCACGGTAATGAACCACCCCGTCGCGACCGCCGCGCTCGGCGGCTTCGCCATTTACGAGCTCGACAAGCATCTTCGCGACCGCTAAGTGGGCACGCCGCGTGGCGTTCTCGCGCGGGAACATCAGCAGAGCGAGATGCGAGACGCGGCAGTCATGGATATACGTCCTGGCTGCCGCGTCTTTCTGCGCGAAACGTGCGCCCGTTGACCATCAGCACGAGCGGTGCCGCTTACTAGGCGAAGACGCTGCGTGAGCGTCTCGGGCGAAACAGACGGCGGACGTGCCTGCGCGCAGCCGCCACGGCCATGTGCAGCAGCACGGAGAGCACCGCCACGAG
>CAYRVF010000060.1:0-30928 GCA_964427535.1 uncultured Ktedonobacterales bacterium
GGGGTGGCCGGATTCGAACCGGCGACCTCATGGTCCCAAACCATGCGCGCTGACCGACTGCGCTACACCCCGAGTGGCTCATCCAGCAGTCAAGTATAGGCCCGTCGCCGGCGAGACGTCAAGCAATCGACAGTACCGTGTGACCCCCACCCTATGCAGAAGGGAAGAAAGTCTGGTAGAGCAGCAGCGCGTTGAGCGCGACGATGACGACCGCGCAGCCGATGGCCAGTATGGTTGTGCTCGTGCGGTTGACGAGCGAGCCCATCACGTCATGCCGCCGCGTGAAGTAGATCAACGCGATGACCGGAATGGGCAGAATCAGGCTGAGAATCACTTGGCTGACGACCAGCGCCTGCGTCGCGTTTACGCCCAGCGCGACGATAACGATCGCGGGCGCCATCGTGATCAGCCGGCGCAGCCAGATAGGAATCGTGAAGCCGACGAAGCCCTGCATGATGACCTGCCCTGCCATCGTGCCCACGGTTGAGCTGGACAGCCCCGACGCCAGCAGCGAGATGCCGAAGATCGCCGCCGCGGCCGACCCGAGTAATGGCGTCAGCGTCTTGTACGCCGACGGAATATCGGCGATGCCGGTGAAGCCGTGCGCGTGGAAGGTCGCCGCGGCCATATAGAGCATTGCCATGTTGACCAGTCCGGCCAGCCCCATCGCGACGACCACATCAGGGATGCTGAAGCGGAAAATGCGCTTCGCCTCGGCCTCGCTCCGTGGGATGATGCGGTTCTGGGTCAGCGAAGAGTGCAGGTAAATCACGTGCGGCATGATGGTCGCACCGATGATGCCGACGGAGATGAGCACGCTGCCGGCGGGCAATTGCGGCACAACACTGTGAAAGGCGATCTGCCCCCACGCGGGGTGATCGAGGATCGTCTCCAGCACGTAGCTTACCGCGATGACGCCGACGAGCGCCGAGATGACGGCTTCGAGCGGCCGCACGCCATGGCGCTCGAGCAGCAATATGGCGTACGTCGCAACGCCCGCCACCAGCGTCGCCAGCAGTAGCGGGATGTGCAGCAGCAGATACAGCCCGAGACTGGCGCCCAGGAATTCGGCGAGATCGGTCGCCATCGCGGCAACCTCTGAGCCCGCCCACATACCATAGACCACCGGCTTTGGGAAGAAATCGCGACACAGCTCGGCAAGGTTCTGTCCGGTGGCGATGCCCACCTTGGCAGAGAGCGTCTGGATGAGCATCGCCATCAGGTTGGCGATTACGATGACCCAGAGCAGGGTGTAGCCGAAGGCGCTGCCGCCCTGGATGTTCGTCGCGAAGTTGCCGGGATCAATATAGGCGACACAGGCGATGAACGCCGGACCCAGAAACGGGAGGATCGCCTTCAGCCCACGGCGGCGGCCATCGAGCGCGGCGCGCGCGCCCGCGGTGAGCCCCACTTCTTCTGGGATGCTCCCCATTGGCACGCCGTCAGCCTGTTGGGCTGGCCGTGGATATGTCCTCATGGCATTACTCCCTGTTTCATATTGACCGCAAATTCACACTCAGGCGTCCTTGTCTGAGCGTGCTACCGCAATCTCTACCGCGCTCACGAGCACCTGTTTCGGCACCTCACCACCGACGGCGTGCCGTTCATCGCCAATACGAAGCGTGACGACGCCGCCGTACGGGGCGAGCTCCTCGACGACGACCGAGGCGCCGGGCACGAGGCCGAGCGTGGCCAGATACCGCAGTAAGGCGGCATCGTCATCGTTGACGCGCCGCACCACTGCTGGTTGTCCCGGCGGAAGCGCCGCCAGCGGCATCAGCGGCTCGCTGCGCACCTCGCCCGACTTGCTCGGGATGGGATCGCCGTGCGGGTCCTCAGTGGGATGGCCGAGCAGGGCGTCGACACGGTCCTCGAAGTTCTCGGAGATGGCGTGCTCCAGGCGCTCGGCCTCGGCGTCCACTTCGTCCCAGCTATAGCCCAGGTGCCGCACGAGCCAGAGCTCGAGCAGACGGTGATGCCGCACCAGCTCCATCGCCGCGTCGCGTCCCTGTGGCGTCAGCTCGACCCCGCGGTAACGAGTGTGCGTGACGTAGCCTTGCTCCGCCAGCGCCTTGAAGAGCTGCGTCACGCTGGCATCGCTGAGCTGGCCGCTTGGCTCCTGCGCCTGCAGCCGCTCGCGCATCGCGGACGTCGAGACACGTTCGCCGCGCTCTTCGAGCTTGTAGATGTATTTCAGACAGTCCACTGCGCGCGGCGAGAGCTCGCGCAGCGGGACACGAACCGCATCACTGGTCATCGGGGCCCTTCCAGTTTTTAGATGTCTAAAATCAGAATACCATGTGCCTACGATTTGAGCAAGATATGCCTAAAGTTGTGTCGAGGGCAGGTCCACGTGCCAGCTCCCGCACCGTCTTGACGCTCCTTTGTCGAGTGCGTACACTGCGAGGCAACGCTGGCAAGCGTTGGGAATCCTCTTCGCGGCGTCATCCAGGGGCTCAGAGAGGAGCAGGTTATGGCCGATTCTATCGTGACATCTCCACAGACCGGGTCGATGGCAGGCACGTCGATCCATCGCTCGCCGTACAGCCATCCGGAGTTCTTCCGACCGCCACTCGTCTATCCCGATGTGCCCTTTCACGAGATGTTCGCACGCACCGTGATGCGCGTGCCCGAGCATGTCGCGGTCTACTGGCGCGATATGACGATCACCTATCGCGAGCTGTATGCGCTGGCGCGGTCGGCGGCGGTTGCGTTTCACGAGTTGGGGTTGCGCAAGGGTGACCGCATCTCCCTGATGATGTTGAACCGGCCCGAGTACGTGATCTCGTGGGCGGCGGCGAGCATGCTAGGCCTTATCGTGAGCCCGATGAATCCGTCGTACCGCGAGCGTGAGGTGGCCTATCAACTGGAGAACAGCGATGCCCGCGCGGTCGTGGTGCAGCGCGACCTGCTGCCGCTCGTGCTCGCCGCCCGCCCCCGCGCGCCAGAACTGCGCCACGTGCTCGTGACGGATAGCTCGCCCGACCCGTCTGACCCGCGCGTGATTCCGTTCGGGCAGCTTATCCGCTCGTACTCCCCCGAGCGCGTGCCCGTCGTCGACGTGCGCATGGACGACCTGCTCGCGTTGCCCTACTCCAGCGGCACGACCGGTCTGCCCAAAGGCGTGATGCTGACGCAGCGCAACATCGTCACGAACTTCACGCAGTTCATCGCCTCGGCGCATGTGACGGGGGATGACGTCTTCCTCGTCTTCCTGCCGATGTATCACATCTATGGTGTGGCGCTGATGGGTCAGGCGTTGTTCACGGGCGCTGCGCTCGTGCTGATGGAGCGGTTCGCCGCCGATGAGGCGCTCTCGCTCGTGCGCCGCCGGGGCGTGACGATCTTCCCGCTGGTGCCACCAGTGCTGAACGCGCTCGCCGCGATGCCGAATTTGAGCCGTGAGTTGTTCCCACGCGTCGACTATTTCCTGTGTGCCGCCGCGCCGATGGCCCCAGCGGTCGCGCGCCGGGTGATGGAGGCGACGGGCATCCGGGTGCAGCAGGCATATGGGATGACAGAAGCCTCGCCGCTCACCCACTACAACCCCGTCGATCCCGATTTCAACAAGTATGAGTCCGGCGGCATCCCCATCAGCGACACCGAGCAGAAGGTCGTAGACCTCGACGGCAGCGGGCGTGAGCTCCCGCCAGGCGAGGTCGGCGAGATCTGCATCCGGGGGCCGCAGATCATGCGCGGCTACTGGAAGGCCGAGGCTGAGACGGCGCGCGTGCTGCGCGACGGGTGGTATCACTCGGGCGACGTCGGCTACATCGACGAGCAGGGCTACGTCTACATCGTCGACCGGGCGAAGGAGATGATCAAGAGCAAGGCCTTCCCCATCGCGCCCGCCGAGCTAGAGGCCGTGCTGTTGGAGCATCCCGCGGTGCGCGAGGCCGCCGTCATCGGCGTACCCGACGAGGAGGCCGGCGAGGTGCCCCGCGCGTTCGTCGTCGTGGACCCCAGCCAGCAAGTGACGGACGAGGTGCTGATGCTGTACGTGAACACCCAGCTCGCGAAGTATAAGGCTATCCGCGAGGTGATCTTCATCGAGAGCATCCCCAAGACGGCTTCCGGCAAGATCCTGCGCCGCGAGCTGAAGGAGCGGAGCGGAACCTAATCCCCCGACTCCTTCCCTCCAAGAGAACGGGCAATAGGGCTGGCGAGGGTGAGGCCCTGATTACGAGACCGCCGGCGGGTGTGTCGTTCTGGCTAGCATCTCGCCGGTGAGAACAAGCTGGAGCGCGCGCGCCGTCGCCTTTGTTGTCAGCTCGGCGGCGCGTTGCATGCTCTCGTCGAGCGTCATTGGGCCGTCTGGCAGGGGGATGGCGGCGTCGATGCCGAGCGCGGCGAGCGCTTCGTCGTCGATGGCGAGCGAGCCTGCCAGTGCGATGACCCGTGCGCCTTGCCGCCGTGCCGCCTCGGCGACAGCTCCCACCGACTTGCCGAACGCGGTCTGCGCGTCGAGCCGCCCTTCAGCCGTAATCACGAGATCCGCGTCGCGTATCCGCTCATCGAACTTGAGCGCGTCGAAGACGAGACGCGCGCCAGGGAGCAATTCCGCGTGGGCGAAAGCCATCAGCCCGGCACCGAGTCCGCCCGCCGCGCCCGCGCCGGGTGTCGCCTCGACGTCGATGCCGATGTCGTGCCGGATGCGCTCCGCGAAGGTGGCCAGCGCGTCGTCGAGCTCGGCGACGATCGCTGGCGTGGCGCCCTTCTGTGGGCCATAGACTGCCGAGGCTCCCTCGGGTCCGGTGAGGGGGTTGGTGACATCGCAGGCGACGCGTACGGTAGTCGCCGCGAGACGGCGGTCGAGCCCTGACGCGTCGATAGAGCGCAAGCGCGCAAGGGCTGCTCCGCCGAATGGCAGCTCGTGTCCTTCTTCGTCGAGGAATCGGACGCCGAGCGCCTGCGCCATGCCCGCGCCGCCGTCGTTCGTGGCGCTGCCGCCGATGCCGATGAGGATGCTCGTGCAGCCCGCGTCCAGTGCGGCACGAATCAGCTCTCCGGTGCCGTAGGTGGTCGTGACGCGCGGTTCACGCCTGGCGGGCGGGACGAGCGGCAGACCTGACGCGGCGGCCATCTCGATCACAGCGGTGCCCGCGTTCGTGCCGCCGAGGATGCCATACTCCGCCCGCACCGGCTCGCCGAGTGGCCCGGTGACGGTCGCGGTGCGGAGCTCTCCGCCTGTCACCGCGACAAGCGCGCGAACGGTCCCCTCACCCCCGTCGGCCACTGGAATGACACTCACCTGGGCGTCAGGCAGTACGCCACGCACACCCGCGTGCATCGCCTCGCCGACGTGCCGCGCATCCAGACTCCCCTTGAGCGATTGCGGCGCGAGCACTATTCGCATGCGGCCCTCCACGACGCTGTGGATACTCCGGACGGACGTGTTCTCGCCGTCGCTCAACCGGCGTGCGGCTCTAGGCGCGGCCACACGCGCCCTGCGACATCTTTGATGGCGGTCAGCGCCAGATCGTAGCCCGCGACCTGTCCCGAGAGGTACATCACCTCGGGGCCTTCTTGCTGCTCCTGCCAGGATGCGAGCGCCTGTTCCCGATCGCCGACCACGCGGCGCCAGAAGGTGAAGGTGTCGTCGCTCTCAGGCTGATCGGCGAGCGCGGCGGCGACGGTTGCCAGCACCTGCGCCTGCCCCTGCCACTTGAGCTGATTGGCGTATGTGTCGGCCATCTGGGCCTCGTGTCGCGCGCTCGTCGCCCAATAGCGCAGTTGTGCGATTGTCTGCTGACGGTCCATGTATCCCTCTTCGCCTTCTCAAACTGCCCCGCTGGTCTCTTCGCCATGCGCCGCCCAGGACATGCCAGGCGCTCCGCTACGGCATCAGGTCAAACACCTCGGCCGCTTCGATGCGCCCTTCGAGCCGCTCGACGCCGTCCACCGCGATGACGGGGATGCGATAGCGGTACCGCTCGAAGAGCGCGTCGTCACGCCGGATATCGACTTCGCGTAACTCGAACTCGTGTCGCGTCGCGAGCTCTTCCAGGTGCTCGCGCGCCTGGTCGCAGAGGTGGCAGCCTGCCTTCATATAGAGCGTAATTACCTGCACGGGAGTGTCTCGTCTGACGGTAACGTCGCGGATGGTCTCCGGACAGTGTCTTTCTGGGATGGTAGCATAGCGACAGCGTCCCAGCAAGCTCAGTGCCTAGCGAGAGAAAACGCTGACCGACGCACCTCTCTGAGATGAGGACTGGGGACCTCTGTCCCCAGTTGCGGGCTTTCCCTGTCCGATTGGGATGGGGCGCGAAAGAATAGTTCTCCGAAGGAAAAACCGGAGAACCGCACGGCCCGCCCTATCACCGCGACGTCTCTCGGCTGCACCAGTTAACTTAGATGGGGTACCATACGTAGTATGTAGGTAGTATCTACGTAAGAGTACGCAGTGACTGGCAACGAGGCCGCCGGAGCGAAGAGGCGTCACTATCCATGCGGGTGCAGTTATTGCCCGCGCGGGGGAATTATATGACTGAGCACACAGATGATGCCTTCGATCGAGAGGCGACACCTCAGAATCCTAACGATTTCGAGGTAGATCAACAGGCCCAAACGCCGGACGACGAGGCTCAACAGCCAGCGGAGCCGGACGGCGAGGGCAATGAAGGGCGACGGGCGCGCTCGACCACATCAGGCGGACGCAAGCGGCGCAAGGTGCCAGCGTCTTCTGGCGCGGAGGCAACTGAGCAGGCGCTGCAACTGCCACGCGACGAGCACGAAGACTCCGAGGAGTCCGAGGAGGACCTTGACGAGCTCGAAGCCCAGGGATTCACACGATCTGAGGCCCTGCGCCTCATTCATGTATCGGACCGCATCTCTCACTCCAGTGAGGCGCGCGAGGCGGAGGCGGTGCTGCGCCGGCTGCGTTTCCAGCGGTGGCTGCTCGAGCGCGGTTTGCTCGACGAGTTTTCCGCATGAGAGTTCGCGCCACATCGAGAGGCCGGACGGTACTTCTCTGATTGTCCACAACGACACGAGCCACCCGAGAAATTGGGTGGCTCGTCGTCTATCTGGAATATGCCGTGCGGAGAAAGAACCGATAAGTGCGTTACATGTCGACGTATGCCCTGACGGGCCCACTGAACATTGCAGCTGACTACGCCGAGACCCGCATCGCTGCGAGCCGGGCTTCCGCGCGCGCGATCGCCGCCGCCGGGGCGTTCACAGGCTGGGCCTTGCCGATGTACCCTGAGCGGAGCTTCGTGCCTTCACGCCAGTAGGCATACCAGTAGGGGCCGTGCCCCGGTCCACGTTTGCACGTGCCGCACGTGGGCTTGCCACACTTACGGTACTGGAGTTGGTACGTGATGTGCAGGTCCGCTGGCAACTTTGCCACGACAAACCACCTCCTCTTCCATCTTCCACTTCGCCCGGCAGTGACACGTTCCGCACGCCGAGCAGTCTGCGCTGAATGTTGAGACGAGCGCCTTCGCCGTGTGCATGCCTGTGTAGTACTTCCGTCTCTTTCCTCCTGTGGTTGCGTGCTCGCTCTCTGCCACCACCCTAGAAGGGCCGGCGGGAGACGCGCGAATATCTCGTTTCCGAGGCACGTCGTCGTGCTACAATGGCCTCCGTGTTCCTCGTCGGCGCAGGGAGAACGGTTGCTACGGGCAGGTGGGAGAGGATTGCATGGCCCAGGATGTGGGAATCGAGTATCTCGTCGTCTCGCGCTTTGCCGATCCGCCGGGCGAAGACACCCTGACCCGATCACTCGTCGCGGGGAACGTGCGGGTCGTCTCATACACCCCCAGCTCTCCCACTGCTGGGGCCGCGGCGTCCACAAGCCAGACTGGCCGCACACGCCTCGGCTCCTATGTGCTTGAAGCGCCCGCTGGTGCATCACGGGCCGTGCTCTCAGTGCTGCGGTACGACGCGCCGGTGCTGACCGGGATGGGGGAGCGCGCGTTTACCCTGCTCACGCGCAGCCTGTATCCCGACGACGTGCAGACGTTGCGCGACGGCACGCTCGCTCTGCGGCTGCGGGTCGACATGACCGATGCCGCCGCGCAGGTGGTGCTCGATTGGTGCGTGCGTGTGCTGCGCGCGGTGCTCGACCTGACCCACGGCGCCGTGTTCGATCCGGCGGCGCAGCGGTGTTTCGGAGGTGGAGAGGTATCCGCCCTCGCATCGAATGCGCCGCTCGGGCATCTGAGCTTTCATGATGAGGTGTGGGACGCGGAGAGCCGCTGGCTGCACACTCACGGCCTGCAAAAGTTTGGCCGGCCCGAGCTCGACCTCGTCGGCGTCCCGCATTCGCTGCTGAGTGAGGGCTGGACCTTCCTGCGCGAGGTCTCCGAGAACCTGGCGCGAGGCGCCACCCTTGTCGCCGGGCAGGAGATCGCGCTGGAGGACCTGGGTAAGGCTGTCGCCACGGGTGTCTCGCCGGATCTCGATCACCAGGCGCCGTTTGGCCGCCTTCGGCTGGCGGATACCGATACGAGCGCGGGAACTACCGATCAGCGCATCGCCGGACTGCTGAAACGCATGGCGCTCAGTGAAGCGGGGCGAGGCATCGCCTCTGGCGACACGGATGCCGCGCTCGACGCGTTGGATCGCGTGTTGGCCGCCGACCCGGACGATTGTGCGGCGATGACGATGAAGGCGCAGGTGCTGCTGCGCGAGGGCCAGGCGATGGAGGCGCTGGAGCTGGGTGAGCTGATGCAGGTGCGTTCTCCTGGTGACTATCGCGGTCCCTACATACTGGGAGCCGCGTTGCATGC
Source organism: uncultured Ktedonobacterales bacterium (assembly GCA_964427535.1). GTDB lineage: Bacteria > Chloroflexota > Ktedonobacteria > Ktedonobacterales > JADMIN01 > CAYRVF01. The sequence continues at coordinate 8,736 of CAYRVF010000060.1, forward strand.
GCTGGGACGCGACCGCGAGGCCGCCCAGGAGCTAACACGGGCCATCGACCGCGAGCCGGAGGCCGTCGAAGCGTTCGCGTTGCGGGCGGAGGTCTACACCCGGCTTGGCTCGGAGCAGCTTGCCGCCGTCGACCGCGCGCATGCGGCCTATCTCGGCAGGTGATTTCGGGGCTGAACCGGCCCAGCTGGGAGGGTCTCTCCTACCGGATTGTGGCGGGGTCCAGGTTTGACACGCGGCAAAGGGACCGTATACACTAAGTGCCACGAGGCATGATGCGCGTAGGCATGGCACCTGCAACGAGTGAGACTGTTGAGCTGCGCCGTGCGACGGTGCTGGTGCCTGGACGGCACCGGGCGCACCTTCCGGGACCGTCAGGTAGAGACGCCGCGGAGGACGCCGCGGCAAAGGACGATCACCGTGTCTGACCTCCAAGCAATTAGCCGGTCCGCACATAACTATCTGTCGACCAAATATGCGGCACGAGAGCGCGCATTGCCGAAGTCGCGCTCCGCTATCCGGCTGTGCGCCAACGCGATTCGCGCGGTGCATCGGGGTGAGGGCGAGCAGGCGCAGCGTCTGCTGAACGAGGCAGGCGGCTTGCTGCGCGAGATGTCGCACGACCTGCGCGAGCACCAGGACATCTTCTATGCCGGGTTCGTCGCCGACGCCCAGAAAGAGTTCGCCGAGGCCTCGCTGACGGTCGCCCTGATCCGGCGAGAGCCGCTGCCCCTGCCGGAGTCTCTGAGCGTCGAGTGGGCGCCCTACCTCAACGGGCTGGGCGAGGCGGTGGGCGAGCTGCGCCGCTACGTGCTCGACCGCATGCGCCTGGGCAAGCTCGACGGCTGCGAAGACCTGCTCGCCGATATGGACGAGATCTACAACGTGCTCATTACGCTTGATTTCCCCGACGCTATCACCGGCAACCTGCGCCGTACGACTGATTCCGTGCGCGGCATTCTCGAGAAGACCCGTGGTGATCTGACCCTCGCGATGTCACAAGAGCGACTGAACAGCGCGATGACACGTGTCGAGGAAAGCCTACGTGGGTGGGACCGCACGAGCGGCTTCTAAGGCACCTGGTTTTCTTCGCTGGCATGCGGCCGCGCGCGGTCATGCGTACTCCCTAACCAAAGAACCCTCTTTATCTGGCAACTTGTCAATGGTATCCTGCGAGCACGGGCAGGCGACATGCGGTCGGCGAAGGGGGACAGCGCATGCACGACGAGAGTAGCACAGATGGCACGGCGGGCATGCTCGGATTTACTTCCGGCGCACCCGCCGACGCCGCGTCCACTCCAGCTGTGAGCATGCTGGTGACCGCGATTGTGCGGGCGGCGCACCCTGAAGCCTGGTTCTATGTAGTCGCTCCGGCGATCTTCGGCTCGCTCAGCGTCTGGCTGGTTGGCCAGCATCCAGCGTTCGGGACGGCTCTCTCGGGCCTCGTGGCGGCACTCCTCATCTTCATCGGCGCCGCGCTCCTTGAGTCGCGTGCGGCACTGACCCCGACTGGCGACATCGTCAGCGCTCCTATCGAGGAGGCCGCCCGGTGGGAGCGGGAACACTACCGGCCGATCTTTCTGCGGGCGGGCGTCGTGTGCTTCGTGCTCGCCGCGTTGGCGGGCATTCCGGCGGTGCATCGTGGAGGTATACCCGTCGCGGTGATCGGCGTCGTGTGCGTCGCCGCCTCCGTCGCGCTCTCCACCACGCCGTTCCCCTTGAGCGCTACGCCGATTGGCGATGTCGTCGTGGCGGCGGCGCTGGGTCCGGCTCTCGTCGCGGCGCAGGTGCTCGCCCAGACGCGCCACCCCAATTCCGTGCAGATGGATATTGGCTTCGCATTCGGCGTGTTGACGCTCGCCACCATTCTCGCCATCCGCATGCGCAGCGCCGAATCTGACCGCCTGCGCGGACGCAAGACGCTACGGGTGCTCCTTGGCGCGCGCGGCACCCAGGCGCTCATCGTCCTCTGTATCGCCGCGGCGTATGCGTTGCTGCTCGCCGCTGGGCTGCCGCTCAGAGCACCACATGGGCTGCTGCTGGGGTGGCTCTCGCTGCCGTTCGCCGTTGTAGCCGCGACCAGCTGTATCCGGGCGGCGCAAGACAGCGCGCGGCGGCTCGCGGCCCAGGCGACCAGCTGGCTCTACACCTGGTTCGCCGTCTTCGTTCTGCTTGGCACCGCGCTGAACATTGTGTATCTCGTCGTCCGCGTGAAGTAGGAGCCTGTGCCCGACGGTCTGGATCGCATCGGCACCGGGGGGCGGAGGAGGAAGGGGAGGAACGTCATGAGCGTGGCCCGGCATATTTTCGGAACGATCTTCCGCGCATTGCTCCGTATCGTCGTGACTGCGCTGATCTGCGCCGTGATCGCGATCATCGTCGTGCTGGCCGTCTCGTATGCCACGCTTCACCAGTGGCCGCCGCATCAACTCACCACGATTGCTACGGTCGGCTTCGCCGTGCTCGCGGCGTACGCGGGCGGGCTGACCGTGTTGCTGGTCGAGGCTGTGCGCGGTTTCGTAGCCGCCACGCGCGCCGTGGAGCGCGACGGCGCCTCGCTGCTGCGGACCGTGGAAGGCGACGCGCTGGGCGCGCTCCACCCGACCGAGCAGAAGCGCACACCACGCTAGCGAGCGCCTCGCCATCTCTCATTCGTCAGCGCGAATGGCGACAAGCGGACAGGTCGCCTCTTAGCGGAAGTGGCGAACGGGGTGGATCACGGGGCGGCCCATAACGCATCACATGTCCCCGACCGCGACGGACACTTCCGAGCGTGCGTTGCCGCGAGGCGATCACGCGCGTGGTCGCCGCCGGGACGCGCTGTCGGCTCGTCCGTCGGGCACGCCCCACGTATCCGGACGACATCCGTGCTGGTGTCTCATCGCGTGGTTCGCCACTCCCTCAGCCTCGCGTTGTTGACCACGAATGCTGTATCTGCGCCAAGCACTCGGGCTCGTCCGTCGTTCCGGGCAGCGAAATCAAGAGTGTCGAGCAGGTCTCGATTTCGCATCTGCCGCTGGCACCTGGGCTGGCATCCGATCAGAGGTCTACCTCGGATGCCTCTTCGTTCAACTGCGCCGGCACGTCCAGAAACTCGGCGATCTTTCGCTGGCCGAGGCAAGTGCTCGGGCGATGGGTGACTCTCAGGTCGCGGCCATGTCGGGCACCCTGTTGGCGGGCTGTGGTGCTTCGTTACCTACTACATGTTCGCAGCTCTGTACATCCATGTGCAATCATTCAGGAATAGCATGGATCCTGGTCTGTCTTTCCCTGCCGCTCCTAGGATTGTTAGGGCTCTTCCTGTTTACGCCGCGTAACGGTTTATGGAATCATCCGGTGCTGACGCCGTCGCGGCTCGGACGCATCGGCGGGATGCCCGTGGAGTTGACACAACAAGGAGGAAATGCTGATGGACGCGACGACACTTTCCGGCGGAACGTTCACCATGGCCGAGGATCTGACGGTCACCCGCGTGGGATACGGCGCGATGCAGCTGGCCGGCCCGCACGTGTTCGGCCCGCCCGCGGACCGTGACGCCGCTATTGCCGTACTGCGCGAGGCAGTCGAGCTGGGTATCACCCACATCGACACCAGCGACTACTACGGCCCATACGTCACCAATCAGATCATCAAAGAAGCGCTGTACCCGTACCCCGACTCATTGCACATCGTCACGAAGGTTGGCGCGTTTCGCGACGCCGAAGGCGGCTGGCCCCAGGCGCTCGCCCCCGAGCAGCTGCGCCAGGCAGTCTACGACAATCTCGACCACCTCGGCCTCGACGCACTCGACGTCGTCAACCTGCGCGTCGGGGGGCTCGACAGCCCCACGCCTGGTTCGATCGCCGGACCGTTCACGGTGCTCGCGCAACTGCAGCGGGAGGGATTGATCAAGCATCTCGGTCTCAGCACTGTGAGCGCCGAGCAGATCGCCGAGGCACAGTCCATCGCGCCGATTGTCAGCGTGCAGAACTTCTACAACCTCGCCCACCGGAACGACGACGACCTGATTGACGCCCTCGCCGCCCAGGGCATCGCCTACGTGCCCTACTTCCCGCTCGGGGGCTTCTCCCCGCTTCAGTCCGACACGCTGGACGCAGTCGCCGCCCGTCTGGGCACGACCCCGATGGCCGTCGCGCTGGCGTGGCTGCTCCAGCGCTCACCGAACATTCTGCTGATCCCCGGGACCTCGTCCGTCGCGCATCTACGCGAGAACGTCGCCGGTGCGGCGCTAAGGCTGCCCGAGGACGCGCTGACCGAGCTGAACAGGATCGCCGCATGAGCACACCGACCGCGCACGCCGCAGTTGGGTTCAATTGTCCAGACAACCAAGGGTTCCACGTGGCAATCGCCTTCGCCGATGTGGGCTACGCCTTACATTTGTAGGCCTGCCGACCCGGCCCCCTCGATGCGCTGGGTACTGTCACGCACGACCGCCACGACGACACCACAGGTCTGGCCGCCGCCTGCGACATCCTCGCGTTGTGCGTGGCGCCCGCTCCACGTATCAGGATGAGATCCGAGGTCGTGTTTATCCGTGCGGTTCGCCACTCCCGCGTTGCGACCGGTTTGACGACTGGCGTCAGGCAGACATACAATTCAGAGCCGGACGCCGGTTGTGGCTATGTGTGACAAGCCGCCAGGCGCCGGGAACGGCGGGGATCGACCACAGCAGAGGACCAGACGCGATGCGAGACGATGTGCGCACGGAAGACGAGCGTTCGGCGGGGCCTGTAGTGGCGGACGCACAGGCGCTCTCCTCAGAGCTTGCCGCCAAGTATGATGCGTTGCGGCGGCAGGTGCGCGCGCTTGGCTCCGTGCTGGTCGCCTACTCGGGCGGCGTCGACAGCGGGCTGCTGCTCAAAGTCGCGGTGGATGAGCTGGGGAGTCGCGCGGTTGGCTGTCTGGCGTCTTCCCCGGCATATGACGACGAAGAAACCGCCGAGGCCGTGCGCGTGGCCGCCGCGATGGGCGCGCGCCTGGAACTCGTCGAAACGCACGAGGTCGACGACGAGCGCTATGCCGCGAACGGCGCCGACCGGTGCTACTTCTGTAAGACTGAGCTGTTTGATGTGCTCGAACCGGTCGCGCGGCGGCTTGGTCTGGAGCACATCGCCTACGGTATGAACCTCGACGACCGGGGCGACTGGCGGCCTGGGCAGCGCGCCGCACGCGAGCGCGGAGTGCGCGCCCCGCTGGACGACGCCGGATTCACCAAAGACGACGTGCGGACGCTCGCGCGTTTCCTCGGGCTCTCCATCTGGGACAAGCCTGCCCTCGCGTGTTACTCCTCGCGCATCCCTTATGGCGTGCGTGTGACGCCTGAGGTGCTGGCACAGGTGGGCCGCGCCGAGCGCGCGCTGCGGAAGCTGGGCTTCAAGCATCTGCGCGTGCGGCACCACGAGCAGATTGCGCGCATTGAGCTCGACCCCGCCGAGCTGCCACGGATGCTCGACGACGACATCCGCGAACAGGCGTTCCGCGACGTGCGCGCCGCCGGATATCTGTACGTGACGCTCGATCTGCGCGGCTATCGCACCGGCTCGATGAATGAGGCGCTGCTGCGGCGGGCACCCACTCGCGGCTGAGGTCTTCCCCGCCCGGGTCGCCACTCCGAAAGCTCCAGGCGATCTCACTCCGTCCGCGCAAACTTTTGTCGCTGTTCGGCGTAGTATTGAGTAGAGCAAGACCATTCGGTTCCGTTCTCCGGAGAGGAACGCCTCATGTCGTCCGAAACTGACAGCGAAGAGATGAAGCGCGAGCTGCAGGCCACCCTGACTGCCCGGCGCGAGCTCGGCACCAGCTATGACGATCAATTCATCGAACGCCTGGTTCGGCAGCTTACAACGCAAGTACGGCGCGAAGTCGAGGCAGCCCCGAAGCCGCGACCGGCCGGTATGTCGGCCGAGAACCGCACCGGCATCGCGATCTGCTCGCTGATCTTCGGCATCCCGCTCGTCGCCATCGCGGGTGGCGTCGCCGGACCGTTCGGGCTGCTAATCGCCTTCGCGGCGATCGTGCTGATCAACGTCGCCGCTGGGCGCTCTTGGTAGCGGCTCAGGATGGTCACGCTGGACAGGCGAGTGGCGTCGTGCTCGCGGGCGTGAATGACGCCAAGATGCTGTCGATGATCGTCTGGTCGGCCTGAATCTCGGCCTGGGGCAGAGGCGTTGGTGTCGGCGGTATGTGGGTCATCGCCGGCGTTGAGTGGATCGGCTCCTTCACGCCTGGAATGCTGTACGCGATCTGAAAGTGCCCGTTCGTCGTGTCGAAGATTGCCGTCACCCCGTCACCGAGCGTGGTGGCCGGAATGCCGTGAAATTGGGTCGCTGGCAGCCCGCCGCTCCCCTGGCAATACCACTGGTGGTCGAAGTCGGTCGTGATCGGCAGCGCATAGACGAAGAACGCAGCGCTCGCGTCGCCGAGCGTAGGATCGCTGAAGCGGTCGTGGATGCTGGTGACGGTGGCGCTGCCGGTCCGGTCGCCGTACGTCGCGGTGCCGGTTTCGTGTGAGGCGGTCCAATTTGCGGGGATGCGGACGCTGAAGAGCCCACTGGGGTCGGCGTACGTCTCCCACGCGACCGTCGGCGTGGGCGGCGCGCTGCCGAGCGTGAAGTTGCCGGTCTGGATGAAGGTCTGCCACGGCTCCGGCAGCCAGCCAAAGAGCGCCGCGAACAGCCCAAGCACGACGAGCACGGCGCAGGATGCGGCGACGCCTGCCAGACGCCCACGAAGGCGCCGTGACTGGTGCGCCCTCGTCTCTCGCGCGTCCATCATCTCTCGCCCTCTCTCCGACTCTCGACGCTCCGGTCACCCGCACGGACACGTACTTCGCCGCCCCGCCGTTTTGTAGGGGCGAAGCATGCTTCGCCCGCTTCCGCGCCCCAGACACCTATTGCCCGTCCACTGTATACGACGCCCGCTTGAGACTTGTTGTTCCCCTGCTTTCGCCCGAACTTACAGGCGGACGCAGCGCGGCGCAGCAAAGCGGCCAGAGTCGCTGATATCCTTTTACGGCTCGTACTCCGGGCCATTCTGGCCGCTGGCGAGCAGATCGGTGCCCGTCCACATGCGGTCGAAGGTGTCGCGCGCGGCGGAGAGCGGCAGGATGTTTGGCTGACAGCGGTCGCGGATGGTGTAGGGTACGAAGCGGATGCCGGCGAGCTGCGTGCCGCGCCAGTAGAGGTGCAGCATCAGTCCCTCCTGCGTGGGTACGGACCAGTCCTGGTCGAAGATGAAGTTGCCCAGGCAGTAGATGATGAGCTTGCCCTTGTATGACTCGATGCCCTGCACCCAGTGGGGATGTGAGCCGAGCACCATATCGGCGCCCGCGTCAATCGCGGCATGCGCCGCTTGCTGCTGGGTCGTCGTGGGGTCTTTCGTATATTCAATGCCCCAGTGGAAGTAGGGGATGACGAGGTCCGCCTGGCTGCGCGCGCTCGCGATGTCCTGCGGCAGCGTGGTGAGATCGACCGGCGTTACACCCGCGCCGCCGTCGCTGGCGTAGGGTCCGCCGGGGGCGATCTCGTTGTAGCCGAGCAGCGCCACCCGCGTCCCCTTGACGGTCTGGATGACCGGCTGGCGCCCTTCCGCCAAGTTCTTCCCGCCGCCACAGTGCGTGATGCTGTTCGCGTCGAGCGTCTGCAGCATGTCGAGGAAACTCTCTGCGCCGCCGTTATCCGCGTGGTTATTGGCAACTGTCACGGTCTGGATGCCCGCATAGGTCAGGCCCTCCACCGCGCGCTTCTTCGTGATGAAAGTGAATGTCGCCGGATCGGTGGGAATCGGCACGAGGTCGGTGATGGTGCATTCCAGGTTGGCGACACGCCAATCCGCCGTGAGAAACTCGTCGCGCACGGCCTTGTAGGGATAGGTGTAGTCGTTGTACGCGACCATCTTGTTGTTGACGCCGCGTCCCAGGATGATGTCGCCTGCGACCACCATGTCGAACGTGGGCGTTGCGCTGGCGAGCAGCGAGGCCAGCGGCGCCGTGAGCTTCGCGGGGGAGAGCCCCTGCGCCACGAGCGCCCGCGAGACGCCGATGCGGAGCGGTACGGTTCCGAGCGGCGACTGTGCGACGTTCCCCCGGCCCTGCGCGGCATAGATGCCGTCGACCCCGAGATTGCGCACCGTCCAGTCCGCCAGCTCGACGGGCACCACGGCGATGCTTCCCGGTTGCTGCCGCAGCGCCGTGAGCATATCGGTCGTGTTGGCGACCCGTTGCGCGCCGGCCGCGAGCGACCACCCCGCAGGGAGCGACATGCCGTCCAGCGCGACGGGATGGACCGGGATGCTGTACCCGGCTCCGACGGCGTTCCAGTCCGGAATCGACCCGGCGAGCAGTCCGCGTGCCTGATCAGCCGTCACAGTGTCGACGGGCACGCGCAGGTGGGTGAGCGCGGCGAGCGGGCTGGCACCCACGGACGTCGCCACATAGCCTGGCGGCAGCGCGCCGAAGGTGAGCACGAGATCGGCTGTCTGCGCGGGCACCGCGGTCACGCCAGCGAGGCCCGCCTGCCCGCTCAAGCGAGACGCCGCCTGCGTGGCAATCGCGGCGGGTACGCTGGCATCGACGAAGAGCGTGGCCTGCCGCTTCAGGGCGAACGGGGTTGGTGTGCGGCGGGGTGGGGCAACGGACGACGCGGCGCGGGCGCATCCGGCAAGGATGGCTGCCGCCGCGACGAGGAAGTGCCGCCGCGAGAGCAGCAGCGCTCTGCGAGAAGGCCGCTCCAGTGTAGCGGCGGGTACACGCGCGATACCGGGGACATCGGACGCTGCTGAGTCAGACGCATCGGATGGACGGCGCATCGTGCTCCCTCCAGTTCATCCTTACGCGATTGAGCGGGCGTACGGTATGGGAGATAGAGCACAGTGTACCACCGGCGCATACCAAGGGGAATGGCAGAGCTGGTCTGTTGTTACTGTTCGGGCGTCTGCTCGCGCTCAATGGCCTGCAATAGCTCGTTGCGGGTGGGGATGTGCGCATCGAGCTTTGCCTGGAGGCCCGCACGCATCTCTTGAAGGCCCGCGAGCTTTTCGTCAATGAGCCGGAGCTGGAGCAGCAATAGCTCGTCTGAGCGATCGAGCTGTGCCAGTCGCGAATGGGGGTCGGTGTCCTGCTTCCATGCCTCGCGGATCTGCGCCCGCTCTTCCTCGCTGCGGGCGATCTCGCGGATCTCGGACAGGGAGAAGCCCAGCAGATCCTTCAGCCGCTTGATGCGCTCAAGTTGCTGAATATCTGTCTCGCTATAGAGCCGGTAACCGCCTTCCGTGCGAGTCGGCGGCGCGAGCAGGCCGATTTCCTCGTAGTAGCGCAGTGTGCGCTTCGTCAAGCCGGTGCGCACGGCCACCTGCTCGATGCGGACGAAGTCCTCTCCTGCCACCGTTCGTGCGGAAGCCGGAACAGGCATGTCACTCGCCGCGGTTTTGCGCGTGTCGTGTCCTACCGAGCGTAGGGTATCTTCAGTCATCATCGTTCGCGACCTCCGCGGCCTCATTGCCTGCGGGACTCCGCAACTGGAGCGCGCCCGCCACTAACGCATGTCGACGCGCATCCATGCGTTTAGAATATCTGGTTCTCGCTCTGATGGTATCGTAGATTACCGTAAACGTCAATGTTGCGTCAGCACCGCTGTACGCTATACTACGACCGGCGCCGGAGAGACACAATGGGAAGCCAGCGGTCAGGGCAGAGGAGGATGTATGCCGAGCGTTCGTGACTATCTCACGCGATTTCTGACGGTGCCGGGGGTGCGCTCGGTGGTGCTCGTGGGACGGGACGGCTTGCCAATCGAGAGCGCGGGCCAGGGCGATGCGGTGTTCGCCGAGACGCTCGGGGCGCTCGCCGCCAGTGTGCTGGGAACGGCGGAGACACTCGGACAGGAAACGAGCAGCGGCGCCACACTCGACGTCGCGTTGCGGTATGAGACCGCCAGTGTGGAGGTCTATCCGCTCGGTTCGTACGCGGCGCTCGCGACGCTGGCCGACCTCTCCACGCAGCCCGCCGATATCTGGCGCGTGCTCAACGCGGTGCGCGACGACCTGCTGCGTGCGCTAGACGCGGAATAAGATAGCCGGACTGGCACGAAGCCGTGCCCGGATCTGGCAGTCGGAGGCCCCACTCAAATACACACGGACCCCTTTCCGCGTCCAAGCTGGAGTGTGTGCCTCCGCCTCAGCGGAGGGCGACGAGCGACGTCGCGAAGCACCAACACGGCGCGGAAAGGGGCCCGGTGAGAACCTACGGAACCGGGCTGGGATGTCCCCAGTCGCGGCTCCCATCATTCTGTCTCTAGGTTGCGGACGGAACTACCAGCGATCGGAGCGGGAGCGGTTGTATCCGCCGGTGTCGTCACCTTGGTCGCCATAGTAATTGTCACGCGAGGGGCGGTCGTTGTAGCCCCGGCGGCCACCATTGCCACCGTTGCCATAGTCGCGGCGCGGACGGTCGCTGCCGCCACCGCCGTAGCTGCCACCACTGCCGTAGTTGCCGCCACCACCGTAGCCGCCGCCGCCATAACCACCACCGCCACCGCCGTATCCGCCGCCACCGTAGCCGCCGCCGTAGCCGCCACCACCGGAGCGGTAGCCACCACCACGCTCAGCACGCGGCTGCGCCTCGTTCACACGAATCGTCCGGTTGCCAAACATCGTTCCATTGAGGGCTGCGATGGCGTTCTGCGCATCGCTCTCGTTTGCCATCTCGACGAATCCGAAGCCCTTGCTGCGGCCCGTATCGCGATCCATCACGACGGTCGCCTCATTCACTTCTCCGAACGCGCCGAACAGCTCTGTCAATTGCTGTTGGTCTGCGCTGTAGGGCAGATTCCCTACATAGATGCGGGTAGCCACAATGGCTCCTTTTCCACACTTCTGCCTCGGCCTGGGGAAGGCCAGCAATCACTTCTCACGCTACAAACTCATTCACACCGATATATCGGCGCCGCTCGAAAGTCGCTCACGAGCCACAACCCGCTTAGCTATCCATCCCCACCGCACGATTCGCGAAGAGGCGCATTCGAGATGTACCAATACGCTTGTAAGTGTATCACGTAGAGGCGCCCCTTGTGCAAGAGAGGCGCCGCGTTCAGAGAGACAAGACAGGTGCTAATGCGATATATTATCGCACACGTTCGCCGGTGCTGCCCATCGGTGGCATATACTGATCTGGTTTGTCTCGCGCGGCGTGGCCGTGTCTGACGTCGCGCTGGTCGCCTGTGAAGTCGCGACGCTCTCCAAGAATACGCAAAAGGGTCAGTACTTATGAACGAGCTTGAGAGTCTGTCTGACGTGTTGCTGCCGAGTCGCGGATTCATGCATCTCGACGACGAGCAGTCGCGATTCGACAGCGCGCGCGTTGTCGTCGTGCCTGTCCCGTTCGACGGCACGACCTGCTATCGCCCCGGCACGCGGGAGGGGCCGCAGGCGATCATCGACGCCTCGCGCAACCTGGAGCTCTACGACGTGGAGCTGCGCCGCTCGCCCTGCGACGTGGGCATCCACACGCTGCGTGCGGTCGAGCCGGTGATGGGCAACGCGGCCGGCATGGTGGACCGCACGGAACAGGTCACAGGTGCCCTGCTCGATCGGAGCAAGTTCGTGGTGACGCTCGGCGGCGATCACCTCACCTCGATCGGCGTCGTGCGGGCGTTCGCGAAGCGGTACCCCTCGATGAGCGTGCTGCAAATCGACGCGCACGCCGACCTACGCGAGGAGTATGAAGGCACGCCACTCAGCAGCGCGACTATCATGCGCCGTGTGCTGGATGTCTGCCCGCGCACGGCTCAGGTGGGGCTACGCAGCTTCAGCGAGCCCGAGGCGCGTCTGATCGAGGACCGTGCACTCCCCATCTGGCTGGCCAGCGAGATCGCCACGCAGCGGCGCAACGGCTCGCGAGCGTGGATCGACCAGGTCGTCGACACGCTGACCGACGACGTGTACGTCACGATCGATATCGACGCCCTCGATCCGTCGCTGGTGTCGGGCACCGGCACGCCAGAACCCGGCGGCATGGACTGGTATGAGGTGATCGATTTGCTCACGGCGCTGACCGCGCGCCGCCGGGTGGTCGGATTCGACGTGGTCGAGTTGTCGCCGCTCGTCGAGGGACATGTCAGTCCGGTCGTCGCGGCGAAGCTCGCCTATAAGCTCATCGGCCTCGCCGTTTCCGCGTAGCTTTGTGTCGCGCTCGTTTGGCCTTGGGTGCTCCCGTCGTTGCCCTTGACGTACCATGTCTGTGCGATCCACCACCGCCCTGAGGGGTGTGCGGCGTCTGGAGCACACCCGTCACGATGTCATCCTGGCTGATGGGGGCGGGCGTTGCCGGCTCGCGCAATGGAACCGTCGCCGCGGCATGCTCCAGTTCCGGCGGCTCGCTCGCGGCAGTCCGCGGCTCGTCGATGGCGTCCATCTGGCCGGCGGCGGGCTCGTCGGGATGGATGGACACGGCGCTGGGAAGCTCGTCGGGGAGCCTGGCCGAGCTAGAGAGCGGCCGCGACGGTCCGAAGCGCACCGGCCGCAGCTCCGGCAACGGCTCGTCGATGGGCAGCGGGTGGGTGATGCATAGCTTGCGCGTGACGCGCGGCTGGCGACGGCGAACGCGGGCCCGCGCGTTGCGTATGCGTGGCCGGGCGTCCGGCAGGAATCCTGCAAGCAGCACGGCATCGAGCAGGAGGTAGATGCTCAGCGGCAGATGCCAGGTGAGCGGAACGGATGTGGTGCCGGGAGGCGCGGTACTCACGAGCTGCGTGCCCAGCACGAAAAGGATGAACCCGGCGGGTAGCAGAATCGCGGCGGGCAGCAAGAACAACCGCCGCCAGCGCCTGCCCAGCAGACCGGTCATTAAGACGACCAGCGCGCAGAGCAGCACCGCATATCCGCCGCACAACACACCGACGCGCACGGCGATGTCGATCTGGGGAAGGCTCGCCGAAGCGTCGTCGAGGTTTCCGGCAAGCAGCAGATGCAGAATGGTCCAGAGCGCGCGCAGGCTGGCGACGATTGCCCAGATGCCGCCCGCGACCATCGCCACCGGCGGCAACAACAGCGCCAGCAGCACGGCGAGAACAGGAATCGTGCCCAGAACGACGGCCAACTGTCGGATGCGTGGGTCTGAAGCCCAGGCGGCGCCGGGTCGTCTGGCGCGCCTTCCTCCGAGCCTGCTCGCGAGTGGCGCGAGTGGAAACGACGATGCCGGATCAGAGGTCGAGGTCGGCTGGTTCACCGGGTGCCTCACCGTTCTTCCTGCGGCGCGCGTGCGCCGTCGTCACCCACTGGGTGCGTCCGGGCTACACTGCCCGCTTCATTATACTAGACGACGCGACCTGGTGGAAGTGTGCTACGATTGCCGTGAAAGACGGCCGCGAGCACCGCTGTCGCGACCCCGAGCCGGGAGGAATGTTGTCGATGACCGCCACCGAACCATCTGCCGCGTCTGTCCCATCGCCGGGACGGGCTCGCCAGGCCGCATCAGCGCAGAAGACGAGCCGCGAGGCGATCGAAACGCCCAATTCTCCCGGCGAGCGCGCATCTGAGACACAGTCCGCGACACCGGTGGCACCTCGGTTGCCTCAGATTCAAGACGTGTGGCATGCCCAGGAAGTCATACGACAGCATGTGTATCATACGCCTATGTTGCAATCGCATACGATAAGTCGGATGTCGGGCGCGATCGTGCATCTCAAGGCCGAGAACCTGCAGCGGTCGGGGGCATACAAGCTGCGCGGCGCGACGTACAAGCTCTCGAAGCTCAGCCCTGAGGAGCGCACGCGTGGCGTCATCACGGCCTCGGCGGGCAACCACGCGCAGGGCGTCGCCATCGCGGCGGGCTCCCTCGACATTCCGTGCACGGTCGTCATGCCGCTGGCGGCGCCGCTCGCCAAAGTCACCGCGACGCAAGGGTACGGCGCGAGGGTGGTACTGCACGGCGAGAACTACAACGAGGCGTACGAGCGGGCGCGCGAGATTCAGGCCGAGACCGGCGCGACGTACATCCATGCCTACGATGACCCCGACATCATCGCAGGCCAGGGCACGCTGGGTCTCGAGATCCTGACCGATCTGCCCGATGTGGAGGCGATCGTCGTCGGCATTGGCGGCGGCGGCGTGATCTCGGGCATCGCGACCGCGGTGAAGGCGCTCAAGCCTGACGTGCGCATTTATGGTGTCGAGGCCAGCGGTGCCGCCTCGATGCGTGCCGCGCTGGACGCGGGGAAGCTGGTGACGCTGCCCACCGTGTCCTCCATCGCCGACGGCATCGTGACGAAGTCGGCGGGGGTCTACACCTACGAGATCTGTCGCACGCTGGTCGACGATGTGGTGACGGTCAGCGACGACGAGATCATCAACGCCGTGCTGCTGCTGATGGAGCGCTGCAAGCTTCTCGTCGAGGGCGCGGGCGCGGCGGGCGTCGCGGCGGTGCTCGGCCGCAAGCTGCCGCTGGAGGGCAAGCGGACGGCAGTGCTGCTGAGTGGCGGCAATATCGACATGAATCTGGTGGGGCGCTTCATCCAGCACGGGCTCTCGGCCCAGGGGCGCTTCCTGGTGCTGCACACGCTGCTGCCCGATCGGCCCGGTGAGCTGCTGCGGCTGCTGGAGCTGCTGGCCCGCCAGAACGTGAACGTGCTGGACGTCGAGCATCACCGCACCGGTCCGCGCCTGCCCATCGAACAGGTCGAGGTGCAACTGACGCTGGAGACACGCGACCGCGCGCACTGCGATGCGCTGCTGGCCCAGCTTCGCGAGGCTGGATTCACCGTCGCCGAGGCCCAGCCCGACTTTGGCCTGACTCGCGGGGAGTAGCGCGGCTATCCTCGTTCGCACGGTGCCCGTGGGGAGTTGTGATGCAGCGACATGGCGACCCGTCAGGCTCGTCCGGTCCCCGGCTGACGCGGAGACAGCTCCTCGCGCGCGCTGGGCGATATGGGATGGGAGCGAGTGGTGTGGCCGCAGCGGCTGAGTTGGCCGCGTGCGCATCGTCCAACTCCAGGGCGCGCGCCACGCCTACGACGGCAGCCACGAAATCGGCGACCGCGACGCCAGACACGCGGCCCCTCACAATCGCCATTACCGGAGATATCATGCTCGGCCGCTCGGTGAACGACCACATGCTGGCGACGGATACGCTCTTCCCGTTCTCACAGACGGCTGACATGCTGCGTGGCTTCGACTTGACCGTCGGCAATCTGGAGTGCGTCGTCTCGCGCCTGGGGACGCCGCAGCCGAAGCAGTACACCTTTGAGGCCGATCCGCGCGGCTTCGAGCGACTGGCGGGGTCGGGCTTCGACATCGTCTCGCTTGCCAACAATCACAGCGGCGATTACGGCAAAGACGCCTTCGTGGACATGCTCACCGCGCTGCCGGGGCACAGCTTGACGCCGCTGGGAGGCGGGCGCACGCTGGCCGAGGCCCACCAGCCCG
The DNA here is from genome assembly GCA_964427535.1 of uncultured Ktedonobacterales bacterium. GTDB lineage: Bacteria > Chloroflexota > Ktedonobacteria > Ktedonobacterales > JADMIN01 > CAYRVF01. The sequence goes on from CAYRVF010000060.1 coordinate 24,148, forward strand.
TGATCGTCTCGCGGCGCGGTACGACGGTCGGCTTCCTGGCGTTCTGTGAGATCGAGCCGCAGAGCTTCGCGGCGACAGACTCCACGCCGGGGCATGCCTGGCTCACGCCTGAGGCGCTTCAGCAGGGGGTCGCGGCGGCCCGCCCTCGGGTCGATTTCCTGATCGTCTTCACGCATTGGGGCATCGAGTATCAGCCCGTCGAGACGGGCCACCAGCAGGCGATGGCGCGCCTCGCGATCGATGCTGGCGCGGACCTCGTCGTCGGCGCGCATCCGCATGTCATCCAGCCGTCCGAGATGTACAACGGCAAGCCGATTGTGTATAGCCTGGGCAACTTCGTCTTCGACGAGATGTTCACCGACGACGTGCGGACCGGCCACGTGCTCACGCTGACCGTCCAGCGCAATGCCCTGCTCGACTGGAAGCTGCGCACATCGTACATTGGCGACTATGGCGAGCCGCACTGGCTCGACTAAGCCAGGCTGTGCCGTTTTGCCAGCAGATGCGCGGCATCCGGCTGGCGCAGCCGCCACGATCCCGTCGCACCGTTCCACAGGAGTCCGCATGCGTATCGCCCTGCTCGCGCCACTCGTCTCGCCGATTGCGACGCCGTTTCTGGGTGGCGCGCAACGGCTGCTGGCTGATCTCGCGACCGGTCTCGCGCGGCGTGGCGCGGACGTGACGCTCTACGCCTCGCCAGGGTCAGCGGTCGCGGCCGTGCGTCTGGTGACGCTCGACGTGCGGCCGGACGAGATGCGGCCCGCCACCTTCACGAGCGAGGCACGCGCGGACGAGGACGACGCAGGTGACGAGATCGACCCGGCCGATCTGCCCGCCTCGCATGCTTTTTTGCGCGCCTATCGCCGCATCGCCGAGCGTGCGCGCGAGCACGATGTGGTCCATGCGCATGCCTTCGACTGGGGCGCGTTTGCATATAGTACCGTGCAGCCGCTACCCACCGTCCACACACTGCACCTGCCAGCGGTCGACCCCGGCATCAATCGGGTGCTCGGCCAGATCGCGCCGCCAGACGGCAGTCCCCGGCACGCCGACCTCGTGACGGTCTCGCGCTCGTGCGCCGAGACGTACGCGCCCGTCTGCTCCATTAGCCGCATGATCTACAACGGCACCGATGTCGTGCGCATTCCCTTCGGAGCGTCCGCGAGCGAGCCCGAGTATCTGCTCTTCGCCGGACGCATCACGCCGGAGAAAGGCGTGGAGGATGCGCTTGAGATCGCGCGGCGGGCGGGTAAGACGCTGCTGCTGGCGGGCAACATCTACGACGACCGCTACTATCGCGAGCACGTCCAGCCCTATCTGGAGGCACCCTCTGCTGATGTGCGCTACGTCGGCGATCTGCCGAGCGAGCGACTGTGGAGCGTGATGGCGGGAGCCAGCGCAGTGCTATGCCCGGTTCACTGGGACGAGCCGTTCGGCCTGGTCGCATGTGAGGCGCAGGCGGCAGGCACGCCCGTGATCGGCTACGCACGCGCTGGCCTGCGCGAGGTCGTCGCGTCTGGCGAGACCGGCTGGCTCGTGCCACCGGGGGACATCGATGCGGCTGCTACGGCAGTAGGCCACATCGCCGAGCTGAGCCGCGCGGCCTGCCGGGAGCGCGTCACGCGACTGTTCAGCCTGAAGACGATGCTCGACGCGTACGAGGCTTTCTACCGCGAGATGCTGGGCGTGGGACGGTGAGCGGGCCGCCCACATGCCGGCTACCAGAGTACACCATCGGGGCGGCGAAGTGGTAAAATGTAGAGGTTGCACCTTTCACACTTTCCACTTCGTTGAGGATGACCGTACATGACGAGTTTTGACGAGAGTTCCACGTCCGTGACACAGCACGTCGATCTGCTGCGTGGCCTGAATCCTCCGCAGCAAGAGGCCGTGACGACGACGGAGGGACCTTTGCTCGTGCTGGCCGGGCCGGGCAGCGGCAAGACTCGTGTGATCGCCAACCGCATCGCATACCTGCGTCTCGAACGCAACGTGCTGCCGTGGAACATCCTCGCCGTCACCTTCACCAACAAAGCCGCCAAGGAGATGCAGGAACGCCTGCACGCGCTGATCGGCAACGACGCCCGCGACCTCGTCGTCGGCACGTTCCACTCGATCTGCGCGCGCATTCTGCGCCAGCAGGCCGAGAACGTCGGCATGGGGCTGAACAGCCATTTCACTATCTACGACGACGACGACCAATTGGGCCTCGTGCGCCAGATACTGCGCGAGATGAACCTCGATCCCAAGCAGTTCAATCCGCGCCTGATCCACAGCCTCATCTCGCGGGCCAAAAACGACCTGCTCAGCCCGCTGCAATACGCCGAGGTCGTGAACAAGTACCTCGAAGAGGTTGCCGCCCGCGTCTACTCGCGCTACGACACTCTGCTGCGTGAGAACAACGCCGCCGACTTCGACGACCTGATTCTGCTGACCTATCAGATGTGGCTGCGCAATCCCGACATCCTGCGCCAGTACCAGCGCCGCTACCGCTATGTCCACGTGGACGAGTTCCAGGACACCAACAAGGCACAGTACGAGCTGGTGCGGCTACTCGCTGCGGGTACGCCCGAAACGCCGGGCCACAAGAACATCTGCGCGGTCGGTGACGACGATCAGTCGATCTACGGGTGGCGAGGCGCGATTCCGCAGGTGGTGCGCGACTTCCAGCGAGACTTTGAGGGCGCGCGGATCATCCTGCTCGAACAGAACTACCGCTCGACACAGACCATCCTCGATGCCGCGCACAGCGTCGTGCGACGCAACGTCGGGCGCAACGACAAGAAGCTGTGGACCCAGCGTGAGGGCGGCGAGAAGATCATCCTCCACGAAGCGTACAACGAGGAGGAGGAGGCCAACTTCGTTCTCTCTGAAGTACGCAAGCTGGCGGGGCGCGGCGAGTACAAGCTTGGCGATGTCGCGGTGATGTATCGCACCAACGCGCAGTCACGCGCGATGGAAGAGCAGTGCATGCGCACCGGCACACCATATGTTGTCGTCGGCAGCAAGAAGTTCTACGAGCGCAAAGAGATCAAGGACGTGCTAGCGTATCTGCGGCTGCTCGCGAATCCGTTGGATACCGCGTCGCTGCAGCGCATCATCAATGTGCCCAATCGCAAGATCGGGCCGAAGACGCTCAACGAGCTTATGACCTGGGCGCAGAACGAGGGCATACCCGTCCGCGACGCGTTAGGGCGCATCGACCAGCACCCGACGCTCTCGACGGGCGCCAAGCGTGCGCTCGCGGGCTTCCAGGAGCTGCTGACCGACCTCGAGCGGACGATGCGCGAGCGGCCGCTCCCCGAGATGATCGACTACCTGCTCGTCCGCAGCGGGTATGCCGCCGAGTTGCGTGACGGCTCGGAGGAGGGCGAGGAGCGCTGGGCCAACGTGCTCGAATTGCGGCGCGTCTCCGAGGACTTCAGCGAGATCGAGCCGGCCGTCGCGCTCGCGCTCTTCCTCGAGAACGTCGCGCTCGTCGGTGGGGCCGACACGACCCAGACCGGTGTCGAAGGGTCGCTCGCCGACGCGCAACAGAAAGACGCCATCACGCTCATCACGCTGCACGCGGCGAAGGGGCTGGAGTTCCCTGTCGTCTTCCTGATCGGGCTGGAGGAGGGCATTCTGCCGCACTCGCGCTCGCTGGAGAGCCAGCAAGAGCTGGAGGAAGAGCGGCGGCTGGCCTACGTGGGCATCACGCGGGCGATGCACCGGTTGTACCTCGTGCGCGCCTTCCGCCGGTCGTTCTACGGCGGAAGCAACTTTCAGGAGGCATCGCGCTTCCTCGACGAGATTCCTCGCGAGCTGGTGGAGTCGCGTGCTGGCCCGCGAAGCGCCGGACTCGGCAGCGCCAGCGGTGGAGTGGCGGCGGCCGGTGTGCGTCCGAACGGCGGGTGGCGCCAGTCCGGCGTCTCGATTGGTCGAGGCTTTGGCAGCGGCAACTCGTTCGGTAGCAGCAGTGGCTTCCAGCGATCGTCTGAGCCCTCCCAGGCACCCTCACGGTCGTCGAGCGATGGTTGGGGTCCGCTTGGTGAGAACCCTGCGGCTGAGGCTCCGGCCGAACCAGAGGCGACGAAGCTGCAGCCGGGCACCCGTGTCATGCATCGGCTGTTTGGCGCGGGCGTCGTGCTGCACGTCTTCGAGGAGGCCGACAGCACGTCCGTCGAAGTGCTCTTCGAGAACAAGGCGGTCGGCAAGAAGACGCTCGACGTCGCCTTCGCGAACCTCAAGCCGATTTAGGAGTTCGTCGCTGCTAGGGCGACGAGCGGGGGCGCGGGCGGGCACGCGCGCGCCTGGAGGCCTTCCGGCCACGAAGCCCGACTGCGCGGGCTCCTGAGACTGGGTGCGTCTCAGACGATTTCTGGCAAGGAAAATGGAGCGAGGCGCACTCGTCGACTCCCGGGTTACCACTGATCGAACCAGACAGACAGACGCACGTTATTTGCGCCGAACTGTTCGGCCAGCACAGCCATCAGCTTGAAAAGCGTTGCCCAGTCGTCACGGAGGTAATCGCCCCGCCGCTCTGGTCTTAACTGTGGTGTGAGTTCTTCGATCAAGCCTTCCTCATCCCAGTCGATTGCGGCAATCTCAGACCAGAGCAGCCATGTCTCGCCGACCTGCCCGCCGTAGTTGTCCCGCTCGTCCAAATATGGCTCGGATGCGCCCGGGGGGTCTCCCCTACCAGGGGCAATTGCTCGAAAGCGTCCTACCTCCGCGACCCCGCCAGACCGACCATTGCGCACACCAAAGAGACCGGCAAGCATTCCATGATTGCGATGCACGAGGTCATGTATCCGGACGACGCCGTACCACCATCCATGTTCAGGACGATTCATCCACGATGCGGGTACAGGCGGTCGAATCTCGACCCAGCCGCTAATGTCGACACCCATATGCGCTTCCAATCCAAATCACAGCCTACTCGGCATTTGGCTTCCCGGCGTGTACTCCAGGTTCCAGACTCTCTCCCTAATAACTCTGCCTACGTATCCTGCAATGTCCTACCGAGATTTGTATCGGCCCGACTTCAGCCGCTCGCCGATATCGCCTGATCATTCGCAAGCGGGTATTCTGGCGATGGTCACTGAGCCCCAGGGATTCGGCTGGTCTTCCTCGTAGACGACAAAATCTGTCACTGGAGAGAAGCGGAGTTCTGGCCACTGCATGTCCAGATCTTCCGCAATGAAAAGACCGGGACGCCACGCCACGTCGAAAGCCAGCCCTCTGATGCCGATGATGCTCAGGTTGTCTTGCCAGTCTTCCGCACACGGACCGACAAGGCGCTCGATGTCATCGATAGTCATACCTAACCCGACGCGGTCCATCAGCTTTCCCCGATACGGACCATGTACCCCAATTTGAATGACAACGCCTTCGCCGGTTAGCCAGAGGTCAACCGCATCGGAGCTATAGTGGAAGTCCCCAGAGGGCCCGCCTCGATGGTTACGGACTGGTGTGCGGCGAAACCCCGCGTCTTCCACGTCTAGTGACTTCCCGAGGCGCTGGTGGAGACGGAAACCCGCGGCGCTCTCACCTGGCACGATTGGCGCATCGAGATCGAGTTCAAGCGGCATGTCGCTTTCTTCCTGTCACTCGGGCTCTGCCACAGTCTTCTGCCCTGACTACGTTGCTCTTGCCACCCGTGCCAGGAAATCGGCGGCGCTCAACCCGTCGATAGCGACCAGTTTGGTGCGTGCGGTGGCGCCGCGCTCCAACTGGATCGCTCGTGATGGCACGTGGAGCGTCTTTGCCAGCAGCGCGATCAGGGCGTCGTTGGCCGCGCCCTCGACTGGCGCGGCGCGGAGGCGTACCCGCAACACGTCGCCTTCGATCGCCAGGGTATCGCGTCTGGAGCGTGGTGACACGCGGATGCTCACCAGCAGCCGCCCATCGCACTCGCGGAGGAGCGGCGCCCGCTCGTCTTGCTCTCGGGGCATATGGGAGAGTGCGCTCGCACTACCAGTTGTAGGGCAGGGCGCTCACCAGCAGCGCGCCAAGGATGCCGAGCGCCCACCACGTGAAAATGAAGGCGACGGTGCTGCTGATATCGACTGGGCCGACCGACATCGTCGGCAAGCGGCGCCGCACCGGCTCGATGATGGGATCGGTGATGCGCAGGAAAAACAGCGTGATGGGGTTGCCCGGCGGGAATGGCAGCCATGAGAGCACCATCCGCACGATGAGGCACAGCACCAGCACGGCGAAAAACACTGAGATCAGTGTATGGAGCAGTCCGAGATTCGAGAGCATGGGATGAGACCTCCTCAACACGGGCGATGCAGCCTGGAGAGGCCGGACATCGGTCGCCGTGTAGACAGTCTATCACGCCGCCATGCCGGGGGTGTCACCCGTCAGCACCTCGACGACACGCCGCCGCCAGAGCCGTTTCGAGCGCACGCCCGAGACCTGCATTCCCCGCATGTCGGCCAGCGTGGTGATGTGGCGCTGCACCACCTGTCCCAGTGGGCGCGCGGCCACGACCCCCGCGGCTGTGCTGCCGACCGCGCTCGCGACACGCGTGCTCCGCCGGAGCGAGGTGAGGGCGACGAGCGAGCCCAGCATCACGAGTGAGATGCCGACCGCGAGGTTGGTGCCACAGTTCGGGTGAATTGCCAGGTTGACTTCTCCCGCGCGGAGGCGTTCGAGCGCCTCGCAGCTGGCACGCCGGACCAGTTCATCGTCGAGGTCGGCGAAGATCACGAAGCCGCGCGAGTTCGAGCGGGCACTCACGGCGAGGCCAGGGATCTCTCGGGCGAGAATGCTCACGGTCGCGTGCTCCAGC
>CAYRVF010000061.1:0-26722 GCA_964427535.1 uncultured Ktedonobacterales bacterium
TCGGCATCCTGCGCTCGATGGGCGCGACCGGGCGCAACGTCGCCTCCGTATTCTGGACCGAAGGGCTCTCGCTGACCGGGCTGGCCTGGGCCGTCGCCGTCGTGCTCGGCATCCCGGCGGCGTACGGGTTCGTCGCCATCCTGGGGAAGCTGCTCATCGCGGTGCCCTTCGCCTTCAATCCGGTGAGTCTGCTGGCGATGCTGGTCTTCCTCGTGGCGGTCGCCTCGCTGGCGAGCCTCGCTCCAGTCTGGGGCGCGTCGCGCATGCGCATCGCCCAGACCCTGCGCTACGAATAGGCTCCCCATTGGTCTATCACTCGATGGCCCGGCTCAACCGCACCGAATGGGTTGAGCCGGGCCGTTCGACGTAGCCGCCAGGCCACGCCGACCGTCTTCGCACACCACTACAAATCGCAGACTCCCCAACCGCCGCATCATCATGTTGCGTGACATTCTCACCCGAGATGTGTCACAAGACGACCCCCTCAACCCTCTCTCAGTGCGAGAGACGGAAACACTGGCGTCCGCATCCATAGGACGCCACTCCACCACAGTTCGGGGGGATCACACATGAACATGATGGTCAGCATTGGCTTCGTCCAGGGGCAGCGGGACGCTATCGCGGCGCTGTTGCCAGCCGAACAGGCGCGCGTCGCGGAGTTGCGGGAGCAGGGAGCGATACAGGCGATCTTCATCGAGGCGGATCGCTCGCACATCTGGCTGGTTCTGCCGGGCGAGTCGCAGGAGGACGTGCGACAGACGCTGTCCACTCTGCCGCTCTATCCCTACATGGAGCTGGAGTTGACACCACTGCTTGAGCTCAACCAGGCACAACCGCGCCAGGCGCCGCAGGAGACACGCGCTCATTAAGGCATCCCGTGCCGCCGAGCACGTCACGCTTTCTCAGAGGAAGAGAGCAGAAGCTATGCAAACGTACACGATTGATGCGAGTCAGACCGTCATTTCGGCGATGGTGCGGCGTGTCCTGCATTCACGAGGCAGATTTGCCCGTGTTGCCGGAACCGTACAGGTAGACGAGAACGGAGCGCCACGAGCCGTCGAGGTGTCAGTCGATTCGCGGGCCTTCCGGACAGGAATCGCGATCCGTGACGCCCACCTGCGGACCGCCGAATTCCTGGACGCCGGGCGCTACCCGCTGGCCGTCTACACCAGCCAGGACATCGAGGCGATCGGGCAGGATCACTACACGATCCGCGGGCAACTGCTCCTGCGCGGGCAGGCGCGCAGCGTCGCGCTCCAGGCGACGGTGATACCCGGCGTCGAGCGAGACGGCGCGCGACACATCTTTGCCAGCGGCGTCGTGAGCCGCGCGGCGTTTGGCATTCCTTCGGGAGCGTTGCGGCGCCGGTCATTCCTGAACGCGATCATTGGCGACGAGGTGTATGTCACCGCCGACATGGTGCTGCGGCCGGTACACGAGCAGATAGCGGCCGATGCCAGCGGTGCGGCACTGGCAGGCGCTCTCAGCTCCGGCTCATAGTGTCGTCCCATCAGAGAGGTGCGCTGCCCGCGCGGGTGGCGCACCCGCAATTGAGGTCATCCATGCCTACCTATGCGTTACCGATGCCTGTCATACCCGGCGGCGTCGCTTTTCCCACCGCGCGCCCGCCCTGGCTCGACGAGCGGCTGTACCCCTTCGAGAGCCATTTCGTAGGGGTTGAGGGTAATCGTATCCACTATATCGATGCGGGCAGTGGGCCGGTGCTGCTCTTCCTGCATCCGGGCGTCGGCTGGTCGTTCACCTTCCGCGATGTTATCACGGAGCTACGCGACCACTTCCGCTGCATCGCGCTGGATCTGCCTGGTTACGGTCTCTCACCCGCTCGTCCGAGCTTCTGGCACACGCTGACGGGCGACTCGCGGCTGCTCGAACGATTCATCGAGACACTGGGGCTGTCGGACGTCACGCTCTTCGGGCAGGACATCACCGGCTCGGTTGCACTGGGTGTTGTCGCGCGCAGGCCCGAGCGGTTCCGCGCCGTCATCGTCGGTCCGGGGTTCGCCTGGCCGCTCGACGAGTATCCCGGCATCGAGCGCATGGTGCGACTCGTCGGCTCACCTGCCGCCCGCCAACTGGGCGTCTCCACCAACTTCTTTCTGGAGTACTACCTCAGCGCCATCACCAAGGCATCCGGCGAGCACTTCTCGGCAGCGGAGAAGCGGGCCTATCGCGGGCCGATGGCTGACCGCTCGGTGCGACGCTTCCCGCACGACCTCTTCGCGAGCGCGGTGCGCAGCCGCGACTACTTGGACGATCTGGAGCGGCGATTGAGCGCCCTCGATACACTGCCCGCGCTGCTGCTCTTCGGCGAGACCGACAGGCTGGTGAAGCTGGGCTGGCTGGAGCGCTTCGAGCGCATCTTCGCGCGGCACCGGTCCGTCGTGCTGATGGGCGCGCACCACTTCCCCCAGGAATACGACGCATCCGCCGTTGCCAGCGAGATTCGCGACTGGTGGTCCGACGTGGTCGCACATACTCCGGCTGAAGCGGTGAGCGCGAGGCAGGCAGTGTCTTCCAGCTAGGGAGCGTTCTGGTCGCCGAATAGAGGCGGGAGGATGGACATGGCTGAATCGTTCGAGACGTACCGGGCGTATCTGTTCAGCATCGCCTACCGCATGCTCGGCAGCGCGATGGATGCCGAAGACGTCGTGCAGGAGACCTTTCTGCGCTACCGCACCACGCCGCCGGAGGAGATTCGCTCGCTCAAAGCCTTTCTGACCACCATCCTCACGCGCCTATGCGTGGATCAGCTGCATCTGGCTCGCCGCCAGCGCGAAAGCTACTTGGGTCCGTGGCTGCCCGAGCCGATCAACACGGCGGATGGGCTCGCGGCGGTCAGTCCAGAGGCGCGGATGGATACCTACGAGTCGATCTCACTCGCGTTTCTGGTGCTGCTGGAACAGCTCGCGCCTGTCGAGCGGGCAGTCTTCCTCCTGCGCGACATCTTCGAGTACGACTACGCCGAGATCGCGACGATCCTCGGCAAGAGCGAGGCAGCGTGCCGCCAGTCGTACAGCCGGGCGAAGAAGCATCTGGCGACGCATCGGCCGCGTTTCTCCGCGCCAGCCGCCACGCACCAGCAGATGCTGACCGCATTCGTCGGTGCGGTGCAGGCGGGCGATATGGAGACGCTGACGGACCTGCTCGCCGAAGACGTGACCCTCTGGGCCGATGGCGGGGGCAAGGTCAGAGGCGCGGCCACGCATCCGCTGGTGGGCCGCGACCGCGTAGCGCGGTTCAGTGTGGGCAGCACGCGCCGGTTCGTGCCCGAGGGCTCCTGGATCGAGTTGACCGAGCTCAACCGGCAACCGGCGCTGGTCCTCCGCTCCGCTGCCGACGGTCGGGCGTTGGTAGCGCTGACGATCGAGGTCGACGGCGGGCGCATTCAGACCGTCCGCATCGTCGCCAACCCGGATAAGCTCGCTCGCACGTGACGGTGGACGTGCCGCATGACGTCTGCCTATGCGCCGCGCACCGCCCGCTGATACCGGGCGAGCTGGTCCGCGTCAGCAAGCGAAACGTGATGATAGACCTGGCGCCAGCCGCCCTGTTCGGAGATGAAGCGAAAGACGCAGATGGAGCGAACCTCGGAGAGCTCGGACATCGCCTCGTGCTCGCCGTCGGGCGTGTAAGTGCCGCGTTCCCGCCCGGTGAAGACGACCATGTCAGGCGTCACATAGGCCACGATGTCGTCGACAACGGTCTGTACCTGCGCCGGCCCCGAGAACATGCGCGCAGAGACCGCAGCGATGCTTGCGCTGCCGCGAACGACGCCGCCGACCGGGCTGTAGATCTGGACGAGGGGATCGTCGGCCCAGATGCGCTGGTAGAGGTCCTGCGACCGGGTGTTGAAGGCATGATAGAATGTCTCGAGCGCCGCACGCGCCCCGGCGATGCCTGGCACAGCGGTCTCGGCAAGCATGTTCTGCTCGCCGCGCACGATCACCCCGTCCAGCGCGGTCGCCACCGCGCGATCATCTGCATTGGCGTTTGTCTGCATCATCGGCTCTCCTCCTCCACCAAGCCGTTCGCCCAGCGCTAGCAACAGCGGGACTCGCAACGCCCGTGTACGCACTTCGCCCCATCTGTGCGACGGCGCTGGTCATGGCGGCTCATGGCCGCGTGCTCCGGAGCCTCAGCCTGTGAGATACCCTTCCGGAAGCCTATCCAGGTTCCGTTATATCACTCATCGCCGTGCCTCCTGCCGCTCCGTTGGCGGCTTGTACGGAGTCGCAGCGCACCGTCGTCATGTGACCATCGTCCGAGGCCCGGGGCGTGGCATGTTGCAGGGAGTGTCGTTCTACACCAGTGCACTGTGACCCGTATAAAACCATCCAAAAACGATTTGCCGGACTCTCCCAGGTACAGGTATTAAAAATTCGCGACGGCGACACCGCGCATCACGCAGGCACGGCACTCCCTGACCGCCATCCACGGTCGGGCCGCGTCAGCATGCCCTGTGCTGTCGCTTGTGTCGCATGCTCCCGCCAACGCGAACGACTCTGGCGCATCCACGACGCCGCCGAGGTCACTGGCCTGTGCGGTCTCGGCGAGGAAGAAAGGTGCCTCCATGTCGGAACAGCTCACGCCTACCGTGCCGACGCTCACTCCTGCCGCAACTATTACCCAGGAGGCGCCCACTTCGGCTGCCGTCCTCGACGCTCCCACCGTTCCCCAGTCGGTCAGCCCCGAGAGCGAGCACGACTCCGTCTCCGACGAGCAGTTGGAGGAACTGCTCATCCGCGAGATCACTATCGACGGCATGTGCGGCGTGTATTAGCTGCCTCCGCCCCCTGACCTCCTTCCCCTGGCTGACGCCGGGAGAGGGGGAATGCGTACGTCACGAGGTGGAAGGAGGGGCGGGTATGCGCCGCGAGGACCGTATCGCGCTGGCGCCGAAGGCCGCGCTCCGGCCGGAGCGGTTCGGCGCGCTGGTCTACACCTACGACGAGCGCCGGCTGCTGTTTCTCGACGAGAGCCTCTGCACGTTCGTCACCTCGGAAGGCGCGCGGAGTGTCGGCGAGATCGGCGATTCCCTGATCGCGGACGGCAAGCTCGACGAGGCAGGTCTCGCGCGTATGCTGCTGCTGCTCGAAGGGCTGCGGCGAAAGGGGATTGTGCGTGTACTATGACGAGCTGCGACGTGGGTTGAACGCCCCCATCTGCCTCACCTGGGAGATGACCTACGCCTGCAATCTCAACTGCGTCCACTGCCTCTCGTCCTCCGGCAAGCGCATGGCGGACGAGCTGACCAGCCGCGAGGCGAAGCGGCTGCTCGACGAGTGGGCCGAGATGAAGGTGTTCTACATCAACGTCGGCGGCGGCGAGCCGATGACACGCCCGGATTTCTTCGAGCTGATGGAGTACTCCGTCAACCACGGTATCGGCGTGAAATTCAGCACGAACGGCACCCTCATCGACCGCAAAGCCGCAGAGTGGATCGCCAGCACCGACTACCTCGACGTGCAGATCAGCCTGGACGGAGCGACGGCTGAGGTGAACGACCCTATTCGCGGGGAGGGCTCATACGAGCGGGCGCGACAGGCGATGGCGCTGCTCGCCGAGCGCGGCTTCCGCTTCAAGATCAACACCGTCGTGACGCGGCGCAGCTTCGACCAACTCGACGCCATGTATACGCTCGCCGGCAGCTACGGGGCAGAGCTGCGGGTGACACGCCTGCGTCCATCGGGCCGGGGTAGACTCACCTGGGACGCGCTGCACCTGACACAGGCGCAGAACCGCGAGATGTACGCCTGGCTCAAGCGCCACCCCGACGTGCTCACCGGCGACTCGTTCTTCCACCTCTCCGCGCTCGGTAGCGCGCTCGACGGCATGAACATGTGCGGCGCCGGGCGCATCGTCTGCTGCGTGGACCCGCGCGGCGACGTCTACGCCTGCCCCTTCGTGCTGACCGAGGAGTTCAAGGCAGGCAACGTGCGCGAGCAGAGCTTCTCCGACATCTGGCGCGACTCGCCGCTATTCTCGCATCTGCGCGAGTGGCAGGTGGGCGGCACATGTCAAAGCTGCAACGCCTACGATAGCTGCCACGGCGGCTGCATGGCGGTCAAGCACTTCACCGACACGCCGCTCGATGCGCCCGACCCCGAGTGCGTCTTCAAGCCCGAGACCAGCCCGACGACCACCATCCTGCCGCTCGCGCTGCACCCGCGCCCGGTCCGCAGACTCCCGATGGCGGGCATGCGGTGAGGGCCTCATCCCCCTGGCCCCCTTCCCCTCGCAAGGGGAAGGGGGAGAGGACGTATGATGCCTGCGGGCAGCCGCCCAGAGCATTCAGTCCTCTCTCCTCTCCCCGCGGGGAGAGGGGTCGGGGGTGAGGCCCTTTTTCTGGACCACATGAATCAATTTGACTCGGAGCGGCTCCGTGCAACCATTCCGTCCCAGCGTTGATCCAACTCCTGCGAAGGTCCAACGGGCTCGCGAGCTACGAGAGCAGATGACGCCGGAAGAACGCATGCTCTGGGACAGACTCAGGCGCTTCCGCACAATAGGATATACGTTCCGTCGCCAGCAGGTCATCGCAGGGTTCATCGCCGATTTCTACTGTCATGCAGTGCGTCTGGTAGTCGAGGTGGACGGCGACATACATGCTGGACAGCGCGAGTACGACGCGGAGCGTGACGTAGTCTTGAATAGCCATGATATGACCGTTCTCCGTATCACAAATGACGATGTTCGGACGCGACTCGACGATGTCGTGCGGCGCATCGAGACGATGTGTCGCGAACGTGCTAGCGCACGATGATGGAGCCTCATCCCCCAACCCCCTTGCCCTCGCAAGGTGAAGGGGGGAGTTCGGTTTCTGGCCTTCGGGCGACCGTCTCGACCCACGATCTCCCCTCTCCCCGCAGGGAGAGGGGCCGGGGGTGAGGCCCCACAACGGTTGGGCCGATGTGCTCTCCACGACTGGCACGACGAGGAACAGCACCATGCCTGACCCTACTGCAACAACGACGTCCAGCCTTCCCGACGACACCCTGATGGCGTTGCGCTGCCGCGTTGCCCCTGACGTTACACTGCTCCGGCGTGGCGACGCGGCCTACGTGCTCCGCGAGCGGCCGTTCTGCCTGTTGCGTGTGACTCCGAAGGGGCTGGTGCTGCTGCGAGACCTCCGCGAGGGGCGCTCGCTGGCAGAGGCGGTAGCAACGACGCCAGGAATGCGCGGCCCTGTTGCAATTGCGTTTCTGGAGCGGCTGGCCGATCACAGCCTCGTCACCCTCGAACGGTATACGCCTGACTCAGAGCTGCCGTGCGTCTCCGTCATCGTGCCGGTCTATAACCGGCCAGACGCGCTTGCGGTGTGTCTCGATGCCCTCCAGCGAGTCAGTTATCCAGCCGGGCGCGTTGAGGTGATCGTCGTGGACGACGCTTCGACCGACGAGACGGCGCGCGTGGCCGAGCGGTGGGCTGGCCGGGTGCCGGTGCGCGTGGTGCGGGCGGCAACACATCTCGGCCCGGCGGCATGCCGCAACCTCGGCGCGCGGTCTGCGATGGGCGACATCCTGGCGTTTACGGACAGCGATTGCCTGCCCGATTCCGCCTGGCTCAGCACGCTCGCAGCCGAGTTCGGTGACGCGCGTGTGGCGGCTGCTGGCGGTGCGGTGCGCCCGGCGAGCGATGGCGACTGGCTGCAGCGCTACGAAGCCGTGCGCTCGCCGCTCGACATGGGCACGAGACCCGCGACGGTGCGTCCGCGCACGCCCGTCCCGTATCTGGTGAGCGCGAATCTGCTGGTGCGACGCAACGCCTTCCTGGAAGCGGATGGATTCGACCCGGCGTTGCCCATCGGCGAGGATGTAGACCTCATCTGGCGCATCATTGAGCGCGGCGGGCAGGTGCTCTACCGGCCGGCGGGCGCCGTACGGCACGACCACCGCCACCGGCTAGGCGCCTTTCTGCGGCGGCGGGCGTTCTACGCAGGCTCCGAGGTGGACCTATTGCTGCGGCATCCGGAGAACAGGCGTTTTCTCGTCGTGCCCCTGCCTCTGGTCGCCGCACTGGCCTGTAGTGCGGGCGCGCTAACGGCGCGCCGCTCGCGCCTGGCCCCGCTTGCTCTGCTACCCTTGCTCGGCGAGATCGGCTGGGTGCGCTGGCAGGCGCGGCGAGAGGGATTGCCGCTCTCGACGGCGACGCTTGGCCGGGCGCTGTTGCGAGGGCATGGCGCGTTTCTCTACTATGCGGGCCTCAATCTCGCGCGCTACTACACGCTGCCGCTGGCGGCGCTCGGATTGGTGCCGCCGCTGCGTCGTTGGGCGCTGGCGACGCTGGCACTGGCGCACCTCGGCCCGGCGCTCGCCGATGCGCGGCGGCTAAGGCCTCGACTGTTGTTGCCTGCATTCGTCGCGGCGTACGTGCTCGACAATCTGGCTAACCACGCGGGCGTGGTGGCGGCATGCGTTCGTCTGCGCACTTTGGCCCCGCTCGCGCTGGATCTCGTGCCGCAACACTGGGGCGGACCTTCAGCGCGAACGGCGAGCCGGTGAACCCTGGGCACAGATGGGTTATGCCGCCATGCACTGGCTGATGGCGCGCGGAATCGACGCGATACCCTCAATGGCCGCGCTCCGGCCGTTCCCCAGCGTGGCGAGCCGCTGGCAGCGCTTGAGCGATTCTGGCGACTGCCCTGTCGCGACGACGTGCAGCGTGGGATAGGCCGCCGCGAGGACCTCCGCTGGCTCGCCCATCGTCTGCAGGCCATCGCTGAAGAGCAGGCCTATGCGCTCCTGTGTCTCGGCGGCGGCGAGCTCGTCCAGCCCAACACGCAGGCCGAGGCCGAGGTTGGTTAGCCCGTGGCCGGAGAGCGAGAGCACGCGGTCGATCAGCGTATCAAGCGGCACGGATTCGTTCAGCGCCTTCACGATGGCCGCGTCGCGCCAGAAGGCGACCACCGCGAACGGGTCCTGTCCGGCCTGGATGGCGAACGCCGCCAGCGCGAGCGCCGCGTGGAAGATAGCACTGCCCTTCATCGAGCCTGAGATGTCGAGCATTAGCGCGTACGCCCGGCGGCGGTGGCGGCGCTCCAGCACCCACAGGTCGTCGTCGGCGGGCCAGGGATTGGCGGCGAGGGTATCCAGCGAGCGCTCGATATCTAGCTCGGTGGCCTCGCCGGTGTACGGCACGCTCGTCAGGCGTCCGCGTCCGCTGCGCGCGCCGATGGAGTGCCGCGCCGTGCGGACAAGAAGCTGTCGCGCCAGCACACGCGCGAGCAGCCGCAGCTCGCGGTGATCGTACAGATCGGCCAGCTCGCCCAGCAGGTCGAATGGGTTGCCGGGTTCGTCGCGCAGCGCGGCGTCGAGGGCCTCCGGTGTGAGGTCGTCGCGACGCACGAGCTGCTCCAGGGAAGGGTGCTCACGCAGCACTGTTCGCAGCATGCGCTGGCCGGACTGTCGCGACGATGCGGCCCGCCGCGCCTCCTCGCCGCTGTACACACGGCCGCCACTCGGTGTGCCCGATGCCTGGACGTTCCCTGTCGATGCACCCGGCGGCCGTCCGTTCGCGGCGGAGGATTCCGGCGCTGCCTCCTGGCCTTCGGTCGCGTCGCCGAACAGCATGTCGGCGGCGGAATGGCGCCCGTCACCGTCGGGTGGGGGCGAGTCGTCGTCGGGAAGGTCGGCGAGCGCGGCCAGCACCACCTCTTCGATCAGCTCGTCTGGTGTCCGGCGCGACGACTCGGGCACGACGATTTTGATCGAGAGCGCCGTCTGCGCGGCGGCGACCAGCGTGCGCCGGGCGCTCGTGTCGGTGCGGGCAGAGCGCAGCATCACCGCGCGGAGGGTCGCGAGCTGCTCGGCCACCAGCACGAAGTCGATGGCCGCGCGCACGGAGGCGCCCATGCGAATCTCGGGATGCTCGCGCGTGCGGCGGACCGCGCGCACCGCCAGCCGCAGCAGCCATCCGTCGTTGCTGCCAGTTCGCAGAGAGACGATGTCGCGCTCCTCGGCTTCGGGCTGGTACGTCATACGCACGCGGCAGAGGCGGTCCACCACCGCGCCGCTCAGCCGTCCTGTGCCGATGTTGTCGAAGGGGTTCATCGCGGCGATCACGCGGAATCCGTCCGCGGCCTCGATCAGCCCGGTGCGGGGCACGGTCAGCTCGCGCTCGGCCATCGCCGTGATCAGCGTGTTGAGCGTATCTTCCGGGATGCGGTTGAACTCTTCGAGGTAGAGCAGCCCGCCATCGCGCATCGCCAGCGGTAGCGGACCATACACGAAGTTCTCGGGCGTGTAGTCTTCTTTCAGCACGCGTGCGGGGCTGTGGTGTCCCACCAGCTTGGCGGGGGTCAGGTCGGCGTTGCCCTCGACGAAATGCAGCGGAGTGGCGCCTGCGGCGGCGATGGCACGCAGCAGCGTCGACTTGCTGGTGCCCGGCGGACCCTCTAGCAGCAGATCGCGCCCAGCGCCGAGCGCGGCGAGGATGAGCTGTGTCTCCTCTTCGCGCCCGACGACCTGAGCATGCACGTCCTGATAGATGCGACGGATATCCATGCGTGTCCAGGGGAGCGGTGCCAGCGGGCCAGCAAAAGCCTGCTGACACCTGGAATTTACGTTTAGCTGTAGACGACGAGCCCGCGGATATTCTTGCCCGCAAGCATATCCTGGTAGCCCTCGTTGATCTGGTCGAGCGTGTAGGTGCGCGTGACCAGCTCGTCGATCTTGAGCTTGCCCGCGCGGTACAAATCGATGTAACGCAACAGGTCGGTGCGCGGATTGGAGGTGCCGTAGAGGCAGCCCATGACTTCCTTCTGCGAGAGCACCAGATCGAGCGGATTGACGTCGATGTGGTCATTGGTGGCCGGAGAGAGCCCGACGACCACCACACGCCCGGCCTTGCGGATGGCCTTCGACGCGTTGCCGACGTGCTCGGGCTGCACGACGTCGATCGTTACGATGGCCTTATCGGCGCCGACACCGTTGGTCAGGTCCTTAATGCGCTGGACGGGATCTTCTTTGTTGGGATTGATGGTGTGGGTGGCGCCGAACTCCTCGGCCATCTCCAGCTTGTAATCGACGGGATCGATGGCGATGATTTTGGCCGCGCCGCCGACGTTCGCGCCCTGCACGGCGTTGATGCCGATGCCACCGATGCCGAAGACGGCGACCGTCTCGCCGGGTTGCACGTCGGCGCGGTTGACCGCCGAGCCGAAGCCCGTCGGCACGCCACAGCCGACGAGCGAGAGCGTCCGCAGCGGCAGGTCGTTGTCGATCTTGACGACGGACGCCTCGGGTACCACGGTGTACTCGCTGAACGTGCCCAGCAGGCAGAACTGGCCGAGGTCTCTGTTCTCGGGGTCGTGCAGGCGGAATGTGCCGTCGGGCTGCGGCCCCTGCAGGATCGACGCGCCCATATCGCAGAGCATGGTCAGGCCCATGCTGCAGAAGCGGCACGTGCCGCATGAGGGAATGAAGGTCAGGATGACGGGATCGCCGGGCTTCACGGATGTCACACCCTCCCCCACGCGCTCGACGGTGCCCGCGCCTTCGTGGCCGCACACGATGGGGTAGAACGTCGGCAGATCACCAGTGACCGCATGCCAGTCTGAGTGACACAGCCCACTCGACGCGAGATGCACCATCACCTCGCCGAGCTTGGGCTCGTCGACCTCGATCTCCTCGATCTTGAAGGGTTCGCCTACGCCATACAGGACAGCCGCACGGGATTTCATGACAGCCTGCCTTTCACGTCGTCGTGAACCTGCTCACCTCTCACCCTACTAAGGAGACGCCGACCCAGCCGCCAGGCATCCCGGCGGTGTCAGTAGCATAGTGCGTATCTTGTGTGAGAATCAAGTGGCACACCCGAGTTCACCTGACGTGTGTACGCCACGAGCACGTGAGTCACCCTGTCGCCGTCAGCGGAAGCGCCCGGTGCACGACCCCTCCCCTCCAAGGGGAGGAGGTAGGGGGAGAGGTTCGGCCTACACTATGCCACGCAGCCCATAGGGCACCTTCGTCGGGTCACCCTCGATGGCTGGGGTGAGTGGAGTGAGGCCCGCGTCGCTGAGGATGCTCTGTGCCTTCGACGTGAAGAGGAATCTGACGAAGGCGATGGCGCCCTGGTCGTTCGTGCGTGTGGAGGGAATCGTGATGGTGTATTCGATTGGCGCGCCGGTCAACGTCTGCCCGGAAGGCAGCCTATAGCTCACCTGTGAGTAGGTGTCGGTCTCGCCGAGGTTGCCCAGGTTCACCTGATCGGGCAGCGAGACATACGGCAAACCCGCCTGCTTGACGTCGACCAGAAACAGCAAGGCCGCGTCGAGACTGCCGCTCCGTAGGCCCGCGATCACGGCTTGCGACGAGGGGAGGGTCACCGAGCGATCGAGGATGCGGCTCGCCAGGCCCGGCTGGTGGTAATAGCGCTCGGCCAGCTCGGCCGCGAAGATGGCGTTGACGCCGGTCAGGTCACTCTCTGGGTTCACACGTCCCAGCCGCACACCTGGCTGCTGGATGGTGGTGTACCACGCGCTGGTGCCGCTGCTCCCCTGGAGCTGGGCCGCGAGTGGGCTGCCGGGCCTGTAGGCCAGCACGATCGGCGTCGTCGCGAAACGGGCGTACCAGGTGACCAGCGCTTGCTGCGACGGCGCCATCAACAACTGATCGGGCTGGGGCGAGGAACTGACGAAGTCGTCGGGCGTGAACCTACCAGACTGGATGCGCTTCGCGAGCGCAAAGGAATCGCCGCTCGTTCCAGCGAAGGTGCAGCACGTCGCCTGAAATGCCGGACCGATCCCGCGCTCGAACACGCTCGCGAGCGTGCTGTCGTAGGCCACATGCACCGTGCCCGCGGCGGCCTCAACCGAGGGGCCGCACCCAGCCAGCACCTCCGCCGCCAGCACGACGATCAGTCCGATCACTCCCGCGCGCCGCGATACCGTGCCCGGCACCCGTCGTGGCCATCTCATACCCGCGCTCCTTGCGTCCGCCTCGTCCTGTCTGCTCGCGCGAGCACGCAACATTCGCACCATAATCAGGCGCGGCTACGTCCTGTGCTCGCGCGCGGCGAGTGAGCGTTCCTGCCAGACGCGTTCCGCCGACGCACTGGCCGCTCGCTGCTCACCGACCGCGCCCTCAGTTCGGGTTAGCGGCAGGCGCACCTCAAACGTCGAACCAGCGCCGGAGCTGCTGGACACGCGAATCTCGCCGCCGTGCGCCTGCGCGATCCACTGTGCGATGGCGAGACCCAGTCCACTGCCCGAGGAGCCCGACGATTGGCCGCTCTCGCCCGTCAGTCGGTCCGTCGAGCGCGCGGCATCGGCGCGGTAGAAGCGGTCGAAGAGGTGCGCCAGATGCTCGGGCGGAATGCCCGGCCCGTCGTCTTCCACACGCGCCCAGGCCCATGTTCCCTGACCATCGCCGGCGTCGCCGCTCCCGGTGGAGATGGTGACACGGCTGCCATGCCCAGCAGTGAACTTGATGCCGTTCTCGATCAGGTTTGTGAGCAGATGCGCCAGGTAGACGCGATCCCCCAGCGCAAGCGTCTCGGGCAGCGACCGCACCGTCAGGGTGACGCCCTGCCGCCGCGCGAGTGGGGATAGCCGCTCCACCACCTCCAGAGCGACATCGCTCAGATCAATGGGTTCACGCTGGAGGGATGTCTGGCCGGCATCGGCGCGGGCGAGCAACAAGAGATCGTTGACGAGACGGCTCATGCTGTCGGCCTCTTCCTGGATGATAGTCAACGACCGCGCTATTTCGGCTGGTGTGCGCTGCCCGCTGAGTGCCCGCTCGGTCTCCAGGCTGACGAGCGTGAGCGGCGTACGCAGCTCGTGGCTGGCGTCGGCGGTGAACTGCCGCTGACGGGCGAAGGCGGCTTCGAGACGGCCCAGCATGTCGTCGAAGGTCGCGGCCAGCTCGCCGAGCTCATCCGACCGGCGCAGGTTGAGGCGACGGCTTAGGTCAGTCTCTTCGATCGCGCGCGCGGTACGAGTGAGCAACCGGACGGGACGCATCGCGCGGGTCGCGAGCCAGTAGCCACCGATGGCGGCGACGAGCAGCGTGATCGGCCCGGCGACCAGCAGTCCTGGCAGCAGCGACTGCAGCACGTTGCCCTTTGCCTGTTGCATCGCTAGCACCAGATATCCCACGGTCTGCCCATGCCTCTGGATCTGATTCAGAGAGACATCATATTCACCTGAGACCGTGGTACGTGTCGCTTGTGCGGAGCCAACGGCCTCAGGGCCCTGCAATGGCAGCGTCAGCGACAGCGATGACTCGAACGGAAAGAACGCCGCTTGGTCGATGGCACGCGACTTGGTGACAAAGGTCGCTTCCCACTCGCGAAGCTGATTGAACGGGGCGGAGCCGGGCGGTATGGGACCGTAGGTCTGCGTCACCTGCCCACTTGTATTGATCAGCATGGCGACGTCGAACGGCCCAAGGGGATAATCTGACTTCGTCGCTTGCACTTTATCCATGAGCGACTTCGGCGGCAGTGTCGCGCTTTTCCAGACGTCAGGCAGATCGAACTGATGCGTGGTCTCGTCGTAGGTCTGGAGCAGCTGGCTCTGACGGGTAATGAACTCGGCGCGCGCGGCGTTGCGCTGAGCGGTGACAGTCGTCTCATAGACCGCCGCGCTGAAGACGCAGAACACCACCGCGAGAATCAGCAGATACCAGAGCGTCAGGCGAATACGCACACTGCGCAGGCCACGGACGGCTCTCGCGGCGGCTCGCCCTGGATGTATGCGCATGTCGCGCTCCTTTCGTCGTGCCGATTCCTCGCTCAGGGCACGCGCAGACGGTAGCCGGTTCCCCGCACCGTCTCCAGCAGCTTCACGTCGAACGGATCGTCGATCTGTCGCCGCAACCGGCGCACATAGACGTCCACGACGTTCGATGTGCCGTCGAAGTCGTAGCTCCAGATGTGCTGCTCGATCATATCGCGCGTCAACACCTGATTGGGATGCCGCAAGAAGAGCTCGAGCAGCGAGAAGAGCTTGCCCGACAGCTCGATGCGCTTGCCGCCGCGCTCCACCAGATGGCTCGCTGGATCGAGGCGAAGGTCGCCGACGTGCAGCCAGGCCGCGCGTGAGGGTGACTCTCGCCGCAGCAGCGCACGCAACCGCGCCAGCAGCTCGCTGAGCGCGAACGGCTTGACGAGATAATCGTCCGCGCCGCTATCCAGCCCGCGCACGCGGTCCTGCACGGTGTCGCGGGCGGTGAGCATCAGAATCGGCGTGTTGAGCTGATGTGCCCGCAGATCGCGGCAAACCGTCAGTCCGTCTTTGCCCGGCAGCAGGATATCCAGAATGATGGCATCGTAGCATGCCGCGAGCGCGAGCTCCTCCGCGGAGACGCCATCGTAGGCGCGGTCCACCGCATAGCCAGCCTCGCGCAGACTCAGATCGAGCGCCGCATTGAGCCGATGGTTGTCCTCGACGAGCAAGATCCGCATCGGCGCCTCCTCCCCACGGTGGTCTCACTCCCACCCACTCACGACGGTCGTCTCTGAGTATCTCTCACCGCAACATGACACGCAGATGACACGGGCTGCCCGCACCTGTCATCTGGCGGTCATCTCCGGCAGGTAGAGTGCTCGCCAGACGCGGCAGTCAGCGCCGCCCGCGACAGGACACCGGCGCAGCCGCATCGGCGTTCCCGACGCCGCGTGAGGGAACGCGCAAGAAAGAAGGGTACCGCATGGAGTATGCACTGGAGACGGATTCCCTCGGTCGACGCTACGGCAGGCACTGGGCGCTACGCGGCTGCTCGTTCGCGATTCCGCCGGGGCGCGTCGCCGCGCTTGTCGGCCCCAACGGCGCGGGCAAGACGACGCTGCTGCACCTCTGCGTGGGGTTGCTCACGCCGACGGCGGGCACGGTGCGCGTGCTGGGCCGTCCACTTGAGAGGAACGCCGCCGGGGAGCTACCCATCATCGGCTTCCTCGCGCAAGATCATCCACTCTACAAAGGCTTCACTGTGGAGGAGACGCTCACGCTCGGCCGCAAGCTCAATCCTCGTTGGGACGACGCCTCCGCCAGGGCACGTCTCGCGGGGCTGAACATCCCGCTGGAGAGCCGTGTCGGCACGCTCTCGGGCGGTCAGCAGGCGCAGGTGGCGCTGACCCTCGCCCTCGACAAGCGCCCCGAGCTGTTGCTGCTCGACGAGCCCCTCGCCAGTCTGGACCCACTGGCCCGGCGGTCGTTCCTGCGGACGCTCACCGGCGCGGCCAGCGCCAGCGGCATGACAGTCGTGCTCTCGTCCCATATTATCGGCGATCTGGAGCGCATCTGCGACTACCTGATCGTGCTCTCGTCGTCGCGGGTGCTGCTGGCTGGCGACACGCGCGATATTCTCGCGGCCCACCGCCAGATGAGCGTGCCGTCCTCCCAAGTGCCCGCCGTGGGGCGTGTGGCGACCGTTGTGGATGAGAGTGAGCATGACGGACTGTCGTCGCTGCTCGTGCGCGTCGAGGCGCCGCTTGAAGCTCATTCGTGGGCGAGTGAAGAGGCGACGCTGGAGGCGGTGGTGCTGGCCTATCTCGGGCAGGGTGAGGCGGTGAGCCGGGACGCGCTGCGCGTCGGAGCGCCCGCACTGGCAGGTGAACTGGAGGGAACGCGATGATCTGGCTGACATGGCGGCAACACCGCGGCGAAGCGTATGTCATCGGGGGCGTGCTGGCGGCGCTCGCGATCTTCTTGATCGTGTCGGGGCGCGCGATGGCTACGACCTACGACCAGCTCGGCGTCGGCAGGTGCCTCGGCAGCACGGTTGGCTCGAACTGCTCGGATATCCTCGATGCGTTTCGCCAGCAATGGGGCTTTCTGCTGAGCGCGATGCAGTGGCTCAACTTCATTCCGGCGCTGATCGGCATTCTGGTGGGTGCGCCGCTCGTCGCACGCGAGCTAGAGCACGGCACGCACCGCATGGTCTGGACGCAGAGTGTACCCCGTTTGCGCTGGCTCGCGGTGAAGCTGCTCGGCGTCTTCACGGGAACCCTATTGGCGTCGGTGATTCTGACGGCGCTGCTGACGTGGTGGCTGGGTCCGTTCGATACACTCGGCGGACGGTTCAATCCCGGCTCGTTCGACTTCGAGGGCGCCGTGCCGCTGGCATACATGGCGTTCGCGCTGGCGCTCGCGATCTGCGCTGGGACGATCATCAAGCGGTCGATTCCGGCAATGGCTGTCACGCTGGCGGGATTCCTGGCGCTGCGTCTGCCGGTCGAGTTTGCGCTGCGACCGAACTACCGTCCGCCGATCTCCGCGTTCACCGATCCGCTGGTCACGGGTCCGGCCGTGAGCCGTCAGGACTGGGTGCTCGACTCAGGTTTCGCCGACGCCCAGCACCACACCATCGCGTTCCGCCAAATACTCGACGTTTGCATGCCCTCCGGTGGTCCGCCGGATGGGACGACGAAGCTCTCGATCTTCCAGTGCGCGCACGCCCACGGCTTCATGTATTACGTGCTCTATCAGCCAGCCGATCGCTTCTGGCTCTTCCAGGGCATTGAGAGCGCGATTTTCGGAATCGCCGCCGCCGCGCTGCTCGGCGTCACGTTCTGGTGGGTGCGCTCGCGGCTGAGCTAGCGCCTGGCCCCCTCCCCCTACCCCTACCCCCCTCCCTCGGCTGACGCCGAGAGCGGGGGAAGCGGACAGCGCGAGCGCACGAAGAGCGCCCCACATACTGGCTCCCCTCTCCCACTGTCAGGTGGGGGAGGGGGCCGCCACGCCCTACCGTCCGCGGGTCGGGGTGCGCGGTGAGCGGCCGCTGGGACGACTGCCAGGCCGTCCGCCAGTGCGGCCTTTCGACGGACGGTGTCGCTTCTCGTCGGCGTTATCCGTCGTGCGCGCCCGGAATTGCAGCCTGATGGCCGTGCCCGCGAAGCCAAATGCCTCGCGAAGCTGGTTCTCAAGGTAGCGCTGATAGGAGAAGTGCAGCAGTGTGGGGTCGTTGACGAAGAAGACGAAGGTCGGCGGCGCGACTTCGGCCTGGGTCGCGTAGTAGATGCGCATCGGCCTGCCCTGCACCACCGGAGGCCGATGCCGCTGAACGGCGGCGCGCACGACGTTATTTAGCTCTGCCGTGGGAATGCGCTGCTGCCGCATGTTGTAGATGCGCAGCGCCTCGTCGAGAATCGGCCCGACGTGATACTTGGTCTTGGCGGCGGCGAACACGATCGGCGCGTATGGTACGAACTTCAGGCGCTCGCGCACGATGTTCATATATGTCTTGGCGTCGTATTCGTCGAGGGTGCCGAGGTCGGGCCGCTCCTGCGGGACCAGCGAGATGGGGATGTCAGGGTCGGCTAGCTCCTCCAGCGCGCGGCGGCGCTCGCGGACCAGATCCCACTTGTTGACGACGACGACGATGCCCTTCGCCGCCTCGTGGATGAAGCCCGCGATGTGCGTGTCCTGCGCGGTCACGCCTTCCATCGCGTCGATCAAGAGTACGGCAACGTCGCAGCGGTCGATCGCGCGGTCGGCGCGTAGCACGCTGAACTTCTCGACGCCCTGGCTGATGTGCCCGCGCCGCCGGATGCCCGCCGTGTCGATCAGCAGCACTGGCTGGCCGTCGTGCTCGACCACCGTGTCGATGGCGTCGCGCGTCGTGCCCGGAATGTCGCTGACGATGACGCGGTCCTCGCCGAACAGCGCGTTGAGCAGCGACGACTTGCCGACGTTCGGCCGGCCGACGATGGCGATGCGAGGCATGCCTTCGGTCTCATCCGGCACCAGTGTTTCTTCCACCGGCGGCAGATGCTCCACGACGGCGTCGAGCAGGTCGCCAGTGCCTGTGCCCGAGAGGCTCGTGACCGTGATCGGCTCACCCAGACCCAATGCGAAGAACTCGACGGCTTCCTGACGGCGCGCGGCGTTGTCGGCCTTGTTCGCGCATAGCACCACCGGCTTGGCCGACCGGCGTAGCATCTCGGCGACCTCCGCGTCGGCCTCGGTGATGCCGGCCTTGACGTCTACCACGAAGATGATGACGTCGGCCTCCTCGACGGCCAGCCCCACCTGCCCGGCGATGTTCTCGCTAAAGTCGCTCTCCCCACCGAACTCTAGCCCCCCAGTATCGATGAGGATGAACTCGCGGCCGTTCCACTCCCCATCACCGTAGATGCGGTCGCGTGTGGTGCCGGGAAGGTCCTCGACGATGGCGAGGCGCTCTCCAACCAGTCGGTTGAAGAGGGTAGACTTGCCAACGTTCGGGCGTCCGACGATGGCGACAAGCGGCTTCATGGAGATAACTCACCAATTCTCTTACGGCCCGACCGACCGTCGAGACGCGAAACACATCAGGCAATGCCCGAATTGTATCACGCCACGTGAGCCGCTGGAGAGCACGCACCGAGCCTCTGATATAGGAGCAGCGTGAGCCGCCTGCTCCACCCCACTCCGATTCGCCATCATGCGACGGAAAACTCGCGACTCGAACGCTTGACAACGAATATCCGTATCAATATACTCGTCGTAGAGTAATTGTTGACAAGTGAACGCATCCGGGTATCCGAAACCGGCTATCAGGATAGAGGACGTGATCATGACGAAGCGCAAGGTGAGTAATCCGCTCGCGCTGGCGGTGCTGGCATGTCTGACAGAGCGGCCGATGCATCCCTACGAGATGGCGACGACGCTGCGCGAGCGTGGCAAGGACCAGAGCATCAAGCTCAACTATGGCTCGCTCTACACCGTCGTCGAGGCGCTGCAGCAGAACGGGCTAATCGTCGCGCAGGAGACCGAGCGTGAGGGACGGCGTCCTGAGCGCACCATCTACCGGCTGACCGATGCCGGCCGCATGGAGGCCATTGACTGGGTGAGCGAGCTGCTCAGCACGCCGGCCAAAGAGTTCACCCGTTTCGAGGCGGGGCTCTCGCTCGCCGGCGTGTTGCCGCCCGAAGACGTCGCCGCCCTCCTCAAGGACCGATGCGACCGGCTGGAGATGGAGATCGCTCAGGAGCGCTCCCTCCTGCAGCTCGTCGGCCAGCGCGGCCTGCAGCGGGTGTTCCTCATCGAGAGCGAGTATCACCTGGCGATGCGCGAGGCGGAACTCGCCTGGACGCGCAAGCTTGTCGAAGAAATCGCCTCGGGCACATTGGGCGGCATCGACATGTGGGCCGCCTTCCACAACGCGAAAACTGACCAGGAGAGCGACGCAGCCTCGGCAAAAGGAGCGCACGAAGAGCACGAAGAGATCGAGAACTAACCAGCGTCGCATGAAAGCTCGCCCGCTGTGTTCGGAAAGAACATATCCCTGGTGCGACGAGCTGCCAGTGTGGACATCGCGACATTTGGCATGACTACGCCTCCTATTGAGATATTCCTCCACACATGTCGGTGGTCCGCACACGAGGGAAAAGGAACCGATGGAGAAAAACAACGCGCCGCATCAGGTGCAGACACTGCTCACACAATCTGGCCTGTCGCACACCGTCTTGCTGACGAGCTTTCGCCGCGCCGGTCAGGGCGTGGGTACGCCGGTCGGCATACGGTCCGCAGACGGCAAGTTGTATTTCATGACCCCCGCGTCTACGGGGAAGGTCAAACGCATCGCCCACAATCCCCATGTCACTCTGGCTCTTTGCACATTCAGGGGCAAAGCGCTAGGACCGGACATCGATGGTGTTGCACGCCGACTCGCCGGTGCGGAAGCCAAGCGGGCGCGAAAGGTGATCTGTGCTGGCTTTGCCGGGTGGGTCGTGAATGGCTTCTTCACACTACGGTATCCCGGAGACAAGACAGCAGTGTACGAAGTGGTAGTCCCACCAGCGCGGAACGTCGAGCAGGCGCGTGAAACGCCCCAAGTGAATGGAGAGTTCGCGGTGAACGCAAGGTAGCCCACGGAGCACGAAAGCTCGGTCGCTCATCTCACGATTCGATATTCCACACGCATCAAAACGGACAATGCGCCGCATAGCTCGCTCACAGATGAACATCATTCTCTGCGGCGCGGGCGCCTTGTACGCATGCGTGAGCGACCCCTTGCCTCGCACGAGTGTCGAAGTCTCACACATCGGCTCTCAAAAGGAGAGAATATCCCATGGCGACGACCACCAGCGTCAACGCGCACTCGAACGCGATCTCGCGTGCGTCCTATACCACCGGCTTCGTTACCTCGCGTGACGGCACTCGCATCGGCTACCGTCAGATCGGCCACGGCCCTGGCATCGTCGTGCTGCACGGCGCGATGGAGTCAGCCCAGAGCCATATGCAGCTTGCTGAGGCGCTGGCCGGCGCCTTCACCGTCTATCTGCCCGACCGCCGTGGCCGTGGACTGAGTGGCCCCTACGGGGACGGCTACGGTATCGAGAAAGAAGTCGAAGACCTGGACGCCCTGCTCACCGCAACGGACACCCACAACGTGTTCGGCGTCAGCGCGGGTGGCCTCATCTGCTTGCATGCGGCGCTTACCTTGCCCGCCATCTCCAAAGTCGCCCTCTACGAGCCTGCCCTGATCGTGAATCACTCCACTTCGACCGCGTTTCTGGCGCGCTACGACCGGGAGATCGCCCAGGGCAACGTCGCCGCGGCGCTCGTCACGGGCATGCTCGGAGCACGGATGGGTCCGCCGATGCTCAATTTCATGCCCCGCTGGCTACTCGAATCGGTCACGAGAAAGGCGATGGCGCAAGAGGACGCGACGGCGACGCGCGACGACGTGACGATGCGGAAACTTGCGCCGACGCTGCACTACGACTTCCAGCTCGTCATCGAGATGGCCGAGACGCTAGATCGTTACCGGGCGGTGCCAGTCGAGGTCTTGTTGCTGAGCGGGAGTAAGAGCCCCGCGTACTTGAAGACCGCGGTGGATGCCCTCGCGAAGGTCTTGCCCCACGCGCGCCGCATCGAGTTCGCCGGACTCGATCATGGGGGCTCAAGCGATCGAAGCGCGACCAATCGTACTGGCCAACCCGACCGGGTGGCGAGCGAACTAGCCGGATTTTTCGCCTAGCGTCTGTCGGCAGCTCTCGAAAGGTGGCAGAAACCATGACTCTCCAGCAGGACTCGTCGCCTCACGCGACGGCGACAACCCTCTCGCGGCCAGCCGTCGTGGTGGAGGGCCTCACGAAGACCTATCCTGGCGACATTCAGGCGCTCAGGGGCGTCAGCTTCACGGTCGAGCCGGGGACAGTATTCGCGCTGCTCGGTCCGAATGGCGCGGGCAAATCCACCATCGTGAAGATCCTCACAACACTCTCGCGTCCGAATAGCGGGCGTGCGAGTATTGTCGGGCACGACGTCGTGCGCGAGCCTGAGCGCGTGCGTCGCGTGATCGGCGTCGTGGGGCAGAAGTCCGCGGTTGACCTGGAGGCGACCGCCGCCGAGAACCTGACGCTGCAGGGCCAGCTCTACGGCCTCTCCGGCGGCGAGTTGCGCGGTCGCGTCTCGGCTCTGCTCGAGCGCTTGGGCCTGGCAGCCGCGCGCACCCGCATCGCGCGCACGCTCTCGGGCGGCATGCAGCGCAAGCTCGACGTAGCGATGGGCCTGATCCACCAGCCGCGTGTGCTGTTTCTCGACGAGCCGACCACCGGCCTGGATCCCGAGGCGCGCGCGGACATGTGGCGCGAGATCGCCCGGCTGGCCCGCGAGGACGGACTGACCGTCGTGCTGACGACGCACTACCTGGAGGAAGCCGATCATCTGGCGCGGCGTGTCGCCATTCTCGATCACGGCCAGATCGTCGTCGAAGGGACGCCCGACGGGCTGAAGTCCGAGCTGCGAGGCGACGCCATCCAGGTGGAGCTTGCCAGCATCATGCCGGAAGCCGACATCCGCGCCGCCCTTACCGGACTCGACGGCAGGCTCAGTGAGATCGTCCTCGACGGACGTGTGCTGCGGGCGCGGGTGGATAGCGGCGCCAGTGCGCTGCCCGCCGTGCTCGCTGCGCTGGACACCGCCGGGATCCACGCATCCACCGCGACTGTCGCGCGCCCCTCTCTCGACGACGTGTATCTGCGCTACACGGGGCATGCCTACTCCGAGGACAACAACAAGGGGGACATCCGATGACCACCGCGCTCGCCAACTCTGCCCACATCACCAGCCGCTATCTCCGTGCGTTTCTTCGCCAGCCCTACTATATCGTGGTCACTCTGGTGCAACCGGTGATCTGGCTACTGCTGTTCGGCCAGCTCTTCAAGCGCGTCGCGCAGCTCCCCGGCTTTACCGCCGGATCGTACATCGCCTTCCTCACGCCGGGCATCGTGGTCATGGCGGCGATGCTCTCCACAGGCTGGAGCGGCACGAGCTATGTCGTCGACATGGAGCGCGGCGTGATGGACCGTTTCCTCGTCTCACCGGTGCGACGTGGCGCGCTCATAAGCGGCGAGTTGGTCTACCAGGCTGGCATGGTGCTCTTGCAGTCGCTAATTATCCTGGGGCTAGGTTACCTTGCCGGAGCGCGCTTCGACGGCGGCATCGTCGGCATCGTCATCCTGCTCGTGTGCACGATGCTGCTCGGCACGGCATTCGCCGCGTTGTCCAACGCGCTCGCCCTTCTCCTGCGCAAACAGGAGTCGGTGATCGCCGTGAACGTTACTCTGGTGCTGCCGCTCGCGTTCCTGTCGTCTATCTTCTTGCCGGTAGCCCTCATGCCAGACTGGATGCAGGAGTTCGCCAAGTTCAATCCCGTCAACTGGGCCGTCGAAGCGGGCCGTCAGACCCTGAGCACCAGCATCGACTGGTCGCTGGTGGGCATACACGTGGCCGAGCTGGTGGCGCTGGCGCTCGTCTGTGGCTGGCTCTCGACGCGTGCCTTCCGCGCGTATCAGCGCTCGGTATAATCCTACCGTTTCACGACGGCCGGGTACCGGATGATTCTGGCGCATATAAGCGATCCCGGCTGTCCCGGCACTCTCACGAGGGTACTGGGATAGCCGGGGTCGTTCGCGAGCAGCAGAAGGCGCTGGCCTACAATTGCTCGCCGCGCTCGTACTCCGTCTCCGGCGGATGCGGATCGAGCCACCAGGGCGGCATGTCGTCGAGGCGCTGCATCGGCCCGGCCGGCTGAGGCGCTTGCCACTCCGGCTCGGGAGCGAAGGTACCGGCGAACGGCGACACCAGGCCAGACGAGGCGGGCGCCGTGAACATGTGCGCCGCCGGATGCACCAACGGCTGAAGCGGTGCCGGTCGTGGCAGGGGCGTGGGGCGGGGTCTGCTCCCCGGCTCGTCGTGCCAGAGCGGACGCGACGCGGTGGAGGCGGCAAGATGCTCATAGGTCGAGCGCGTCTCGGCCAGCGGCCGCGTGAGGACGTGCGGCCGCCCCCAATTCGACGTCTGCGCCGCCTGCAGAGGAGTCACGCTCGCCTCTCGCCGCGCCACCAGTTGGGCATCGGCCAGCACCTCGCGCAGCGCCGCTGTCACCGCGTCCAGGGGTATCCCGGTCGGCGTGGGCCAGTTCGGCGCATAGCCCTGGCGGAAGGCATAGAGCGCCTGCGCCACACGTGCCGCTTCGTCACGCTCGCGTTTGAGTAGCAGATCGACATACGCCAGGCGCTCCAGCCGGGTGATGAGCATGTTCAGGCTGTTGCCCAGCCGCCAGAGCAGCGTGTCGCGCATGTGGGGTACGCGCGCGCCGAAATCGCCATTCGCGAGTGCCACATGCACGCTCAGAATCTGCCGCACTCCCTCTTGCAACTCGCGCTTGTGCTCCGCGTCGAGCCGCTCCATCGCCGCCACACGCTTGGCGAAGTCGAGCTGGCGCAACGACGTGTACATGCTGCGGCTCCAGAGATATGTTACGAGTGCGACGAACATATGCACGAGCAGCGCGCGCTCCATCAAGGCGTAGTGGTTGGCCTGCACAATCGCGGCGAATTGCGGGCTCGGCGGTTGCAGTGTCAGATCGCCAACAATGAAGATGGCGCTCGACAGCGCGACGACCAGAATGGCCGCAGGTGGAAGCAGTGCAGCGGCGATCAGCTCGGGGGCGAGCAGCATCGCGAACTCATCCGGCCGCACCAGCGTCAGCGCTGCAGTCGGAGTAAGCGCCACCGAGCCTGCGATGCTGATGAAGAGGGTGCCCGCCAGCAGCCAGCCCGCGGCTGCCACGTGGCCGCGCCGGTTGAGCACGATCGAGATGAGCGCGACGACGAAGATGAGTCCAAGGACTCCGTGCAACACAGGAGGATTGAGGCTCGTGTTGCCTAGCTCCATCGGCGACATCACGGCCAGCACACCGAGCAACACGAGCAGAATCGTGGCCGCCAGCCGCCCGCGGCGCGCCAGATCGCGCTCAGTAGGTGTCGCGTTCGGCGCGGGCGACGGTGGCGCGGCGAGCGTATACCAGCGATCGAGCAACGACGCGCGCCGCTGCGACGGGCCTGCTGGCTGCGCGGCATCACCCTCCGTCAGCGAGTCGATCGGGCGCGTCTCCGCTCCTGTATATCCGCGCGGAATCGGGCGTGTCTCCGCTCCGGTGTATCCCTTTGGCGCGGAGCGCGGCGAGACATCTGATGCGCGACCTGTTTGCGGTTCCATCGGCGACACCCTCGTATTTCTCCTGATCCGAGGCAAATGACGACGGCTCAATGCCATCGCCACAGCGTCTGCTGGCTCCGGCAATGCAGCCGACAGACCATCGCGCGACAAAACCGCGCCAAGAATGTTCGAAATACGGAGAAATCGCTGGATGTTCACTGAAAGCCGCGCTGAGTTGCGATGCGCGGTGGAAAATAGCGCGAGAGCCTGGAGGCGGTCTAGCCGCTCCCAAGCTCACTGTAGTGTGTGTGGCCCGTCGTCGCGCACGGGCTGTCGCGCTTAGTGGATGCCGAGCGCGCCGCTGCCGACGGCGTCTTCCGTCTGCCCGACGTTGTGCCCGTTCGTCGCGGGTGCGGCCACTTCGCTCTCGGCACGGCTGAGAGCCGCCCGCACGAAGCCCGCGAACAGCGGATGCGGACGCGTCGGCCGGCTCTTGAACTCCGGGTGGAACTGCGTCGCGACGAACCACGGATGATCCTTGAGCTCGACGATCTCGACGAGCTTGTTATCCGCCGAGCGGCCGCTCACAAGCATGCCCGCGGCCTCCGCGCGACGGCGGTAGGCGTTGTTGAACTCGTAGCGGTGACGGTGGCGCTCGAAGATGATCGGCTCGCCATATGCCTGCTCGGCCTTGCTGCCCGGAAGCAGGCAGCACACCCACTGGCCCAGCCGCATCGTGCCGCCCTTATCTGACACCTGGCGCTGGTTGAGCATCAGGTCGATGACCTTGTGCGACGACTCCGCGTCGAACTCGCCGCTGTTGGCATCCTTCAGGCCCAGCACGTTGCGCGCGAACTCGATGACGGCGACTTGCAGACCCAGACACAGGCCCAGGTAGGGGATGCGCCGGGTGCGCGCCAGCTCGGCCGCACGAATCTTGCCCTCGATACCACGCTGGCCGAAGCCGCCCGGCACGATAATGCCATCCGCGGCGGCGAGGCGCGGCTCGAACTCCTCCCAGCGCGTCTCCAACGCCTCGGAGTCGATCCAGTCGATCTGCACGTCCACGCCCTGCGTCCAGCCGGCCGCGCTCAGTGCCTCGGCGACGGAGAGGTAGGCGTCGTGCAGGCCCACGTACTTGCCGACGAGCGCGATGCGCACGACGGGCTTCTCGACGCGAATCCGGCTGACCAGCTCGCGCCACTCCGTCAGATCGACGGGCTGTGGTTGCTCCAGGTGCAGCTTCTCGACGAGGAAGTCGCCCAGACCATCCGCTTCGAGCATCAGCGGCACTTCGTAGATGCTCTCGGCGGTGACCATCGGAAT
>CAYRVF010000061.1:26732-30908 GCA_964427535.1 uncultured Ktedonobacterales bacterium
CGATGTTGCAGAAGAGGGCAATCTTGTCGCGCATGTCGTCGGCGACGGGATAATCGGAGCGACAGAGGATGACATCCGGCTGGATGCCCGAGCGCAGCAGCTCTTTGACGCTGTGCTGCGTCGGCTTGGTCTTCAGCTCTTTGGTCGCGCCGATGTAGGGCAGCAGTGTCACGTGCAGGTAGAGCACATCGTCGCGGCCGACGTCGTTGCGCATCTGCCGGATGGCTTCGAGGAATGGTTCGCCCTCGATATCGCCGACCGTGCCGCCGACCTCGACGATCACCACGTCGGCACTGGTCTGGAGCGCCAGGTTGTGGATGCGCTGCTTGATCTCGTTGGTGATGTGCGGCACGACCTGAATGGTGCCGCCGAGATACCCGCCGCGCCGCTCGGTGCCGATGACGGCGTTATACACCTGCCCAGTAGTGACGTTGCTGGCCTGGCTGGCCGGCTCGTCGGTGAAGCGCTCGTAGTGCCCGAGGTCCAGGTCAGTCTCGGCGCCGTCGTCGGTGACGAACACCTCGCCATGCTGATAGGGCGACATCGTGCCCGGATCGACGTTGATATAGGGATCGAGCTTCATAATGGCGACTGAGAGGCCGCGGCTCTTGAAGAGACGCCCAATTGAGGCAACCGTAATACCTTTTCCGACCGATGAGACCACTCCGCCCGTCACGAACAAGAACTTCGGCATACGTCACTTACCCTCCGACGCTCCCGGCAGAAAGCGCCACCAAATAAAGTACATCCGCGAACTCGGCTATACGCTCATCCACATTCGTGCGGCCCGCGTGACCGCACCACTTCGTGTTGCCCCGAACCGGCGTATCCGGTCCGACTGTCTATATCCGATTTTCCACACTATGGATCTAAAAGGAGAGGGGCCAGGTTCCCCGGCGTCCGGACCTAGCCCCTTTTGTCTGCATTGTCATCCGCCTCGGTAGGTGAGGACTACGACCTGCGGTTCCGTCGGGAGATTGGACTGCGTGACCGTCAGCTTTTGCTGTGGCTCGACGTCTTCGACGCCCATCTCACGGAGGAACTTGTCGACCGGATCGAGTGGCGAATCCGCCGAAGTGTACGCGGGTGTCGCGTAGTGCATCGGGATGATGATGCGCGGCTCGATCTGCGCGATGACTTCCGTAGCCCGCTCGGCATCGAGGGCGTTGCCGCCGCCGACCGGCACCAGCAGGATGTCGGCGCCGTTCAGCGCCTCCTGCGCGCGGTCGGTCAGCACATCGCCCAGGTCGCCCAAATGGCAGATGTGGATGTCATCTATCGTGATGAGATAGGCGGTATTCCGGCCCAACAGCTTGCCGCGCTCGCGGTCGTGAAATGTGCCGACGCCCGTGATGAGCGCCTGCTTCACCTCGTACTCGCCCGGCCCGTCGATCACACGCGGCTCGCCGCTCACCGCTTTGACATAGCTGTGCCCTGGATGGTCATGGCTGATGGTGATAATGTCGGCGGAGATGCGGCTGACCGAGTAGCCCGTTGAGGGGGAGGGCGGGTCAGTAACGAGGGTCGCGTCTTTTCCACGAAGGCGGAAGCAGGAGTGCCCCAGCCAGGTTAATTCCATGTCGTCTTGGTCCCCTGTGGCCAACTCACGCAAATGGGCGGGGTGCGTCAGCGCATCCGCTCCCGGCCCCGCCCTACACCACAATATATCACACCTTGTGCCCCGAATTCAAGCACATATAGTACCTTGGCATACGCGGCCAGACGCCGCCGGCACGCCGTTGTAGGGGCAAGGCATGCCTCGCCCGCTAGCCTTACCCCTACGAATCGCTCGCATCATCGTCTCACACCCGGGGCAGGCCACAGTATCTGTTCTCACCGACCACGTTTCAGCCGGAAACGTGTGGTTGGCGTGGGGCGAGGGGCGGGCGAGGCTGCCTCGCCCCCAACAGATACGAGACGTGCATGTATGGGACGGGCCTGTGCCGCCGATGACCGGACATTGGCGCTCAGGCTACCGCTATGATATACTGGATGATGTCTTAGAACGGGATACATCAGGGGCCGCCTGGGTACAGTGGGCGGCAAACGCCGGGATACTCCGCCATTTTCAACTTGACGGCGGTCGACCCTCACTGGCCCGGCGGTACTCCACGGATAAGACACCGTTGTGCCACGCACTCGACGCATGCCGACACCGCCACGCCGGACAGGACATGCGAATGGATGGGTACGCGGCTATTCTCGGAGATCTGTGCGGAGCCACGAGGCATGCTCCGCACCCACACATCCAGAAGGAGGAGGCTTACCACGCTCCGAGCGTGCATGTCTGGCGGGGAACCGCGGACCAAGCGGAGACGTGGCAAGCCAGCACACACACATGGCATTGCAGACCGAAGACAAGGCGCAGATTATCGCGGAAAATCAGGTGCATGAGGGCGATACAGGCTCGCCCGAGGTGCAGGTCGCGATCCTCACTCGCCGCATTCAAGAGCTGACAGGTCACCTGAACGAACACAAGCACGATCACCATTCCCGCCGGGGACTGCTCAAGATGGTCGGCCAGCGCCGCCGGATGCTGCGCTACCTGAACCGCACCAGCCCGGAGCGGTATCGCGCGCTGATCGCCAAGCTGGGCCTGCGCCGGTAATCACACGCCGAGAGCAGACGTACGCGGTACCCCGTCAGGTGAGCGCATAGATGAAGGCAGGTCCACAGACGAGCACTTCCTCGCTTGGGCCTGCCTTTGCGCTATATACGCCAGCTCTACCCGGACCGCGCACCGTTCGCCACAGATTCGGTGCGCCCACACTCGAATATGCACAATGAAGTAGGACACCCGCACGCATGGACGGCTCAGCCTCGGCCTTCAGCGGCATGTGGGGTCTTGGAGGAACAATGGTACAGACAGTAGAGACGACCGTCGCCGGCCGTACGCTGCGCATCGAAACTGGACGCGTGGCCGAGCAGGCCGGCGGAGCCGTGATCGTGCAGTACGGCGACACGGTCGTCCTGGGCACGGCAACGGCCAGCGCCAGCCCGCGTGAGGGCATCGACTTCTTCCCCCTCACGGTGGACGTCGAAGAGCGCATGTATGCCGCCGGCAAGATTCCGGGTGGCTTCATCAAGCGTGAGGGCCGCCCAACCGAGCACTCGATTCTCGCGTCGCGCCTCGTCGACCGCCCCATCCGCCCGCTCTTCCCCAAGGGCTATCGCAACGACGTGCAGGTCGTCATCACGGTGCTCTCGGCCGATCCCGAGACGGATGCGGACATCCTCGGCATCATCGCGGCGTCCGCGGCCCTCTCGATCTCGCCGATCCCCTTCGCCGGGCCGGTAGCAGCGGTGCGCGTGGGCCACGTCGACGGCGAGATTGTCATCAATCCGCCAGAATCCGTCTTGAGCGAGCGCAGCTATCTCGATCTCGCCGTCGCCGGCACAGCCGACGCGGTGATGATGGTCGAGGCGGGCGCACGTGAGCTGCCCGAAGCGACGATGGTCGAGGCCATCCGGCAGGGGCACGAGGCTATCAAGCAGATCATCGGCGCGATCAACGAGCTGGTCGCCCAGGCGGGCAAGCCCAAGCAGCCGTTCACCCCGCCGGAGTCCGATCCGGCGCTCGCGAAAGCCGTCGCCGACTTCGTGCGGCCGCGCCTCGAAGCGCTCGGCGCGCAGTCTGATAAGGCCAGCCGTGAGGCGGCGTATCAGGCCATCGAGCAGGAGATGATGGAGACCCTGGGTCGCCAGTATCCTGACCGGCTCAAAGAGCTGCAGGGCCTCTTCGAGAAAGAGCTGAAGAACTACGTCCGCTCGCAGATTCTCGACAAGGGCGTCCGCCCCGACGGCCGCGGTCTGAAGGACATTCGCCCGATTTCGTGCGAGGTCGGCCTGCTGCCGCGCACCCACGGCTCGGCACTCTTCACGCGCGGGCAGACACAGGTGCTGAGCATCGTCACGCTCGGCTCGCCCGGCGACGAGCAGCGCGTGGACGGCCTCGGCCAGGATGAGACGAAGCGCTACATCCACCACTACAACTTCCCCGCATTCAGCGTCGGCGAGGCGCGGCCGTCGCGTGGCCCTGGTCGCCGCGAGATCGGCCATGGGGCGCTTGCCGAGCGGGCGCTGCTCCCAGTCATCCCCGAGCAGAGCGAGTTCCCCTACACCATCCGCGTCGTCTCTGAGGTGCTGAGCTCGAACGGCTCGACCTCGATGGGCTCG
>CAYRVF010000062.1:0-4851 GCA_964427535.1 uncultured Ktedonobacterales bacterium
AGCGCTCGCGCATGCCGCTCTTGACAATGTCCTTGAGCTCGATCACGCCCAGCACGCGTGCCTTTGTCCCGGCACCATTGGAACCAGTGTCTGTCTCCGCCACGACCAGCGGGGTGCTCCCCACTCTGGCAATGCTAGTGACAATCTCTTGCAATTCCTCGCTGGTCTGGCCTCCGTGTTCTTGCACATAGGCTGTGACAGCATCCGAGGCCCCTTTGCGTACCGTATGAACAGGTGTGTCACCGCTATTGGTGCGATCCACGCCGCTCATACGGGTGACTGCCGTGAACGGCACAAAAGCCAGTGCAGGATCAACTTCTTCGGTAAAGCCGTACCGCTCACGGGCCAGCACGACAATCGAGCGGCCTTCCGGCGTCTCATCGGAGAGGCTGGAGAGCATGGCCGCGTGCGCCACTTCCCGTTCCTCCACACCTGTGACGGGTACAAAGCGAGTGGCCATGCGGTTTCCAATCGTGATGGTGCCGGTTTTGTCCAGCAACAGCACATCGACATCCCCTGCGGCCTCCACCGCGCGCCCGCTCATGGCCAGCACATTGCGCTGCACCATGCGGTCCATGCCCGCGATGCCGATGGCCGAGAGCAGCCCGCCGATGGTCGTCGGGATCAGGCAGACCAGCAGCGCGATCAGCGCGGTAATCGAGACCGCGCTTCCAGAGTAGATGCCGAACGGCTCCAGCGTGACGACGGCGAGCAGAAAGATGATCGTCAGGCTCGCCAGCAGAATGTTCAGCGCGATCTCGTTGGGCGTCTTCTGCCGGTTGGCGCCCTCGACCAGCGCGATCATGCGGTCGAGGAAGGTCTCGCCGGGATTGGACGAAATCTGCACGACGATCCAGTCCGAGAGCACGCGCGTGCCGCCTGTGACGGCGGAGCGGTCGCCGCCGCTCTCGCGGATGACCGGTGCGGACTCGCCCGTGATGGCCGACTCATCCACCGACGCGACGCCTTCGACCACCTCGCCGTCGCCAGGGATGAGATCGCCTGCCTCGACGAGCACCAGATCACCCTTCCGCAGCTCTGGGGCGGCTACCTCTTCTGTAGGCGAGGTGCGCGTGAGCGTCTGGCCAGCCGGAGACGTGAAGCGCTTCGCAATCGTCTCGGTGCGCGAGCGCCGCAACGTGTCGGCCTGGGCCTTGCCGCGGCCCTCCGCCGTCGCCTCGGCGAAGTTGGCGAAGAGCACGGTGAACCACAGCCAGACCGTCACGCCGAAGATGAAGAGCCTGCTGCTGGCGAGCGCCGGGTCGAAGAGCGACCGCACGAACTCGATCGTCGTGACGGCGCTGCCGACCTCGACGACGAACATCACCGGGTTCTTCGCCTGTCGGCGTGGGTCGAGCTTTTTGAACGAGTCGACGATGGCGCGCCGGGTGATCGTTGGATCGAAGAGCGAGGAGCCAGCACGCGGTCGGCGTGATTTTGCTACCTCACTGCCGATGCGCCCGGGCACCGGAGAAGCTGCCTCCGGCGCGCCCGGCTCTGGCTGCGCCGGAGGCGCGAGCCGGGTGGGATGTTGGTCCTGATCAGCCATATCTATAACCTGCACTTCCGTGTGTGCCGGATTGCACTAGAACAGTTTTCCGCCGTACATAAGCAGCTGCTCGACGATCGGCCCGAGCGCGTACGCCGGGAAGAACGTCAGCGCGCCGACGATGATGATCACGCCGATGACCAGCCCGGCAAAGAGCACCCCCGTGGTCGGGAACGTGCCGATACCCGCCGGAACTGTACGCTTGCCCGCCAGAGCGCCCGCGAGCGCCATCACTGGAATCAGGAAGGCGAAGCGCCCGATGAGCATCGCGAACCCGCCCGTCCAGTTGTAGAGGCTGAAGGACGGCGTCCCGACAGTGGTCGTGCCCAACCCGGCGAAGGCCGAGCCGTTGTTGCCGGTCATCGAGGTGAAGGCGTAGAGCACTTCGCTCAGCCCATGCGGTCCGGGATTGAAAATCGCCGCCGTTCCCGGCTTGGTCGCGATGGCGATAGCGGTGAAGCCGAGAATGCTGGCGGGCAGGATAAGGATCGCGAGCGCCGACATCTTGATTTCGTATTGCTCGATCTTCTTGCCCAGATATTCCGGCGTGCGGCCTACCATCAGTCCGGCGATGAAGACCGAGAGCACCGCGAAGACGAGCAGGCCATACAGGCCGGAGCCGACACCGCCGAAGATGATCTCGCCAAGGCCAATATTGACCAGCGGCACCATGCCGCCAATTGGGGTGTAGCTATCGTGCCAGCTATTGATGGCGCCACACGATGCGTCGGTGGTGATGGTGGCGAACAGCGTCGAGGAGCCGATGCCGAAGCGCATCTCCTTCCCTTCCATGTTGCCGCCGGGCTGCGCGAGCCCCCATTCCGTCGCCGTCTGGTTCACACCGATGTGCGCCAGGTTAGGGTTGCCGGCTTGCTCCGCGCCAAGGCAGATCACCGCGCCGAGCAAGAAGATGAGGCTGACCGCGGCGAAGAGCGCCCAGCCGTTGCGCGTGTTGCCCGAGAGCTTGCCGAACATGTAGATCAGCCCAGCGCCGAACGTGAAGATCGAGAGCATCTCGATGAGGTTACTGAACGGCGTGGGGTTCTCGAAGGGGTGCGCCGAGTTGGCGTTGAAGAAGCCGCCGCCGTTGGTGCCCATCATCTTGATGGCCTCTTGCGAGGCCACCGGCCCCTGTGCGATCGTCTGCACGAAGCCCTGGACACCGGTGATGTGGGTGTACGCGTTGAAGTTCTGCGGCACGCCCTGCCAGACGAGGAAGAGCGCATACACGAAGGCGATCGGCAGCAGAATGTAGAGGCAGCAGCGCACCAGATCGACCCAGAAATTGCCGAGATTGCGGCCGCTGCGGCGGGTGAAGCCGCGAATCACCGCGACGGCAATGATAATGCCGACGGCAGCCGACGTGAAGTTGTGAAAGGCAAGACCGGCCATCTGTGTGAGATAGCTCATGGTCGTCTCGCCGCTGTAGTTCTGCCAGTTGGTGTTGGTCGAGAAGCTGACGGCCGTGTTCCACGCGAGCAGCGGATTAACGGGCCCCTGCCCGGCGGGATTGAGCGGCAGGTGATTTTGTATCCGCTCGAAGATATACAGCGGCGCGAGCGTGACAACGGTGAAGATCAGCATCGCGACGGTGTAGATCTTCCAGCCCTGCTCTCGTGTCTCATCGACACCCGCCACGGCATAGAGTCCGCGCTCGACAGGGCGCAGCACGGGATCCAGCCAGGTGCGGCGCTTCTCAAAGACCGCGATGAGGTAGAGCCCCACCGGCTTGGTGATGAGGAGCAGGAGCACAAAGTAGACGGCGATCTGCGCGATGCCGTTGAACGTGAACGACATATTGGCCTTCCCATCCTCCCAGCGTCAAAATTGATCGGGCCGCAGCAAGGCGATGACGAGATATATCGCGATGCCCAGCGCGACCAATCCCGTTAGCAGATATTCCAGTCCCATAGCCCCTCCAGCTTCCAAAGTAGGCGGCATGCCTCCAACGAGGTTCCGCGGTTGCGGCTAGAGTCGCGCGCACGCGTAGGTAAACGCGATCAGCACCGCGAATGAGGCAATCGAAACGACCACAAACAAGACATCCATGGAGATGCTCCCCAACCTTCAGATATTCGGTTCATGTGTCGAATCGTGACACGCGATCGTCACCCGGGCGTGCAAAGCACAGTCACAATTGCCATGCGCGCATCCCTCCACCCGTGCGCTCACCATGTGGGCTGCACGGGTCATGGGTGACCACCCTGAAGCAGAGCGATGCCGTTGGCAAGCACCACGACCAGCACGAGCGCAATGCCCGACAAGCAGAGCACGCCGAGGGCGCAAAGACCCAAGAGCAGATCCTCGCGAGAAAACACCTGGGCGTCGCCTCCTCTCTGACGCGGATTACGCCGCTGCCGCCAGTACAAGCGGCGCTCGGCGCGAACGAGACGGCTCTCGACTCGCCAACCTGCACGATGCAGGTTCATCCCACGTTCAACCCACGATTACCCCTGCGGGTCCGGCACGGTTTCTGGCGCGTTCTCATCCGCTCCGACCTGGGGCAGTGTGTGCGAGACGACGCGGTCGATCAGTGCCAGCAACGCCGGAATGGGAAACGGCTTGAGCAGCACGCCAGCGGGATGAAACTTGTCGAGCCGGCTCTGCTGGGGCCGGACGGCGGAGAGCACGATCACCGGTGGCACCGGCGGCGTAATCCAGCGCAACACGTCCCACCCCGTCGCGTCGGGAAGGTTCACGTCGAGCAGAATCAGGTCGAACGGCTCACTCGTCACCGCGAGGGCTTCTTCAGCGCTCTCGGCACTATCGGCCTCGGCAACGCTATGTCCGCGCCGGGCCAGCGTGATGGTCAGTATGCGTCGAAGGGAGTTCTCGTCCTCGACGAGGAGTATGCGCGCCATTTCTTGCCCATCTGCCGGCACTGGCTGCCAGTAACGTCCGCTCGCTGGCGAAGAACTGACATCAGGAACGTACGGCGATTCAGCCGCATAGAGAGGATATATCTGGCGCCGTAAAGGGCGCGTAAAGGCAGGCGAAGACCGGCATCAGGATTTTGTCAACGTTTGCGTGTGTCTGATAGAAGACGCAAAGCGAGCGGCGAACGCGGCCTGTGCGGTAGGCGCGTCGTGCTTGAAGGGAAGAGCGTGGAGCTACTCGGCAGTGCGGAGCCGGTAGCCGATGCCTGGCTCGGTGATGATGTAGCGTGGCCGGCCGGGGTCCGGCTCGATCTTGCGCCGAAGCTGGTTGACGAAGACGCGCAGGTAGTGCGCCTCGGTCTCGTACTCGGGACCCCAGACGGCATGTAGCAGCACACGATGCGTGATGACCTTGTCCGAGTTGAC
>CAYRVF010000062.1:4951-29862 GCA_964427535.1 uncultured Ktedonobacterales bacterium
TTGTCGGCCTCGCCGGAACGCACCGAGAGCACGATGATGGGCACCTGTGTCCACTCGCGGAGCTGCCGACAGACCTCGATGCCGTCGACGTCGGGGAGCGAGAGGTCGAGCAGCACGACGTCCGGGTGCCACTGAGCGACGAGAGCCATGCCCTCACGTCCGGTGGGGGTCCACTCCACGGCGAAGTTTGCGCCGGTCAGGCCCATCCGCACGGCGCGGCCAATCTCAGCCTCGTCGTCGATGACCAGGATACGGGCGCCATCGCGCATGCGCGTGGCCGTCCGTCGCGGTGCTTCGCCGTATTCTTGCTCGTCCGGTATGACATCGTTCATACAGTCTGCTCTTTGCCTATCGCGCGTCTCTCGGTATGGTGGCTGTCACTACACATACACTAGTAGGTTTCGCGCTCGCCGCCATCCCCATCCTTTGGTGTGCTTGCGGCGGTCGCGAGCGCTCCCGCTTCTGGTAGCGTACCACGTGGTGCGATCTCTGGCAGCGGCAGTGTGAACAAAAATGTCGCGCCGGAGCCAGGCGTGCTCTCCGCCCAGATACGCCCGCCGTGCGCCCGCACGATGCTCGCTGAGATCGCCAACCCCAGGCCGGTGCCAATCGGCGGGCGTGTCGGCGCCCAGGGAAGCTGCACGTGCTGCACGCGGTAGAACT
Organism: uncultured Ktedonobacterales bacterium; assembly: GCA_964427535.1. GTDB lineage: Bacteria > Chloroflexota > Ktedonobacteria > Ktedonobacterales > JADMIN01 > CAYRVF01. The sequence continues at coordinate 5,615 of CAYRVF010000062.1, forward strand.
TGTCGAAGACAGCCTCGAGTTCCTGTTGCGGAATGCCGACGCCCTGGTCGCGTACCCACGCCTCCAGCTCCTCCGAGGGCAACACACGCGCGCCAATGCGAATCTCGCTGCCTGTCGGCGAGTACTTGACGGCATTCTCGACGAGATTGGTCAGCACCTGCTCGATCTGCCCGTAGTCCATCGGCACGAGGGGCAGGTCGTCGGGCGTATCGACGACGATCGAGTATCCTTTTGTCTGGCCGGTGAGGTCGAGCCGGTCGAGCACGGAGGCGATGACATCGCCGATGAGATACCAGTTCTTCTCGGGCAGGGCGACACCGGCCTCCAGCCGCGAGAGATCGAGCAGGTTGCCAACCAGCCGGTTGAGGCGGTCCGCGCTGGTCTCGATGGAGGTCAGCAGCTCACGCCGCTCGGCCTCGGAAAGCTGCAGGTCAGGCTGCAATAGGCTGCCGGTCGCGGCCTTGATCGATGCCAGCGGCGTGCGCAGGTCATGCGTGACGGAGCCGAGCAGCGTATCTTTGAGCCGGTCACTCTCACGCAGCGCCTCGACATGAATGGCTTCTTGCTGGAGCGAGGCGCGGTCGAGCGCGACGGCGATCTGGCCACAGAACGTGGCGAAGAGACCGGCCTCGGGATTGCTTCGCTCTATCAGTCGCCGGATACTATCTGCTCCGGCGATGCCGAGCACGGCGACGACACGCTGTGCGGTCTGCAGTGGGACGAAGAGTGCCACGTCGTTGGGTCGGGTTCCAGGTTCGGAGAGCGCGTGCCCGGCCGTCGCGCGGTGCTCGATCGCGTAGAGCGCCTCCGCGAAGGTCTTGCGAGAGGTGAGCGCGAGTGCGTTCTCATATCCCGAGCCACTTCCGGCGAGGGCGGCTACACGCAGGCGCTCAGCGAGATCGGGCACGTAGAGCGCGCTCGCCTGCACCCCAAACGGCGCGAACACGTCGACGACGTGCTGGCACAGCGCCTGATTGAGCTGATCGGGGTCCGCGATCGAGACGGTAAGCTGGGCAAGCTTATAGAGGATATCGGTGCGGGCGGCGTTCTCCTCGGCCTCACGCTGTCGCCTACGGACGGCGGCGGTGAGCTGCCCGGCGACGAGCGAGGTGATGAGCAGCGCCAGCAGCGAGAGCCATTCCGTCGGATCGTGGACCGTGAACTGATAGAGCGGGCGAATGAACAGGAAGTCGTAGGCCAGGAACGCGAGGAACGACGCGAAGACCGCCGGAGCCCGCCCAAAGACCGCCGCGAGCCACAGGACGACCGGCAGGTATACCAGAGAAATATTGGCGATGTGGACGTACCGCTGCACCAGCGCGATGAACGCCGACGCTACACCGATCCCCGCGAGCGCCCATAGATACGGAACAGCTCGGAACGCGGGCGCGCCAAGCGGCCCCGGAACTCCGCCACGACGCCAGCGCGCCAGCACCGAGGCGTTCGAATCATCCGCTAGTGTGCCGCCGCGAGGCCGTGGAGATTTCGAGTCGAGTTGTTGCGACATCTGATGCTAGTCTCTCAGATGCTCTTTACCGCCGCCACTGCGCGACGTCCAGACCCACCCCGAGCATCTGTCTCAACCATATGTGATACGCGCATGCGAGCGCAATGGGATGTCTCAGCCCACACCTACACGCCGAACCTGTGTCGTGATGAGGGCGGGCCTCGTGTTCAGGTAGGTGATGACGGCGTCCAGTGGCTCGCGGATCTCTTCGGCTGCGCGAGGGACGATGCGCCACATGCGGTCGAGCGTAGCGGGCCAGTTGGCGAGGAGGGCCGCCGCCCTGTTACTGGCGGTCGCCTGCAGATGATACGCGACCAGCGCGGCGACCGCTTCAGCCTCGCCGCCTCCGGCGATGCGCTCCATCCGCACCAACTCCGGATTGACCTTGCCCGGCAGGGTGTCGTGCTCGTCGTAGACGTAGGCGATGCCGCCTGACATGCCCGCGGCGAAGTTGCGCCCCGTCTCGCCCAGCACGACGACGACACCGCCCGTCATGTATTCGCAGCCGTGGTCGCCGACGCCCTCCACGACCGCGATGGCACCGCTGTTGCGGACCGCGAAGCGCTCACCCGCTCGCCCGCGCGCGAGCAACAGTCCTCCGGTCGCCCCGTACAGCACCGTGTTGCCCATAATCGTCTGGTCGTGCGCGACGAACCGGGCGCCGTGCGGCGGCATGACGACGATCTCGCCGCCGGTCATGCCTTTGGCCACGTAGTCGTTCGCGTCACCCACGAGCACCAGCCGCAGCCCTGGCACGCAGAACGCCCCGAAGCTCTGCCCGGCGCTGCCAGTGTAGTGGCAGATGATGTGGCCTTCCGGCAGACCAGAGTCGCCCCAACGATGCGCGATTTCACCGGAGAGGCGCGCGCCGACCGTGCGGTCGCGATTGCGGATGGCGTGCTGCAGCAGCACGGTCCCGCCGCGCGCGAGCAGCGGCAGCGCGTCGTCCAGCAGCGTCGCCTCGTACTCAGACAGGCCGTTCGTCGCGGGTGCGGTCGCGCTCCCGCCGAGCCAGCGCCGGGGCGTGTCGTCGGGGCCAGCCGAGAGCAGCGGCGATAGGGAGTCCAGCACACGAGTCGCCCGCTCATGGTTGGCTTGAGGGTCGTCGCGGACGGCGAGCAAATCGGCCCGGCCGGTGATGTCGTCGAGCGTGCGCGCGCCGAGCGAGGCCAGCAGCTCGCGTACCTCCTCAGTAATGGAGAGGAGGAATGCGGCCAGGTGCTCGAGTCGGCCCTCGAAGCGGCCGCGCAAATCCTCTCGCTGCGTCGCGATGCCAGTGGGGCAGGTGTCGAGATGGCACTGGCGCGCCATGTCGCAGCCGAGGGCGACGAGCGCCGCCGTACCAATGCCGAACTCATCTGCCCCGAGCAGCGCCGCGACGATGATGTCCCGTCCGGTCTTGAGTCCGCCGTCGGTTCGCAGCCGGACGCGCCCGCGCAGCCCATTCTTGCGGAGCACCTGCTGCGCCTCGGCCAACCCAACCTCCCAGGGGATGCCCGCGTGCTTGATCGAGCTGAGCGGCGAGGCGCCAGTGCCGCCGTCGTGCCCGCTGATGAGCACGTAGTCGGCATGTGCCTTGGCTACGCCAGCCGCGATGGCGCCAACGCCACGCTCGGCGACCAGCTTCACGCCGACGGCCGCGCGGGGATTCACCTGCTTGAGGTCGTAGATGAGTTGGGCGAGGTCCTCGATGCTGTAGATGTCGTGGTGTGGCGGCGGCGAGATGAGCGCGATGCCCGGCCGCGTGTGCCGCAGGCGCGCGATCAGCCCAGTGACCTTGCGCGCGGGGAGTTGCCCGCCCTCGCCGGGCTTCGAGCCTTGCGCCATCTTGATTTCCAACTCGTCGGCGTGTGCCAGATAGGCGGCCGTAACCCCAAACCGGCCGGATGCCACCTGCTTGATGCGGCTGTTCGTCGAGACACCCTCGCGCGTGGCGCGAAACGCCGCTGGGTCCTCGCCGCCCTCACCGGTGTTGCTGCGACCGCCGAGCGAGTTCATGGCGAGCGTGAGCGTCAGGTGTGCCTCGGCGCTGAGCGAGCCGAGCGACATGGCTGTGCTGATGAACCGCCGCACGATGCGCTCGGCGGGCTCGACGTCTTCCAACGGCACCGGCTGCTGCGGACGGAGGATCAGCAAGTCGCGGATGGCGGTGGGCGGGCGCGCGTAGACCAACTCCGTGTAGCACTTGTAGTCCTCGCGGCTGCCGCTGCGTGCTGCCTGCTGGAGCGCCTTCACGACGGTAGGATTGGTGGCATGGTACTCGGCGTTGCGGCGGAAGCGCACATACCCTCGGTCGGCCAGCCGCGGCCGGAGGGCTACGACGGTGTGTGCCGCGCTGGCCTCGCTGGACTCGCCGGTCGCCTGCGCATCTGGCACGCTGTCGCCGTTCTGGGCGAGTGGCGCCGCCAGCCGGTCAGCGTCGTCGCGGAGCTGGCGAGCCTGCCCGTCGATATCGACGAGGGTCAGACCACCCAGCGAGGCGGGCGTGCCAGGGAAGTACCGCTCGACGAGCTCGGGCGAGACGCCGACACATTCGAAGAGCTGCGCGCCAATATAGCTGTCGATGACGGAGAGGCCCATCCGCGCGACCACCTTCAGTAGGCCCTTCTCCAGCGCGGAGCGCACGTTCTCCGCCGCGCTCGTTGCCGTCACCTGCTCCAGACCGCGTGTGCCTCCGAGCGTGCGTGCCGTTGCCAGCGCGAGGTATGGGCAGACGGCGTTCGCGCCGTAGCCGAGCAGCGTCGCGAGGCCATGCACCTCCCAGACGCCGCCGGTGACGACGACGATGCCCACCCAGGTGCGCAGCCCCGCGCGCACGAGGGCGGCATGGACGGCCGCGACGGCGAGCAGCGCGGGAATCGGCGCCTGGCAGGATCCTACCCCCCGGTCGTCCAGCACGAGCACGCGGGTTCCGGCACCCACGGCGTCGACGGCGTAGGTGGCGAGTATCTCCAGCGCGGATGCGAGCGCCGTTCCGTCCTGTTCGCTAAGTATCTCGTCGGAGGGCGCGTAGGCCATCGAGAGCCGCGTGACGGGTAAACTCTGCTCGGCGGCGGTTGCCAGTACGCTCCGCAGCATGCCCTCGTCGAGGACCGGGCTGCTCAGGCGCAGTAGTGTCTCGGACGGCTCACTATCACGGAGAAGCGGGGGGCGCGCGCCGAGATACGTGCTGAGGGACATCACACTCTGCTCGCGGAGCGCGTCTATCGGCGGATTGGTCACCTGGGCGAATCGCTGCCGGAAGTAGCTGGCGAGCGGGCGTGGCTGCCGCGAAAAGACGGCCAGCGGGGTATCGTCGCCCATGCTCCACACCGCCTCGACGTGCTCGGCTACCATCGGACGCAGCACCAGCTCGACGTCTTCGTGGCTGTAGCCAAAGAGCGTTTGTCGCGCGATCAGATTGACGGGAGCTTCCTCGTCTGTTGTCGCCTCGTCTTCTGGCGCATGGAGGGCCGGTACATCGACGATGTGCCGCTCTACCCACTCGGCATAGGGATGCTCTGCCGCGAGCGTAGCTTTCAGCTCGGCGTCGAAGCGCAGCGTGCCGTCCGAGGTATCGAGCAGCAGGACGTGCCCCGGCCCAAGACGTCCCTTCGCCAGGACGCACGCCTCATCCAGCGCGATCACACCTGTCTCGGAGGCGAGAACGAGCAGGCCATCGTCCGTCACCTGATAGCGCAGCGGACGCAGCCCATTGCGGTCGAGCGCGGCACCGACCCGCACGCCATCGCTGAAGACGAGCGCTGCCGGACCGTCCCACGGCTCCACGAGCGGCGCTTGTGCCTCGTAGAACGCGCGCACCGCTGGCGGCAGATCGTCGCGACGCTCCCAGGCCTCGGGCACGAGCAGGCTCAGCGCATGCGGCAGCGCGCGGCCCGAGCGCACGAGCAGCTCCAGCGCGTTGTCGAGGCTGGTCGAGTCGCTGCCCTCCGGTTCGATGACGGGCGAGAGGCGGGCCGCGTCTTCGCCCCATTCGCTGGCGGCGAAGGTCGCCTGCCGCGCCGCCATCCAGTTGCGGTTGCCCTGCACCGTGTTGATCTCGCCGTTGTGTGCGAGCATGCGCATCGGCTGCGCGAGCCGCCAGCTCGGGAAAGTGTTGGTGCTGTAGCGCTGATGGAAGACCGCGAGCGCGGTCGTAAAATCGGGGTCGCGCAGGTCGGGGTAGAAGTCGGGCAGCGTCTCTGCCGTGAGGAGTCCTTTGTAGACGAGGGTGCGTGTCGAGAGGGAAGCGATGTAGGTGGTGTCGCATCCGATCCGCGAGAGGTGCTGCTCGGTCTCCTTGCGCGCCAGGTAGAGCAGCCGTTCGAAGGTGTCGCCCTCCATGCCGCCAGGTTGCTCGACGAGTGCCTGCTCGATCCGTGGGCAGGTGGTCCGCGCCGCACTGCCTAACACCGCCTCGTGCACCGGAACGGCGCGCCACCCGAGCACTCGCGCGCGCCACTGTTCCAGCGCGTCCGTGAGTAGCCTGCGTGACTGCTCCGCATCTCGTTCATCCGCGGGAAGGAAGAGCATGCCGACGGCAAGCTCTCCCTGCGTAAGTGGTGGGTGTCCATGCTCGGTGAGCCAGCGGTTGAGCAGCGGCATGGGGAGCTGTGTGAGTACGCCGACTCCGTCGCTGACCTCCGCGTGGGCGTCCATCGCACCCCGGTGTGCCAGGTTCCTCAGCGCTTCGAGCGCGCGCTCGACCACGGCGTGATCTGGCTGGCCTGAGATGTTCGCGACGAAGCCGGTGCCACAGGCGTCATGCTCGAAGCGTGGATCGTAGAGTGGATAGTCGGCGGAGAGCGGGCGGAAGCGTGTGTCATTCCTGTTGGACGGCGCGGACGCGCGTGGGGGGGGTGAGGCTGAAGACCATCGGTGGACGATACCCGGCTCATACATATGTGACCCTCCTGCCAGACTCACCTGCGGAGACGAAGGTCCAGTGTGCGAGCATGCGCGAGCGTGGCGGTCCCGCAGCCACACCCAACTATGCGGGTGGTATGTCTGGCGTCGTGGTCTTCGGCCTCGAAAACACAGACAGCCTCCTCTGCCGCCACCCTGTGAAGGTGGCTCCGCAAAGGAGGCTGCAACGCCTCGTCATGCGCGCGAGGCCGGGCGGGCAAACATCGCTCCCCGGCGATCGGAGTCTGCCGCGACGCATGAGGGATGTGCCGTATGTGTGAGCACAACGGTACCGCAGGTTCACGCGTGCGTCAAGGGGCAATGCTGGCAGGTTCGCCGCGTGACATGCGCCCAGTCCGGCGGATGCCTTCTTGGGCTAGGGGAACGTCGTTTCGCTCGGGGCAGTGGGTACCTCGCTCGCAGGGCTCGTCGGGCGTGTACGCAACGGGCGGGACAATGCGCGAGGCAGTGGTACGAGACAGACCACCAGGCCGACGACCGTGACGACGCCGATGCTGCCCACCACATCCTCGACATGATGGGCGCCGATTGCCATGCGGCCGAGCAGAATGGCGAGCGTCAGCAGCGCGCAGAGAGCCGCGACGCGCCGGTTGAGCAGCGCGACGGCGAAGGTGAAGAAGCTGGCCAGCAAGACATGATCAGAAGGGAAGCCGTTATCGTGCGCAACCGGAACGAGCGGCGCGGTGTGCGTGACGATGTACGGGCGCGTATCGATCACAAGCCCGGCAAGCACTATCGAGGCGGCGTAGGCCAGCACGCCGAGAGCAACCATCCGCAGCAGGTACGCCCAAGTGAGTCGCGGGTTGCGTCGCACGAAGGCGACGACGAGCGTGGCGACGGCGATCAGCGCCACGATAACGATGAGGTAGTCAGCGCAGACCGCCGCCAGCTCACGTGTCGCTCCGTTCGTGAGGGCAGCATGCTCTAATGCCGGTTGGATAGGATCAGACATCTCGCTCGCACTCCACTCTCCTTCGCCCCCGATACTCCTGAGATGGGGCGATTTGTCCAGTCTACATTGCTGTTGGCAAGTGAGCGATATCGAGTAGGACTGCCAGGCGATATCTCGCTGGCCGGTCACCAGGGACTCGGCCCGCATCGAGCTGGCGGCGACCAAGCGCCGGACGCGCGACGAGGGTGGGCTGTTTCATCGTACAATAGCCGGAAGCGCCATGCGCTCAATCGACATCAGCCGCATCACACCGCGAGCAAATTCACGCACGCCATGGCTGCCGCACTGACGGCGAGCGGTACGCTCATGTCCATCTTCCTCGCGCATGGCCGCGCGGAGATTCACTCCTTCTGGCGAGGTCTTCCGGACGAGAAGCGTCTCTCCCAGGCGAAGGAGGGATTCAGATGAAGCACACAGAGCGTGATTCTGGTGACCACGGAGGTGCGAGGCGGAGCGACGCGCGCTCTGTCGTCACCACCCAGGTGGAGCGTTCGGCTGACGCGTCTGGACCCGGGAGAAGACGCGCGAATAAACAGCGCGACTCGACAGACCAGAATGGCGACGCTGCGAGCGAGACGCCGTTTCCCGCCAGTCGGCACGATCTGACGCCCGATGCGCGTCTGTCCTCCTTACTCGATTTCATGGCCGATGGCGTGATCTTTTACGACGCCACTGGCCAGCCAGTGCAGGTGAACCGCGGGTATCATGACCTGTTTGGTCTCGATGCCCGGCCCGAGGTCGCTGCGCTGCCTCTCACCGACCGCATTCATCTGTTTGCTCCGCGCGACAAGCATGGGCAGCCGCTCTCCAAAGAGCAGTGGTTGCCGTTTCGTGTGCTCAGAGGTGAAACCCTGCCGGACGGCGCAGCCGACGAGTACATGGTACGCACGCTTGATGGGCGCGAGCTGCTCATCCGCGGGAGTGGCGTACCGATCCGCAATGCCGCTGGCGAGATCGCGGGCTGTGTGCTGCTGCTGCGCGATGTGACGGAGCAGCGCCGCCAGGAGTATCACACCCGCGACGCGCTCGATGCGCTGCTGATGATGGCGGAAACACTCGTCTCAGAGCGGGCCGAGCCATCGTTATCGGGGGCGCCGGGTACCGCGACGAGCGGCGTATCATACCGGCTAGCCGAGCTGACGCAGACGGTCCTCGGCAGCGAGCGTGTGACCATCGTGCCGGTCGGTGCGGACGGCGACGTACAGCCAACTGTCGCGTCAGCCGGACCCATCGAGGCGGACGAAAGCCGGCAATGGGAGGAACGGTATCCTCAGCAGGGCAGGCGTGTTCTGAGTGATTTCCTGCCGCCTGGGGTGATCGCGCGTCTCCAGCATGGAGAGCTAGTCGCCGTCGACCGTTGGCAGTCACCGTTCAATCGCTGGCCCAACCCTGGTGGATGGCGCTCGCTGCTGATTGTGCCGATGGTGCTGCGTCACCAGCTCATCGGTGTGGTGACGCTGGATTTCGCGATGGAGGCGCATACCATCACCGACGACGCGCGAGCGCTTGCCGGGGGAGTGGCACGTCTCGCCGCGCTGGTGCTCGATCGCGAGCGGCTGCTGCGGGCGCGCGAGGAGGAGCGCGCGAAGGCGCTGGCGCTACAAGAGGCGAATCGGCGTATGGATGAGTTTCTCGGCATCGCGACGCATGAGCTCAAGACGCCAGTGACAAGTGGCAGTCTTACCGTGCAACTAGCCGCGCTGCGCCTGAACATGCTGCTCTCTGATCCAGCCGCCGACCAGGACGAGTACACGCGCCAGTTGGCATCGTTACGCGAGCTGCTGACTCGCGCGGAAACCAGCATGGACCGCCTCAGTCGCCTGGTCGACGACCTGCTGGACGTCTCGCGTATTCGCGCGGGCAAGCTGGAGCTACGCCCCGAGCGCTGCGACCTGGCCGACATCGTGCGCGAGTCTGTCGCCGAGCAGCGGCAGATCACGCCCGGCCGCACCATCATGCTGCGGCTGCCAGGCACTGGCGCTGTGATGGTACGCGCGGACCCCGACCGCACCGGCCAGGTCCTCACGAATTACCTGACCAACGCGCTCAAGTATTCCACGGCGGACTGTTCGGTGCGGGTGCGCGTCAGCGTGCGGGCGGGATGGGCGCGGGTGGCGGTGCGCGACGAAGGCCCTGGGCTGCCGCGGGCCGAGTATCGCCGCATCTGGGACCGCTTTCATCGCGTACCAGGGATCGAGGTCGCGACCGGCGGCGAGATCGGCCTCGGTCTGGGGCTACACATTTGCAAGACGATCGTCGAGCAACAGGAGGGCCGGGTCGGCGTTCAGCGCGCTCGGGGCGGAGGGTCGATCTTCTGGTTCTCACTGCCGCTCGCGCCCGCCGAGTCAGTACGGTGAGCCCATTGGCTTGACGCCCCTCTGCCGACTCTGGCGGCGATCGGTGAGATCACACCGCGACGGACCAGCGGCGCCGCCACGCGAGTAGTCCGAGCGCGAGGCCGAGCAGGGCGATAGCGCCAAAACCATATGCAAGAACCTGACTCGTATGTGTATAGACGAGCGACGTAGATGGTTGCGCGAGGTCGCGCACGAGAAAGCAGAGCGGGGCAAGGCCGAAGCCGACCAGGGCGGCCCAGACTCCACGCGCGCCGATCACGAAAGCGCCAACGACCAACAAGATGCACCCGATCAGCAGCAACAGCGCGCCGATGCTCAGAATGGCGAGCACGCCGACGCCCAGCACCGCCCCGACTCCGAACCAGTAGAGCGCTCGTAGCATGGTGCGCACCTCCGGCTTCCAGTGGGATATCACATCTCCCTTGCTATAGAGCATACGCCGAGTGTGCGACTCGGCGCCATTCGTGTTTTCGTCTTCCATAGCCGGAAGCCGGACACAGTTGACATGGCGTCGCAAACTCTTTTCTCGCCTGTATGAAATGTGTAATCCACCGTAGTCTCGTCGTAACCCTGGCCATTTAACATCTTTCCCAAAGCCCTTCAACGCCAGGCATACGCGATGTCGCGCCTGAGCTCATCGCACTCGCGCGTGCGTGCTGTACGCCACACGCGGAGGTCATCCAGATGCAGGGGAAGGATACTATCTTGGCACTTCAACAACTCCGGACAGACGACGACACAGCGCGCGACGACGGGATAGATGCGCCTGCGCCGCTCGCGCCGATGGATGCCGAACAGATGCGGGACGTCTACGAAGAAAACGTGAAAGCCATCTATTACTTCATCTACGGGAAGGTCCAGCATCGCGAACTCGCCGAAGACCTCACCTCGCAGGTCTTTCTGAAGGCGGTCCGTGCGCTGGACGGCACACGCGAACCGGCGAGCATCCGCAGTTGGCTCTTTCACATCGCGCAGTCCCGAATTGCCGACTACTACCGGTCGCTCTACCGCCTGCGGACGCAATCGCTCGAGGAGCTTCCTGACGTCTTCTGGGATACCGTGGACGCCGGAGAAGCGACGAGCGCAAGCGGCGAATCCGAGCAGGCGGCGGAGTCGGTGGAGTCCTTGTTCGAGCGTCTCCCGGAGCGCTACCGGGATGTGCTGAGGCTGCGCTTCCTGATGAACCGTTCACTCAAGGAAGCCGCCGAACATATGCATACCTCGGTGAACGCCCTCAAAGTGTTACAGGGGCGGGCGCTCAAGAAGGCTCGCGGCATTGGACTCGACGAGCACTCCATACGGATGCCAGAGGATGGCTGTGCCGCACCCTGCGCCTCGTAGGCGTGCCGAGCACCTGAACGGCCATCTGTATATGCAGCTCAGCGTGACCGTGACGCTGTCCTATCAACGCACCAACCGTACGCAGCACGCGCAGTGGGGACAGCCAGTCTCGTCCTCCTGCGCGATTTGTCTGTCCGCGCCAGCAGATTGTCTGACCGCTCACCGAGGAGGTGCGCAACGCCAATGTCCCCGTGTATGTCGCGCGGAGGATGTGTAAGCGTGCTCTCAGGCGGTAGCGGGGAGGCTGGCAGTGACCATCATGCCCGGCGAGTGCATGAAGCTGACTGTTCCTACCATATAGGGAGCGATGACGTCACGTATGTCGTCGGGCAGCGGTGACTCGGCCCAGATGGAGCCGCCATGCGCCTCGACGATGTGGGCGGCGATCGCGAGCCCCAGCCCGGCATCGGCGGCGACCTGCGGCTGACCTGTCGGGGGCGTCTGCCGTGTGCGCGACGGCTCGGCGCGATATGTGGCGGAGAAGATGTGCGGCAGCGCCTCAGCGGCGATCCCCTCGCCAGTGTCGATGACCTGGACCCGCACGGTATGCGTACCATTCGCCGCAGAGGCTGGCAGCAGTCGCACCAGCACCGCGCCCTCGGCTGGTGTGTGGCTCATGGCGTGACGCACCAGGCGGTCGAACGCGCGACTCAACTGCTCACAGTCGAAGTGTACATCGGGGAGTGGACCCAAAGTCTGGCAGTCGAGGCGTACTCGCGCTTGAGCCGCCTTCTCCTGAAGGTCGGTGACGACGCCCGAGACGGCCTCTTCGAGGCGCTGCGCCTCGCAGTCGAGCGACAGGCTGCCGGATTCGAGTTGGGCCAGCTCGAAAAGATCGTCGATGAGCGCGGCGAGGGAGCCCGCTTCGGCGCGCATGACCTGGTGGTAGCGCCGCACCGCCTCGGGGCTGGATACCACACCATCCGCGATCGCCTCGGCCATTAGCAGAATTGAAGAAAGCGGCGTGCGCAGGTCGTGCGAGAGCGCCGTGATGACTTGGGATCGCTCGGCTTCGGCGGCCCGCTGCCCAGCGCGCGCGTCCATGGTGCCCGACGCCAGCGTATTGACTGAATGGGCGAGCCGCGAGAGCTCACCGGGAGCACCGGGCGCCTGTTCGTCGAGACGCGCGCTATACTCGCCCGCTGCCATGCGCGATGCCTCTTCGTCCATATCGGTGAGCAGCGCGGCGAACTGGCGAAGCACCGGCAGCGCGGCAACGACCGCGACGACCGCTCCCATCGCGAGGAGCGCCAGTAGGGGCATCACATCGCGCGCCGCGAAGAGAAGCGCCGTAAGCAGAGCGACCTCGACGCACAAAATCAGGACGCCCAGCACGACGGGCAAGAGCAGCCGGGGGAGGAGTCGCGCCACTGGTGCGCGGCGCGTCCACCACACCGCAAGGGCACTGAGCGCGACTGCGAGCGAAGCGCAGAAGAGCAGAGCGCACCCGGCACGCACAACCAGTCCGGCGGCCGGCTGCCTGATGACGACGATGAGCAGCGCAACGGTGGCCGCCAGGGCAGCCAAACACAACCAGCCCCCGCGAAAATTCGCGCGCGCACGAAGACCCAAGAGTCTCCAAGGGAGGAGCAGACCGGTCCGGTTGTCAAGTCGTGGGTGCGGCGTCCCGGTCATATTCATCCTCGAGATGGAAGCATCAGGTGACGCGTTCAGTCAGTGTGGGTACTCGACGTTAGGGTACGAAGCGGTAGCCGATGCCACGCACCGTGCGCAGATGCCGCGGCCGGGCGGGATCGGTCTCGACCTTCTCGCGCAGACGGCGCATATGCACCGTCACCGTGCCGGTGTCGCCGTAATACTCATAGTGCCAGACGTGATCGAGCAGTTGCTGCCGGGTGAAGGCTTGCTTGGGATGCGTGACCAGGAAGTTCAGCAGCTCGAACTCGGTGGGCGTCAGGTCAAGTGGCACGCCGTTGCGGTCGACTTGACGAAGCCGTGCTCGCACGACGACGCCCGAACCGAAGAGAACTGTTCCGTCGAGCAGCATGGCGGGCGCGCTCATCGCCTCGATCCGCCGCATCATCGCCTTGACGCGCATCATCAATTCGCGCGGCTTGAACGGCTTGGTGATGTAGTCGTCGGTGCCGACGTCGAAGCCCTCGAGCTGGGTGGTATCGTCGCTGAGCGCGGTGAGCATTAGAATCGGGACAGCGCTGGTGGCGCGCAGGCGGCGGCACACCTCAAGTCCGTCGATGCCAGGCAGCATCAGGTCCAGAATCACCAGATCGGGCGGCTGTTCGTCCGCCAGGCGCAACGCCTCCAGGCCATCGGCGGCTTGCACGACCGTATAGCCTTCGAGCGTCAGATACGCCCCGACCACCTCGCGGATACTCGCTTCGTCGTCCACGAGCAGAATGCGCCGCCGTGGCTCGGTCTGAGCGGGCGCGGAATCGGTCGCATCACGTGGCACGGTCATGGATGTCCCCTACCTTCCTGACGAAGGTCAGACGCTTCCCGCGGCTTGATGACCTGCATGTCGTATCTTGAGCATACATACGCTACGTTACAACACGGTTACGATTTGTCTTGCGAGGCTCAGACTAGCGCTACGTGGTACGACAGCGACGGCGGCATGCATCCTGCGACCTCAGTCTTGAGTTTGTGACCGATGAATTGTGTCTTCGGGCCACATCAGGGAAGTGGATGGGCTTGAGATGCACGTCGCGGCGAATTAGACATCCGCGCGTGCAGGATGCGGCCATGCCCCATGAGATGCTCTCGAAGGACATCGATGGGCAGCTCTAGAAACGCTCGCTTCGGCGACGGTGTGGGCAGATGGTATCGCGAAGGATCGGGAGGTTTCGCGTTATGGAGAACCAAAACTATCAGCAGGGTGACCCAAACACGCAGGGCATGCCCGTCAATCAGCCAGATCAACAGGGTGCACCGCAAACTGCCCAGCCGTCCCAGGCAGGGTATAGCCAGCCGCAGCAACCGGTGCCACAACAACCTCAACAGCCCGCGCAACCGGTGATGCCGCAACAGCAGGCCGTGCCGCAGCAGGCGATGCCCCAGCCGCCTATGCAGCCACCTATGCCGCAACAGCAGGCGATGCCCCAGCCGCCCCAGCCGCCTATGCCGCCGCCGCAAGAGCAGCCGGTGCAGCAAGCAGCGCAGCAGGCGATGCCGCAACAGCAGGCCATGCCTCAGCAGCCAGCACAACAAGTAGTGCCGCAACAGCCGATGCAACAGCCGGTGCAGCAGGCCATGCCACAGCAGCCAGTACAGCAGGCCACGCCTCAGCAACCGCAACAGGCGATGCCCCAGCAGCCACAACAGCAGGCAGGTGCGGGAGGCGCTCTCGGCGATCTGACAGGTACGGTTGGCGGCCTGACGACCGGTGTTGGCCAGGCGGTTGGCGGACTTGGCCAGGGCCTCGGCGAGGCGCTCGGCGGCATCGGCCAGGGTGTCGGCCAGACTGTTGGCGGTTTGGGACAGGGTCTGGGACAGACGGTCGGCAGCGTTGGCGAAGGTGCCGGCCAGGCGGTGGGTGGCATCGGTGAAGGCGTCGGCCAGACAGTCGGCGGTGTCGGCCAGACGGTTGGGGGCGTTGGTCAAGGAGTTGGGGGCATCCTCGGCGGCGAACAGCAAGCCCAGGCAGCACCACCGGCTCAGGGCACGCAGCCGGTGCAACCCGAGCAGCAGGCCCAGGCAGCGCCACCGGCTCAGAACGTCCAGCCACCGCAGGGAACACCTCCGACACAAGGCGGTGGCCAGGGGGCGTAGTCGACGCTCGCAGGGTAACCAACAGGCTGGCCTGGCGCCTCTGTTGAGCAGGAGAGGTACTCTGATAACTCAAACGGTGTGCGAAGGTCTGCCGCCGGGGAGCGAAGGGGCTCGACTAGCTCGTGTGTGTGCTCCCCGGCGCGTACTCACCGCCTGCACAGACAAGGCGGACCATTCCTGGCGAACCGGCCATCGTTTCGATAGTTGGTGTGAATGGACACCTGGAGACACACGAGGACAGAGCCCACTGGGGCTATTCATGAGGAGGCGTCATGGGGCAGGAAAGCGACTATTATTCCGTACTGCGCGTCAGTCCACAGGCCAGCGCTGAGGAACTACATCAGGCGTACCGACAGTTGGTCCGTCAGTATCATCCCGACACGCATCCACACGACCAGGATGCGGAGCGTCATTTCAGGGCGATCACCGAAGCATACGAGACCCTCTCGGACCCAGAGCGACGGCACCAGTACGACGCGCGGCTCGCTGCTGCCCAGGCGGTATTTGCACCTCAAGAAGAGCCCCCCATGCCGCAGGCTCCCGACTGGACGAAGGGCGACGTCGAAACGGCGCTGGGCGAGGTGGCCAGCGTCATGCAGGCGGCGGTGAATGAAGCGGCGGATGAGTTGCGGTCCTATCTCGTGGATCTCGGCGAGACTCTCAGCGATGTAACGCAGCCGAATCGTCAGGTGCGGCGCTCGTGGGATCGGCGCCGCTTTCCACCGCCACCGCCTCCTCCGCGCAAGCGCAACCGCTAGGGCTCGGGTCGTCTGAGCGCGCGTTCCCGCAAGCGGCGTGTTACTGGGGCGCCTGCGATTGTGTTTCTGGCGCGTGCGAATTGTTGCCCGGCTGGGAATCCTGTTGAGGCATAGGAAGCGCCCTCAGTCGTTCCTCCACCTGATCCAAACGCGCCTTGAGCATCTCGTTCTCCTGCACGACGTTTCTGGCCTGTGACGATAGTGCTGGGTCAGACCGCCACCAGTCGATGCCGATTTCTTGCGCCTTGTCTATCGACGCCACGATCAGCCGCAGCTTGATGCTCAACAGCTCAACTTGTCCCAACGACACCGTGATGTCGCCAGCGATGACGATACCTTTGTCCAGGACACGCTCCAGAATCTCAGCCAGGTTCGTCGTGCCTGATCCACTCACCATCTGTCGATTCGTGCCCGCGGCCCGGCTGTATGGGCCAACGGCTTGTCCCGCATATCCACTGCTCATACGGACTCCTGACCATCTCTGTATTCCTCGGATATGCTGTGTGTGCGAAGTCGCTACTCTGGTCGAGATGCGATGTGTGCCCGGTTGGCACGCACACGCTACATCAGGTCTCCGAGCGGACCCAGGTTGAGATTGAGATCCTCGTCCTCAAGGCCGAACGTTGCCTTAAGCTCGGTCATTTTCTCTTCAAGCTTGAGGAACGTCTCGCCGAGGCGCTCGATCTGATCGTCTGTCAACGAGCCGGCTTCCATCCTGCGGATTGCCTGCTTCTCCAGCAGCCTGCGGACGAGCTCGATCAGCGTCAGCACCAGTTTTGCCAGACCCTGCTCGACATTCTGCTGGTCGGCGTTGATGCGTCGCGGCAGGCCCGCATCCAGAGCGGTGAGCTCGTCCGCGAAGCTGCTCAGATCGCCAAGATCGCCGTTGAGCCGGTCGTCCAGATCCGCTGTTATCATCCCCCCGCTCCCTGCAGTTCTTGCAGACGCTGGTAGACGAAGAGTGCCTGATGTGGCATCCCATTCTGTTCGAGATACACGGCCAGTTCGACAAGGCCGTTCGCCGCTGCGGTCGCCGCGTCGCTACCGGGGTAGTCCTCCATGAGCCTGCTATACATGTCGAGGGATTCATTGACATG
Source organism: uncultured Ktedonobacterales bacterium (assembly GCA_964427535.1). GTDB lineage: Bacteria > Chloroflexota > Ktedonobacteria > Ktedonobacterales > JADMIN01 > CAYRVF01. Next base: position 22,279 of record CAYRVF010000062.1, read on the forward strand.
CCCCTTCTCGCGCATATCGCGGGCCATCCGCAGCATGGCTTCTTGCACAAGCTGGGTGGGATCCTGCCGAGCTAGTCTGTCCAGCTCCTGTCTGCCGGGTTGCTGCTGCATCATTGTCTCTCTCCTTTAGATCGTCTCATGTGTCGGCGTGATAAATGAATATGGCGGCCAGGGTCCACTCATCAGCAGACGCACTTCCTGATGCCGCTGCCTCATCTCCGCGACGGCAGTTGTGAAGCCTGCCACCTGGCTGGATGGCACGAGGTACGCATCGCGCAGGGCGATGGCGGACGACGGCCGCAGCCTGCGACGGAACTCGCTCACGTATGGACGCACGTGCGTCTCCAGGTCGCTGGCGAGGTCCCGCGCCTGATCTCGCGCTCCTTCCGCTTGCCGGTGTTCTGCGAACCGGGACCATAGGTACGCCGCCCCGCGATGCTCGGCGATGTCTGTCGCATTGGCGCAAGAGAGTCCTCCGCCCGCGGGAATCGCTGACTTTGTGGTTGGATTCTCCCGCCAGAGGAGCGTAACGCCGAACTCGACCGTATCGTGTAGTCGCAGGAGATCCGCCGCGAACGTCTCATGCTGCTCGGCGAGCGCGCGGCTCACGGCCTCTGGCTCCGCGAGCACGGTGCCGAAGCGCGCCGGGAGCACCGTGGACGTCGCGTGAAGCGCCTCCACGATAGCCTCATGCCTCAGAAGGTTGTCTGGCGTTGGCTCGACACGATTGTCTGTTCGCAGTGTGCTCACAACCGCCGCGAGGTTCTGCTCCACCACCATCCAGAGCGGACCGCCGAAGCCAGAGAGCCCCACCGGGATTCGCAGATACGGATGTGCGATTGCATACACGTAGCAAGGCTCACCCATCGCGCGCCTCCAGCAGTGCCATGCGGGTCTCGCCTCCAGAGGCGACCGCTGACACCAGCGCCTGACTGACCGCCTGGGCCACCACCTGGCTGATCACCTGCCCCGCCAGGCGCTCAAGTTCGCTCTCAAGTGGTAGGAGCGCCTGCTCCGCGCACTGGACTACCTGGGCGGTAACCGGTTCGAGAAGCTGGTCTACCTGCTCTCGCAGCGCTCTTCGCGCGACATCGACGAGCTGGTCTGCGAACTGTGCCATCGCCTGCCGTGCCGGCGCGAGAACACGGTTCGCTTCTTCCTCAGCCACACTTGCAGTCTGGTGGTTGAGGAGATCGACGACGGGCCGGACCACGCGGGAGGCCGCCGACGGCACATCCTGCTCGCGGGCGGTTCGCTCGCCGTCGCCGTCGAGCCGCGACAGCGCATCGTAACTGCCCAGCTCGGGACCCATCCCGGACTGCTGGACTCGCTCGGCAGAGGCGAGCAAAAGCCTGAGCCCGAGCACGATGAGATCCACGTCCGCGACGGAGATCGTGATATCGCCGACCAGGACGACTCCCTTGTCGAGCAGACGATCGACGAGCTCCAGCAGTGTGACGTCGCGCGCTTCCGCGCTCACAGCGGTCACCGAGCGTCTCCGCCCGCGGACGAGGCGAAACTGTACGGCGGCCACGGCCCACTGTACTCGTAGCGCACATCGGGCTGGCTCTCGGCCAGGGTTTGGATGGTGCGCGTGAAGGCATCCGAACGCGAACGCGGCACCAGGAAGCTGGCGCGCATCACCTGTATCTCGCCCTCACCGCGCAGATGTGCGCCCGACGCGCGACTGGTTACGTGCCCATCCGCAGCCTCGCTCGCAAGGACGGAGTAGACCCGATCGACCAGCGCGTCTATTGCCCCTTCGGCTACGTTGGCCCGCGCTTCCGCGAGCTTCCGCTGCAGAAAGTAGGCGCGTCCCGGCTTTGCCGTCGCGAGCTCATCGCGCACTTGCCTGACGCGGGCATCCTCGGCCTCCGCGTGCAACAGAAGTCGGAGTGCCTGTCCGAACAGTCGGATGCCCCACTCGTCGCAGCCCTCGATGCGGTTGAGCTGGGCGAGAAGCAGCGGGTATGCGTCTCGCAGCGCCCGCCGCACGTCATCCGGCGAGACGTAGACGGCGCCAAATCGCGCGGGGAGAATAGGACTCTCCGCGTGGAGGGCACCCAGGACCGCGTTATGCCGGACTGCCATCGCCTCCAGCCAGTTTGGGTCGTGGCTGCGCGCCTGAATCGCCTCCGGGGCGAACTCGGCCAGTGGCACACGGCGCACCACTGCCTGTAGCTCGCCCTCGCGGATCGTCTCGATGGGTTGCTCGTCCGCCGCGTGGGATGGCTCACCCGCATACCCAGCGATGGGCTGCCCGGCACGCATGACGCCATAGAGATACCAGCCCCAAGCCACGTCATCTCGTGCAGCCGCTGTGGCGCTCCTCGCATCTGCTGACACATGACCTTGCGGGTCGCTCATACTGCATCGTCCCCGCTGGCGTCTGCTTCCTGACGGGCGAGCGACTCTTTGTACGCGCGAATCTCGTTCAAGCGTTCGAGTGCCGCTGCCTCCCGCTCCTGATACTCCTGCTCGGTGAGCTCACCCTGGCTGTAGCGCATCTCGGTATCGAGCAGCTCGGCTCGCACTTTCTGCTCGTCCAGAAATTCGGACTCGACCTGATCTCGAATGCGTTTCACCACCGCGCTGACGCCACGAGCTGGGCCGGTGACCGGAAAGAGCAGGAGCTCACTGAGCAGTCGCATTACTTAGCTCCTCCCAATGCACCGAGATACTGACGAAGTTGTACGGTGGCAATGGTCCGGCGAACTGGAATATGCCCCGACCTTGGTAGGCCTGACGGAGCGACTCGACCTGAGCCGCAAACTCCTGCACCCGTGACCTTTCCACCAGGAAGGCGGCATTGACGATCATCATGTCGCTAATGATGTTATTCGCTACCATCTCGACCGCATACGGAGCCAGCGCATTCAAGATTGCCGCCGCTTCCTGTTCACGCCGGTCCTGGATGGCCGCATCCACCAACTCCCCGATCTGAAGCCGGATGTCATAGGTCTCCTCAGGCGTGGTGCCGACGATCTGGTCGCGCAGTGCCTGGATGTTGGGATCGGAGGCCACGACATCGGCGAAGAGCTGCTCCTGCTGCCAGATGGCTTTCACGCCCAGCTCGACGCGACCCCTGACATGCTCAAGCTGCTGGTGCAGCTCATCAGATTCGCGCCGCAAAAACTCCTGCACTTCCTGATCGCTGTTGGCGACCGTGCCGAAACTGAAGGGCAAGACGTCCGCATGCTCCATCACGGCCTCGACGACGGCCTCGTGAGCCGTCACATTCTCATGCGTGACGTCGTACTCCGCGAAGGGGGAATCGCTCACGATCGCCGCCAGGTCGCCGCTCTGGATCGCGCGCACAGGTTGTCCCGCGATTCCTCTCATAGGCAATACTCCAGGGTTTGCCTGAAGCTGTTGGGTCCAGGTGACGCAGTAGAGGTATGCCCCGGCGTTTTGCGGTTGTGTACTGCTCATGGTCAACTCCTCTCAGGCACCGGCTCACCGGCCGGAGGCTCGAAGGCAAGGCATGTGCGAGATAGCGTCGTAGAAATCGCTATCCCCCACCAGTCCGATGCCGACGCGGCTCACACGCTATCTGATCTCGCGCAATGTGGCCTGATGGGGTATTCACCGGGCGTGCTCAATGACTGGCCGGTGTCCCTCGGCATGCCCGCCTGGCAGGGATGGCGAGCACCGGTCAGAGGCGCGGGCAGAACCCGCTACCGGGCGCGCGAATCCAATGCCGTTATGCTCGGCCAGGCTGCTGATGAGCTTGCTGCGGTTGTTGCTGTTGCTGCGGTTGTTGCTGCGGCATCGGTTGCGGCTGGACCTGTTGCTGTTGTTGTGGCATCGGTTGTGGCCGGGCCTGTTGCTGTGGCTGCGACTGGGGCATCATGTTTGCCTGCTGCGGCTGTGGCAACGCGGGCTGCGGCTGGGCGGCTTGGCCGCCGAACTGCTGCGGCTGTTGCTGACCGGCGGACTGGGCGACGCGCGGCTGTTGCGCGGATTGCGGGTGTGGCATCGAGGCCAGTGCTGTGTTCCCGATGGCCTCCGCATACCGCAGATAGGTCTCGACAGAGGCGACCACGACACGCGCCTCGATCGTCAGGAGCTCGATGCTCAGCACTGACACCCGCGCCCAAGCGTCGATCACGATGCCCTTGTCGAGGATGCGATCGACGAGCTCGAGGAGCATGTTGTTCGAGCCACCACCGCGTTGCGCAGGCCCACCACCTTGGGCTCGTACCGTACTCATTGTTGCCCTCCCTTGCTTTGCACCGTCCATGTGCCCGGAGGATTCCTCACCTCCAGCTGTTCCGCGACATGAATCGTCACTCTGATTGCCATCTTGCCGCCCTGTTCTCGGTGGGCGGCCTGGACCAGCATACGTGCGTTTGGTTGGCAAATCTTGTGTATGCTACGGGGAAACGCATACGCACAATCCATGCCCGCACCCTGTTTCCCTTGTTCACGGCTGTTCTCTGTGCTCTTGTGCAGCGCTCGTGCCACGGCGCGATGAGTGAAGGCACAAGACCTGCCATACAGGCACTCATGCGGAATCGCCGTTTATGAGATTTCACTGAAGGGAGGACGTACATGCACGACGCACTGCCGGACCGACTAACCTCCGACGCGCGCGCGCTCGCGGAACAATTCGGTACCCAGACGACCGAAGCGCTCATTCGGGCAGTCTCTGGAGTGCAGGAAGCCTCTGGCGAGAGCATCGCCAGCGCCACGGCCAGTGCGCAATCCGTGAGTGAGCGTGCCGGACGGGCCGTGGCTGAGCAGGCACCGGACATTGCGCTCCCAAACACGTCGACACGTGTGGCTTGGCGCGCGGGACGTTTCGTCGGCCGGATCGAAGGCGCGTTCAGATTGGCTCGGTTCGGGGGGCGCGTTTGGTGGAGACAACGCCAGCGCGCTCACCGGCGCAATCAGGACCAGGGGCCGGTGACCGCCGAGCGTCTGCGAGTGCTCCTCCAATGGGGGCCGACAACCGTTGCCAGCGTGTGGATGGCGGCGCAAGTGGTTGGACGCCTGCGGCGGCGTGGAGATGATGTGCGTCCGTGACGACATCGCGCGTGCCGTGACTCACCTAGAGACCATCGCGCACGAGGGGAAGCGTCCTACAGCTCGCCAATGGCGGCTGGAAGCCGCTCAACAGGTGCGGCATAGATTTCGCGTACACAGGCTCCTACATTGATGCCTTGTCAGTGGCACAGCAGCCCGGACTGGAAGGCATGCCGCAGGAAGGAGCGTATCCGGTGGCACAGACTTCCGGTACAACTGGTACCGAGAACGGCGAGTTCACCGCTGTGGGCGTCGACACGGCCACCACGCGCGAGCTGGCGGACGCCGTGGCCCGCCTACTCCAGCCGATTATCGATCACGTCCACCAACAGATCGCCTCAATTGCCGAGGAACAGGCTGATCTCGCCCTCGCATCGGCTCGTCTGGCGGCGATGGACTCCACCAACAGCCTTGTAAATGCGGTGCGAGCCGCCGCGCAACAGCAGGTAGGAAGTGCGCTCGACTCCGTCGTCGGTGAGGTGGTCCATTCGGCGGAGATGACGACGCTCGACCCTCTGAAAGAAACCCTCCGCGGTCGCGTAGACGAGATCCTCGCGACAATGTTGTTCCCAGCGGCGCATGAGCCACAAACGGCTGCGCCCCATGGCGCGGAGGCTAGTCAGCCGGTTGAGTCCGTGAGCGCACCCACTCAGGACGTTCCGAAACGGCCACGCAAACCAGCGGGTGGTACGTCGTCTCGACGTGCCTCACAGGCTGGGACCGAAAAGCCCGAGACGAAAACAAGGAGTACGCGCTCGAAGGCAGACAGCACTACGGAAGGAAAGGCGAGTCCGAGGCGTCGCACTCGCCAATCACCGGACGCGCCCGCGCCGGTGAAGGCTGCCTCGACGTCGCGCTCGCGCACCGGCACATCCGCCGCGCGCCGCACATCAGAGGACGCTGACGCCTCCGCTCGAGGAGCGCGACCGGGAACATCGGCACGGTCCACGTCTTCTCGGCGCAGGTCGACGAGCCAGCAGTGAGCCCTGCATTCCCTACTGCGACGGCTGGTACGGGTCATGCTGGACAGTACACAGGGCTCAGGCAAGCGTTGGCTTTTGGCCCGGAAGGGCATGTGCGCAGACTCCGGAGAGAGCTATGCTCCGCCTCGCGTGGGGAGCACGCGACAGCCAGGAAGCGTCTCTCGTCCGGAGCCATCTCGTGAAAGTGAGGTTCGAGTTGACCGAACAGTATACCGAGGCCGGTAACCCGCAGGGTGAGCAGCAGTGGCAGCAAGGCTATCAGGGACAGCAACAAGGCGAGCAGCAGTGGCAGGGTGATCAGGGACAGCAACAGTGGCAGGGTGATCAGGGAACGCAACAGGGTCAGCACGACTTGACCGGGGGGCTCCAGCAGCAGCTCGGGCAGGTCGGCCAGATGACCCAGGGCGTGAGCGATCAGGCGGGGCAGGCGCTCGGCGGCGTGCAACAGGGTGTGCAGCAACAGGTGGGACAGGCGACACAGGCGCTCGGTGGACTCCAGCAGCAGCTTGCGCAGGCCGTTCAGCCGATTCTCGATGCGCTGCGCAAGCAGATCGCGCAGACCGTGCAACAGCAGCTCGAACCCGCGCTTGAGCCCGTTCGCATGCAGATTCAGCAACAGGTCGAGCAGGCGCTCCAACCCGTTCGGGACTCCCTGCAGCAGCAGATAGAACAAGCGATAGCGCCCCTACGGGACTCGATTCAGCAGGAGTTGGATCGGGCGCTAGAGCCTGTGCGCGAGACGATTCGCAGTCAGGTCGAGCAAGCGCTGCAGAGCTCGCTCAGTCAGCCCCAGGGCAGCGGAGGGACGAACCAGGGATAGCAATTGACTCTCCATCACATGCTGGTGTGTGTCATCGACCATGATTGACCATTGAGGCCGCTCCGGTTTCGTGCCGGGGCGGCCTCGCACGTGCCGCACGACGCGTCCGGTTACTCCTATGACGGGCGAAGTAGCGCTCGGGGAGAGGCGCGCTTACCGTGCTGTGTGCGCGGTCTCCGCCTCTGAGGTCGCTGGTTCCTGGTCGCGCCGGAAGACAAGGTGTCCGTGCTGCTCATCGACCACAACCGTGTCTCCATTCTGAAACCTGCCTTGCAGCAGCTGAAGCGCCAGCGGCTGCACAATCTGTCGCTGGATCGCCCGGCGTAGTGGACGAGCGCCGTAGACTGGGTCGAAGCCAGCGTGTGCGATGTGTTCGAGCGCCTTGTCCGTCACCCTGAGTGTCAGCCGCCGTTCACGCAGCCGGTTTCGCAGGTCGCCGAACTGAATCTCGACAATCTGCTTGATCTGCTCCAATGAGAGCGGGTGGAAGATGACGACGTCGTCCATGCGATTCAATAGTTCGGGGCGAAAGCTTGTCCTCAGTACGTCCTGCACACGCCGTTGGATCTCTGGCCAGTCCAGATTGGCTTCGAGAATGTGCTGGCTCCCGAGATTCGACGTCATGATGATAAGTGTGTTGCGGAAGTCGACGGTGCGGCCCTGGCCGTCGGTGAGGCGCCCATCATCCAGTACTTGCAACAGGATATTGAGGACATCGGTGTGGGCTTTTTCCACCTCGTCGAAGAGCACGAC
>CAYRVF010000063.1:0-29774 GCA_964427535.1 uncultured Ktedonobacterales bacterium
GCTCCTGGATCTTGGCGAGCTCGTGTCCTTGTGGGTCCTCGAAGATGAGCGTGTTGCGGATGCGCAGCGCCTTGCCGTCGATGTGGAAGGCGCGCTCACCGCGATCGTTCTCGATGTTGTAGTCGTCGCCGATCGAGACCATGCGCTGGCGCATCTGATAGCGTGTCGCGTCGCCACCTCTGCCAAAAGTGGCGCGTTCCGTTTGTCGTTCCTCTCTGCGTCCACGAAACATGGTGTGTCTGTCCTTCCAGTTGTGAATGCCGCGGTGTCGCCGCACCTATGGCTGCGTCGTCTCGGGAAGCGTAGTCGAATGACGGCGGAAGTGCGCCGTTTCGAGGGTGAGACATTGCGGAGAGGTTTGGCATACCACAGAGTCAGTCGTATCCTGTCCCTTGGTGTGGGGACGACTCATCCCGCGGATATGCCAACTCTCGTGCCTGCCCGCCGCGTCGAGACCGGCTGGCGGCGAGCGTCGCGTCTACCATCCGTATGGAGATGTAGCAAGTTGCCGCGGGAAGGCCGGGTGCGCTATGTGTTTCGAGCGCATCCCGGCCGCCTGTCGTGCGCGCCAGTGAACGATTCCCCCGAGGCTCACCGCTGCGCCAGCTCGTCGAGGCTCACGCGCCCGGCGCCATGGTCGAGCTGGTAGTTCAGGTTCAACGCCGAGTTGATGAGCGCCAGATGGGTGAAGGCCTGCGGGAAGTTGCCCTGCTGCCCGCCGGTCAGCCCGATCTGCTCCGAGAAGAGCCCCAGGTGATTGGTATAGGTGGCCATCTTCTCGAAGGTCAGCCGCGCCTCCTCCAGTCGGCCCGAGCGCGCGAGTGCATCCACGTACCAGAATGTCGCGATGGAGAAGGTGCCCTCGTGGCCCCGCAGGCCGTCGGGAGAGGCGCTCGGATCGTAGCGGTAGACCAGGCTGTCGGAAACGAGCTCGTGGTCCATCGCGCGCAGCGTCGAGAGCCACATCGGGTCGGTCGGCGAGACGAACCCGACCAGCGGCATCAGCAGCAGCGAGGCGTCGAGCACGTCGGTGTTGTAGTGCTGGACGAACGCGCCGCGTTGCGCGTTCCAACCGCGCTCCATGATCTGATTGTAGATGGCATCGCGCGCCGCCGTGATGCGTGGTAGATCGAGGGGCAAGCCGTGGTTCTGCGCCAGGCGGATCGCCCGGTCGAACGCCACCCACGACATGAGGCGCCCGTAGGTGAAGGGCTGCTGGCCGCCGCGCGTCTCCCAGATGCCCTCCTCCGGCCGGTCCCAGTTCTCCACGAGCCAATCGAGCACGCCACGGAGATGCGTCCAGCCGGGATGCCCGATACGCAGGCCCTGGGTGTCGGCCAGGTAGATGCTGTCCATCAGCTCGCCATAGATGTCGAGCTGCAACTGGTTCGAGGCGCCGTTGCCGATGCGCACCGGACGCGAGTTGAGATACCCCTCGAAGTGGTCAAGGCTCTCTTCCCGCAGATCAGAGGAGCCGTCCACCCGGTACATGATGTTCAGGGGTGGAGTCGCCCCGTGGGCGTCCACTTGCTCGCTCACACGCTGGTTCACCCACTGCAGGAAGGCCGCCGCCTCGTCCTTGTAGCCCAGGCCAAGGAGCGCATAGACGGAGAACGACGCGTCGCGGATCCAGGTGAAGCGATAGTCCCAGTTGCGCTCGCCGCCGATCTGCTCGGGCAGCCCAGTGGTGATGGCAGCCACCAGCGCACCGGATGGCGCGTAGGTCATCAGCTTGAGTGTCATCGCCGAGCGGCTTACTACCTCGCGCCAGCGCCCCCTGTAGGTCGAGCGCTCGAGCCAGTTGCGCCAGAACGTGGTCGTCTGCAGCAGCCGCTCGTTGACATCGTTCGCGGAGATCGTCCCAGGAGGTGTCTCGGACCCCGACTCCAGCACGACCGATGCGGTCTGCCCAGCATGCAGCGTAAATACGGCGGACACGTCGTTCTCTCGCCGTTGGAGGACGATAGGCTCCGGCAGCTCAGCTGTGTCGCCGAAGAGGGCGGGGTCAAGGGCCAGGGAGGTGTCGACGTGCAGCGTGAGGGTGAGATCAGGCGTAGAGAAGACCGCGCCGCGGTCGGCCAGCGCGAGCTCGTACGGCTGGCGCCCATAGTCGAAACGCGGCGCGCAGTCGAGGGCGAAACGCATGGAGCCGCGCACGACACGAACCCGTCGCATCAGCGCGTGATGCGCCGTCGCCGTCGTGGGGTGGTCAATCGGCATGAAGTCGATGACTTCGCCGACGCCATCATCGCTCATGAAGCGCGTGATGAGGACGGCCGAGTCCGGAAAGTACAACTGTTTGGTCACATACTGAGTGTCAGCCGGCGGCGCGATGCGGAAAGAGCCGCCCCGCTGGAGGTCGAGGAGCGATGCGAAGACGCTCGGCGAGTCGAAGCGCGGGCAACAGAAGAAGTCGATCGATCCGTCCGTCGTCACCAGCGCCGCAGTCTGCAGATCACCAATCAGGCCGTGATCAGCAATCGGAGCGAATCTGTCCATCGAGATCACCTTTCATGACCAGGAGAAACACCGTCTGTCTGTTATGCTCCCTTCCGTCGCTGTATCGAGCATAGCGGGCCGCTGGTTCGCTGTCCCTATATGCAAGGCGGGACTTCGGGTCCAGTCTTGGCCTCTCCGGTCGGCGAGGAGCGGCTTGTGTGGTAGAGCATGGCTGCCCCTCTCTGTCAGGTCATAACAGGCTGGCGGCTTCCGGCGCTGCTGCGATTCTTGCACTGCTCGCTATACTGAGAGAGAGCACCGCCCTCACCTTTGGGCGAGACTGTGGCATCCGTATGCGCCAGTACGAAGGCCAGTACGAAGGTGCGAGTTCTGCATCAGAAGACCGGTGACGGCCGTACAGGTGTCAGGACGACGTGGTGGATCGGCGCGACCGAGCACGGCCCAGCGAGACACGGCAGCGGGAAAGCAAGCACATATGCACTATCAGGTGGTAGCGAGAACCTGTACGCCATCCGGCGAATGGGACTATTACCCGTACTGGGCGCCAGTACGCGAGAAAGACGCAGCGAGGCGATTGGCCAGCCATGCCGCGCAGACCGGGCATGAGGCGGCGATCCTACACAGTGTCACAGCGGAGATGCTCTGGCAGATCGCGCGCGGGGTGGTCGATCGTCAAGACACCCATTTGCTGCCCGCGCTGCGCTTTCTGCCCGATCAGCCCGTGACGGCGGCGCCGGGCCGCCCGGAGCATGGCGTGAGATTGGAGTTTTACCAATCGGCTGCGCTCGATGCATACCGCAACGACCCAGACTCAGCGGGGCTGGACGGATGCCGCCTGCGCATCGAGCTGGGGCCGGGAGGTGACGTAATCCAGCGCCCGGAATGGCGCCCACAGCACATCTCGCTACCACGGCGGATGGACGTGCTGCGGTATTGGCTGGACCTCCGCCAGCGCCTGCTACACGGGCAGATCGGCGGCCCCACCGATGGAGCATCCGCTGGGTAGGCGTTCGCATGCAGGCTGATGGCGCGCTGCCAGCTCGCTAGCTGCCGCTCGTCATTATGGGCACGGTCACCGCTGTGCCGACCGTGCAAATGAGGAAGGCTCGACCCGCGCAGTGCTGTGTCGCCAGCCACAATCTCGGGCTGGCAACGGGCGAGCCAACATCGACTCTACGGTGTGCGGCGCCCCTGCAGGTCGTTCCAGAGTTCGGCTAGCGAGACGTTGCCTGAGGCGAATCCGGCGACGGCGGCGCCAATCAGCCAGCCAAGAATGCCCAGCCCGGCGACGAGCAGCGCGGCGCCGAAGCCGAGCCACATCCAGACGATCCCGAGCAGCAGGCCGAGAACGAGTCCGCGTGTTTGAGCTGAGCCCATAGTGTTGCTGTCCTTCCGAACGCGCCAGCCGCGCACTCCGGTGATACGCCATGTCGGTCCATCCACATCGCTCGTATCGCTCGCGGACGCATTGGCACTGCCACATCCAGCCGTCAGTTGCCACGTTGCAGTGGCGGGCGCTACTCGTCTCCAGCGTTCCCGACGGCTATGCGACCCGCGCGACTCGCCGCCGCGACTCCTTGACGACGGGCGCCGCCTGCACGGTCACGCGCACTTCTGCGACCGGCAGCCCGAGCTGCGTCTGCACAGCCTCCTTGATGCGGTCCTGCAGTTGCTGGCCGACGGCCGGAGCGTCGGCGTCCCATGCGAGCGAGGCACGTGTCGAGATGTGCAGCCCATCGGCGCCGTCTTTGACCTCAGGCTCAGCTTGCGCCACCCCCGGGACCGATTCGGCCACATGCTGTACCAGGTCGCGCACCATCGTGGGGCCAAGTGTGACCTGCCCCAGCGAATCCTGCCGGACGACATACTGCTTGCGCTCGCGCCGTTGGAACAGCCGCCCCACCGGCAGCACCTCAAGGATGAGCACCACCAGACCGATGAGCGCCAGAATGAGGGCGACGAGCAACGCGATGTTGGTGGACGCGCCACGCAACAAGGCGATGGCCCGCCATGCGCTGTAGGCCGCGAGGATGTATCTGAGGTAGGCGTTGTCCGGCACCACGATCCCGGTGAGTAGCAGGAAGGTGACAGTGCCGAACGCGAAGAGTATGAAGCTCAGCAGGAACATGACGACCCGGTTGAAGATAGTCATACTGCCCTCTGCTCTCTCTCGCGGACTCCCCGCGTGGGAATCGCCCGGCTGCTCCACCGCGTGTGCGCCGAGCGATGCATCTCGCGGCATGTCACCGCAGATCGTCGATGAATACGTCAACCCGAATCAGCCCCAGCCGCGTCACGTCGCGCGCGGCAGCGGCCACCGCGTCGCGGATGCGGCTCGCGATGTCGAGCATAATCGCAGACCTCTCGGCAACGCGCCCCTCTGACTCTTGGGCGGCGGCTGCCGCGAGCACGTTGCACTGCGCTTCGCTGAGCACCACGCGCACGTCAAGCGCGAGAGCCTCTGGCGCAGGATGGTGCACGACGACGCCGGTGACATGCTGCCCTGAGCCGTACGTCGCCGCCAGCGCGAAGAGCCCCGGACTCAGATCCAGGACTCCCGACACGGTACGCGCGGCTTCGGCAGCGGCGCTCGCAGTCGCGAGGTCGCTTCCCCGCCGAGCTGGACCGCTGGGCTGCCCAGTTGTCGCTGGCGGGGCGTGTGGTTGTCCTACAGCGGCATGTGACATACGCTCCCCCATGCCAGCGTAACGCGGAATGCCTCTACTGCACGCGAGAAGGTTGCGCCTCCTCGCCAGGGAAATAGAGGTCGGCGGCGTTGATGTTGACCTCTTTGACGACGAGGCCCGTCATCTCGCGCACACGGTCGATGATGTTCTGACGCACCGCCTGGGCGACCTGCGGAATGTTGACCCCATAATCAACCGTCATGTTCATGTCGACGGCGGCCTCGCGCTGCCCGACCTCGACATTGACGCCAGTCGTCCGCTGATCGCTCCGCATCAGACGCCCAGCGTAACCGGCGATCGTGGCGCCCGTGCCAAGCGGCACGAGGTCATGGACACCCTCGATCTCGCGCGCGGCCGCCGCGCCGATTTTCGCCACGACAGTGTCGGCGATGACGGTCTTGCCCTGCCCGGTATCCAGTTGGAGGCCCTCGCCGCTCTCCGTCGGGACGAGCTGGGAGTACGTGTCGCCAGGGGCTCGCGCTGGAGTGGCGGTCGATGTGCTCGGCCGGCTCGTGCCTGATTCGGTCATGGAAGTCTCCTTCGTGGTCGCGTCTGAGCGATACCCGCTCCATGTGCCGTGTCGATGCCCTTCCCGCAGCGCCCACCTGCCGTACTAGGGATGTTAGTGTGTCGGATGGTCGCGGCAAAGAAAGCTGAACTGCATTGAATTCACTATAGGCGACGATGAGGTTGTCTACCTCCTGCGAAGGGCGCATTCCGTGGGCTAGTTCGACGCTCGTCCAGATAGCGGCTGGGGCCTACCCACAAGGTCAGTGTGGGGCCGGGCGTAAGGTGAAGCGAGTTGGGCGCCGTTCGCGCTCGTGTCTCTCGGCGCGGTGCAGCGGTCGATATGGCTACTGGCACTGACTTGAAAGACAGGGAAGCTCTCTCCTCCGGGGGAGGGAAGACTAGTCCGGCGAACGCACCTTCCGCGTGGCGCGGCGAGACCGCGCGCGGCCTACACTTGCGAGAGGAGAGGCTACATCACATCCCCTGGCCACCCAGCCTCACCGCGAAGAACGATCAGCGGTGGCAGTGGGGATGACCCGGAGCGTCCCGCCCACGTGACGGGGATGCTCAGGTACCCAAGAGAGGAAGACGACTATGGTCATGCGACCACGAGTGGGGCGACGACTGGTGAGGACCGCCGCGGTTGGGGGCGCCGCCTATATGGTCGGCAGCCATGCCGCGACAAAGTCCGCTGAGCAACAACAGCACGAGGCGGAGCAAAACGCGCAGATCGCCGATCTGCAGCAACAGCAGGCGGCGCAGGCGCAATCCCAATACGCGCCGCCTCCCCAGTATGCTCCACCGCCCCAATACGCGCCACCGCCCCAGTACGCGCAACCCCAGTATGCTCCTGCGCCGCCACCGGCTCCAGATCCGGCCCCGGCCGCGGCACCCGCTGCCGCCGACACGGCGCCCGCACGCGATCCAATCGCGATGCTCAAGCAACTCGGGGATCTCAAGGCGGCAGGCGTGCTGACGGATGCGGAGTTCGAGGCGAAGAAAGCCGAACTGCTCAAGCAGATCTGATGGGCGTGAGCCAGACCACTCGCCACAGCGCGGTCCTCCATCACGTGAGGCCGCTGCCGTGGCGTTCGACGCGCCGAGGATGCATCGCGCACGACGTTAACAGCCACAGGAGGCGCTTTCCTGTGGCTGTTCGCCTTTGTGGCACGACGTCGATAGGTGCCGCGTACTCGTCGCGCGCAGAGAATGACAGCAGGCAGATTCATGGCGACGACCGATGACCAACAATCGCGCGCGACGTCTGGCCAGCCCAGGCGGGGATTCGCCGCGCTCTCGCGACCTGCTGATAGCTATGGGTTGGTGCTGCTGCTTCTCCTATTCGACTACATCGCCTTATCAGCAGCGACCAGAAACCCGTGGGGAAGAGTCGTCATCATTGTGTTGTTGGGCGCTACGCTCGTGTTCTGCCTGCGGACCTCGCGATCGCGCACTATCTGGCAGGTGCTGGCGATTATCTACCTCGTCGCGAGCACGCTGGTGACGGTATTGAGCATCGTGGCGCCGGGCGCGACCGACTTCAGTCAGCAGACCTCAACACTTGGTGGGCTGCTCCTCATCGCTACGCCCTTTGTGATCCTGCGCCGCATTAGCACGCACAGAGTGGTGACGACGGAGACGGTGCTTGGGGCAATCTGCGTATATCTGCTCCTCGGGTTCTCATTTTCATTCATTTACTCGGCGATCGGCATCGTGAGTGGCACGCCGTTTTTCGGAGGGCACACGCAGGCGACGTTCAATCAGTACCTGTTCTTCAGCTTCACGACGCTCACCACGGTTGGTTACGGCAATCTCATACCTGAAGGCAATTTCGGGCAGACGTTTGCCATGCTCGAGGCTTTGTTTGGGCAAATCTATCTCGTCATCATCGTCGCGCGATTGGTCTCGCTCTGGGGGCAGGCGCGTCCGGAGCGGCCACCTCGGGGCGCGCAAGATCCCGACATGGGCCACGCCGAGCACAGCGGCACTGAAGTATCCGCGGATGTGACGGCGCGGACGGACAGGCAGTGACGGCAATACCTCCGTCACTACCCATGTGAGCGCCTCGGTGGGCAGGGGCCGTTCTCGGTGGTGACGTCACTCCGACGTCCGCGCGTGATCGCCGACCACGGATGGCACCGTCGCTGCCGCATGGGGCGTGCGCAGCGTGGCGAGAAGAATGTAGATGCTCACGAGGAACACCCATGCGGGGAAGAGTTCCTCGACCCAGGGCAGATAGCCGACACTCAGCAGCAACACGAACGCGCTAGCATAGCCGAGAAATCCGACCCAACGGGGCAAGATCGCGAGCCGCAGCGCGATCGTCGCCGTCGAGATGGTGAACACGGCAGCCATCCGCATGGCGTAGGTCGTCATGAGCGTGTAGGTCACTTCCCTTCCGATGCGCCAGGCGAATGTGGTCGAGGCGTCGCCCGCGATGCTCGACAGACTGGTAATGAGACCAGCCGCCATCGCCGTCGCAGAGAAGAGCATCGCGACGAACAGAATGCCACTGCCCAGGAAGACTGAGGCGAAGAAGCGATCTTCGTGTTGCCCCATGCGATCGCGCACGACGCCGATGAACCAGAGAAACGCGATGCCTGCAAACGGCACGAGCGTCAGCGCGGTGAGAAGGGACTTCTTGACGGTATCAGTGAGGGTCGCGTTCGTCGCGCCGACACTCTCGCGCAGGGCGATCCGGATGAGCACCAGGCTCACCGTGAGCAAGACAGAGAACATAATGCCCGAGATGGCTGCCGCGCGCGGTGTTCGCAGCGCCTGTCGCGTGATATCGCTCTCTGTGTTCATGGGTGCGACTCCAGACGGAGTGGCGTAGGGACCATCTGGCTGCGGTGCGTAGAAGCGGAGAGCCGCCAACGCATCGACGGATGAGGAACTGGCATCTGCTTCGTCCGGCACCTCGCCGTCTCGCTATGATGTGCAATTCAAGGTCGAGCTGAGTTTCGCCACCTTATCTTGCGCCGGAGCAATCTTGTTCTTCAGGGCCTGCAACTGCGAGGAGACCTGACTCACCGGCGTGCTGTCGGGCAGATCCTTGACCGCCGCCGCTAACTGGTCATTAGCTGCCTTGAGATTTTCTATCGCACTGCCCTTCCCGAAGGGGAGCGACGCCAGCGCATTGAGTGCGGGCGTGAGCTTCTGTTGAGCAGACTTCACGTCGCCGACCGTCGCGTTGTTGCCAAGCGTCGAAAGCTTCGTGAGCGCCTGGTTGATGGACGCCAGATACTGGCAGGCCGCGTTCCCCGCGGTAGAAGAGTTGGAGCTCGATGCATTCGTCGTGCCGCAGCCTACGAGCAGCAGGCCGACGAGCGCGACGCCCAGGACGAAGGCGACACGCGCACGCCTCAGTGTACTCATGGTGAGACCTCCTCTTCTTCCCTCGCTGGACACGCTCGATGCTCCCCGCATCCTCGCGCGACACTACATCATCTCTCCTGTGTCCCCTCAGTCGGTACCTGTGCATGGGCGGGCACGGGGCCTGGCTGTGCCTGCGCTCTGCTGGCCGCGCGTTGCGCCTGTAGCCGCTTTAGGGCGTTACCGACGAGGAGCGCGACGACACTCGACAGTACAAGCAGCGCGATCTCGTTGGGGTCGGCAGTGCCGATCACCGCGACGAGGAGGATCGACGTCAGCGGCGCGCCGAGCGCGAGCGTGAATGTCGCCGCCTCGATACACAGCACGAAGATCGAGACGGGCACGCTCGGGAAGAGCAGACTGAGGGCAAGGCCAAACATGGTGCAGGCGAAGAGTGTCGGGAAAGTCGGGCCACCCAGGAATCCGCTTTTAAAGGAGAGCGCCAGTAGCAACAGCTTGAGTATGCCGAGACCCACAAGCGCCAGGACGCCGAAGCTCGCGGGGTTGTCCACCATCGGGAAAATCTGCGTCTCGCCGGCGAACATTACGTCTGGGACGAAATAGACGACGACGGCGATAATCACCCCGGCGGCGAGGGCACGCACGACAACGCGTCCGTGGAAGGCTCGTTCTGTGACGGTGCCGAAGACCCGGAACGCCAGGGCGAGGAAGATCGCGACCAGCGAGCCGAGCACGCCTAGTCCGATGGCCCAGAGAAAGTACGGCAGGGTAAGCTGGCTGATTGGCGTGAAGGTCAGGTACTTCGCGAAGGTTGAGAGCTTCAGCAGGGTGAAAAAGGTGAACCCAATGACGCCTGCGATCAGATTCCAGGCAAGGAATGACAGCCCATTCGCGCCGCCCACCCCCAACTCAGTCGCGAAGAGACCGGTAAAGAGCGGGCTGCCGATGATGCCGTTGTATGCCGAGGCCATTGCCGCCACACGGAATCCGAGTGCCGAGTCGTGCGCGATCTTGAGCTTCAGGCGCACCCACTCCGCGATGTCCTGGACGAGAATGCCGATTGGCGCCTCAGGCCCGACGCTCGCCCCAGAGAGGAGTGACGCAAACGACGTCACGAGCGCGCCAGGGAAGGTGGTGTAGTCTGGTGATTCCTCCCCTTTCATCGACTGCGCGATGCCTCCATTGATAACGGTCGGCGCCCGGAGATATTTCTGAGCCAGGCCGACGATCAGGGAGAAGACGAGCACTCCGATGGGGATCGTCCAGCGGCGCGTGGTCGCGTAGTTGGAAGGCCAGATCGCACCCGATAAGAGCCCGTAGACGCCGAGCCAGATCGCCGTGAAGATTATCGCCACCACCGCAATGAGGAATATCTGCCACAACTGTGGTGGGACACTGGAGCGCCCGAGCTTGACGTTCGCATCATGCGTCTCGCTCATCGGGCCGTTCCTTTCGCGGATGTAGGTCGCGCGTCTGGCACACGCACATGGTCAGCTCAACGGTGCCGCGACTGGATGTGCGACACCGGCGATGTAGTTGCGCCGCTTCTGTTGCACACGATTTCATGCGGTTGGCGGCGATGGCTGCTCAGGCGGACAGGCTTCTAAAAAGACATAGCAGCAACCTCACACGAATGCATCGCGTCATTGGCGTGTCTTGCGGACTAGTCATCGGCGCGCTAGAGAGGGTGGTCCATCCTCTCCCGGGGGTGAGTGTTCTCGGGTCAGTCCGGCAGACGCAACGGGCGGCAGCACTGAACGTTGCCCTGTCGGCGCTCGCACTCTCTCTGAAGCAAGGGGCGAGATAGGCCACCGGACGAGCGCAAAACTAGCCCCCGGAACCCGACGCCATGCTGGCGCGCGCCGCGATGGCTTGAGCTATCGTATGCCTGTGATGGGGAATCCTGCTCTGACGCGGCTAGCACCGTAGAAAGGCGCAGGCAGTGCTGCGATGAGTACCCTGACCGCCGAGGCGCCCCGTCTCGTCCATGCGCTGCCAGGGCGTGTGCGCATCCATGTACGCGTAGAGCCGGGGCAGAGCTCGGCTGACCTGGAAGCAGCGGTTGACCGGCTCCCCGGTGTGCGGAGCGTGCAAGCCAACATGCTGACCGGGAACGTCCTGGTCCGCTACGACCCGGCTGTGACGAATGACCGCGCGCTCCTCTCCGCCCTGCATGGAATGTCCCGCGACTCTGGCAGCGGCCACGCCGGGACGGCGAGCGCACCTTCGCCGCCAGGACGCGCGCCTCGGACCGTGCGGGCGCGCATCCTCGTGCCAGGGATGAACCGCCAGCCGCATCAGGCCCGCCGCGTCGCCGAGCATCTGGCGAGCAAGCACCCCAACGTGCGTTCGCGGGTCAGCCTGGTCACCGGCCGTGTGCTGGTCGAGTTCGACGAACACGAGGACGACCTGGACAACCTCTTTGCCGAGTTGACCGGCATGGACCTGCCCGACACGCTAGACGACGACGAACCGGACGACCCGCTCGACCCCGGCCCGTTGGTGCAGAGCGCCGCGCGCACGGCGGGCGCCACGCTCGGGCTGACACTCATCACCTCCCGGCGCCTCGCCAACCGGGAGCACCCTATCGACACCGCCGGAGCGGTGCGGGCGACGGCTGTTGTGGGCGTCCTATCGGGCCTGCCACTCGTGCGGAACGGCGCACGTCGTCTGTTCGGGCGCGACGTCGCCGACATACTGCTGAGCGTGCCGGCCATTCTCGGTCTGGCCCTGTCTGACAGCCCGATCGGCCTGCTGCTGAGCGCGGCGGAAGGCGTGCGTCTGCTCTCCGAGGTGATGCTGCGCCGGGCATCGTGGCGGCGCTTTGAAGAGCGACTGGCCGATGCGCCGGCACCAGTGCCCGGCACGGTCGCGCGCATCGAGAGCGGTGAGCGCGCTCCGCTGGCGGCCACCGTGCTCGAAGGCTTTGGCACGGCGACCGGGCGTGACGGCCTGCCCACGCCGGTGACGCCGGGGAGCGTCGTGCCCGCGGGCGCACGGCTCTATGGCGGCTCGTTCGACGTAGAGCTCGAAACGCCGCGGGCATTTCAGCCGGTGCCACGGCCTGCGCCCGTCGCGCCGACGCTCTACTCGCGCTATACGCAACTGGCGACGCCCGTCTCGCTCGCCTACGCCGCGCTGACGGGCCTGTTCTCGCTGTCACCCACGCGCGCCCTCGAAGGGCTGCTGCTACTCAGCCCGCGCACGGCGGTGATCGGCATGGAGGCGGCGGAAATCGGCGCGTCGGCGCGTGTGCTCCGCGCAGGTGTCACTAATGTGGGAACGCGCCGGCACCGGACGGTCCAGCGCCCGCATGTGCTCCTGCTGGATGGGCCACGTGTGCTGACCGATGGGTTCGAGCTGGCGGACATCGTGCCGCTGAGCGAGAGCTGGGATGCCGCGCGACTGGCGGCCTATGCCTCCGCGATAGCCGTCGCGGCTGGCTCGCCCTGGGGCAGCGCGCTGCGGACGGCGAGCGCGGTCACAGCCAGCGATGGAGCCTTCGATGGCGGAACCGCGACGGCGAGTATCGCCGGTGTCCGCTATACGCTCGGCCCGCTGCCGGAGCGGCCCGCCTTCCCGGCAACCGCCCGTACGGACGATCAGGCGAGCCACGTGCTGCAGCTTCGCGAACAGTCCGCTGAGCAACCGCTCGGCTACCTCCGCCTGCGCCAGCGACTCGCGCAGGGAGCGACTGAGTTGGTCGAGACGTGCCATCGTCATGGCGTGAGCGTTGAAGTGGTGGTCGCCAGTGACCCGGCGGCGGCGCGGGCAGTCGCGGGACGCGTCGCGATCCCCGTGCTCCCAGATGCCGACGCTCCGACCGCGATTCGCGCGCGGCAGGCGCAGGGGCAGGTTGTGGCGTTCCTCTCCGACCACGCATCCGCCGCCGAAGGGTTCGCCGCCGCCGATCTGGCGATTGGCATTGCCGATCCGCGTGCGCACCTGCCCGCGCGTGCGGACCTCGTCGCCGTCAACCTCAGCGGAGTAGCCGCCATCGTCGAGGCTGGCGCTCGCGCCGAGCTGGGCACACGCGGCTCGGTCGTGCTCTCGATCGCGGCCAACAGCGCCGGAGCGCTCTGGGGACTGGGCGGTCAGGTGGGCCTGGAGCTCGCCTCTGAGTCGGTCTATCTCACCTCGCTGGCCGCGCTCGTGTGGGATTGGCTGGTGCTGCGCGGCGGCAGGCGACTCCAGGCGGACGTCGCCGCGATGGCCGATGGCCAGGTGCCTTCGGGGAAGCCAGGCGAGGCCGAAGGAGCTACGTCGGAACGCACGCTCGTCACGTCACCAGCGTCTGCTCGCTCGACGCAGCCCTGACACGCCGAGACGTCTGACGCCGCCCAATCGCAGGCCGGAGCCGTGCCGGAGAGGCGTTCACCGTCGGCATCGCTCATCTGCTCCAGAAGGTGAGGTGTAACCTCACCTTCTGGAGCAGGTGGGATATCGCCCGGAAGACTTGCCCCCAGGCAGATGCGACCGGAGAACACCGCGACTACACTTGCCGCAATAGATGGCATGTGCCGCCATCTATGACGCGGCGTGCGATGGCGACGGAACACTCGCGGGTAGAAGGAGGAGACGGATGGCTCAGATGTCCAACGCGCTGGCGAAGCGTCCCAGTTTGGTCACGTTTGCCGGGATCATGCTGGTGCTGCTTGGCGGGTTCCAGATCGCCTGGGCGCTCACCGAGCTGTTCAATGCGCCCTGGATGGCGAACACGGCCTATGGTACCTACGGCGGGTATTTGTGGATCTGGGGCATCTTCGATCTGCTCTTCGCGCTGATCATTGTCTACGCTGGCTTCGACCTTCTGCGCGGTGGCGCGTTCGGGCAGTTCTTTGGCATCGGCATCGCCGGTGTCAGCGCCTTGCGCTGGTTCTTCCTACTGCCAGTGGTGCCGCTGGGGGCAGTGGTCGTCATCCTGATCGACGTGCTGATCCTCTACGGTATTCTCAGCAACAGCGAGTATTTTGCCAGCCGGTCCGATCTGTGAGCGTCTCGCGGCTTGGGGCACCGTGAGCATGGTGAACGGATGCGTTCACCGGGTAGGTGCCCCCCAGATGAAGGAGCAGGTGCATCATGGGCATGTTGCGAGTGCTGTCACGACGTGGCGATGATCGCTACACGTGGGATGTGCGGCAGGTAGAGACGGGTGATCCTGAAGCACAGGCAGCGGTGCGCGAAGTGGAGCGGATCTTTCGCGAGCAGCGGGCCGCGGGCGCGACGGCGTTTCGTGTCGAGAGCGGGCGGGCCGTCTCGCGAGTGGACACGTTCGACCCAGAGGCCGAGCAGATTCTGATGGTGCCGCGGGTGGTAGGAGGCTAGCAGTGGCCATCTGGTTGGTGCTGCTGCTGCTTACGGGCTTCTGGATCATCCCCAGTATCTGGGTGCTCGCCTCCCGTGCCAGGCGGTTTCCTGCTGATCTCTCTCCCGCTCAGCGCGCCCTCGCGGAGGAGCGCAGTGGAGCGCTCCTCCGCGATCTGCTGGATGAGACTCAGTACGCGCATCTCATGGCGCATGGCTATCTGGATGTCGCCAGCCCCAGCATCGAGCGGCGCGTGTATCGCATTCCCCGCGATGCCGGCCGGGTGCGCGTATATGAGAACGGGCGGGCGTCGTGTGAGCTGTGCGTGCAGCCGGTGGTGCCCCTCCCCACCAACGACGTGATCGTCATGCACAAGCTGATGATCGAGGGCGACGAGCAGGGGTATCTTGCCCGAGCCAACGAGCTTCCGCTCGCTTTGCCGCGTCACTTCTACGAGCAGCAGCGCTGGCCGTTCCTGACGGTGTAGCCAGATACACGGCGCGCGCCGAGGTGGCGACTCCTGGAGAACTCTAACCGCATGCGCACGAAGACATGTGTGATTGCTCATCGTGGAAATGAGGCCACATTATGATGCTGGCAAACAAAGTGGCGATCGTGACCGGGGGTGATAGCGGCATCGGCCACGCCATCTGCCTCGGGCTGGCGGCGGAGGGAGCGGCAGTCACCATCAACTATCACCGCAACCAGGCGGCAGCCGAAGAAACGCTGAAGCAGATCACGCAGGCGGACGGCAAAGCCCAGATCGTCCAAGCGGACGTCTCGAGTGTCGCCGATCTGCAGAAGCTGGTGGACACGACCGTAGAGGCGTTCGGCCGGCTGGACGTGATGGTCAACAACGCGGGCATGGAAACACGCACGTCGCTCCTCGATACGACCGAGCATCAGTTTGACCTGGTGATGGGCGTCGATCTGAAGAGCGCCTTCTTCGGCTCCCAACTTGCCGCCAAGCAGATGATCAAGCAGGGCAGCGGCGGGGCGATCATCAATGTCTCGTCGGTGCATGAAGACTGGCCCATGCCCGGCAACATCGCCTACACCTGCGCCAAAGGCGGCGTGCGCATGCTGACGCGCACCGGCGGCGTGGAGCTGGCGAAGTACGGCATCCGCATGGTCAACGTGGGCCCCGGCGCGGTGAACACGCCGATCGACGCCGCGACGCTCGCCGACCCGGAAGCACGCGCGCGGCTCGAATCCGCCATCCCGCTGGGGCGCGTCGCCGAGCCACGCGAGATCGCGAACCTGATCGTCTGGCTGGGGTCTGATCTGGCCAGCTACGGCGTCGCGACCACCTACTTCGTCGATGGCGGCATCATGCAGGGCAGTGTCGGTCTCTAAACGGGGGAGCAGCTCTATGAAGAGGATCGTCGTGCTTGGCGGCGGTTTTGGTGGGCTCGCCGCCGTCCAAAAGCTGGACCGCCGGTTTCGCTCTGATGACGAGGTCGAGATCGTGCTGGTGAGCGACGCCAACTTTGTGGTGTATACGCCCATGCTGGCCGACATCGCCGGTGGCACCATCGAGCCGCGCCATGCGGTGCCACCGATACGGGCGTTTCTGAAGAAGGCATACCTGCGCGAGGGGATCGTCCAGCGTATCGACCTGGCGAACCAGACCGCGCACGGCCTCCTGTTGAGCGGCGAGCCTGCGCAGGTCCCCTATGATTACCTCGTCATCGCGCTCGGCGCGGTCACGAACTACAGTCACGCGACGGGCGCGGAGGAGCATAGTCTCGGCCTGAAAGACTTGTTCGATGCCGTCCGCCTGCGCAATCGCGCGCTGACGATGCTCGAATGGGCCAACACCACCCGCGACCCAGACCTCCGCCGCGAGCTACTGACCTTCGTGATGGCGGGCGGCGGTTTTTCGGGCGTAGAGGGCATCGCCGCGCTCGAAGACCTAGTCCACGGCGCCCTGCACTACTATCCAGACATCCGGCGCGAGGAACTGCGGTTCATTCTCGCGCCCCACGGCAGGCGCCTGCTGGAGGAGGTTGATCCCCGGCTGGGCGAGTACGTGGTGGAGAAGTTCGGCGAGCGCTCCATCGATGTGCGCCTCGGCGTCGGCGTGACCGACGTCACCCCGCGCACCGCGACACTCACGACCGGCGAGGTGATCCCGACGCGCACGGTCATCTGGACCGCCGGGATCAAGGTCAACCCGGTCGTGCAGGCGATGGACCTACCCAAGACAAAGCATGGCGCGCTCCAGGTCGACAACCAGCTGCGGGTGCTCGATCACCCGACCATCTACGCGCTGGGTGACTGCGCCTCCGTACCTCTGCCCGAGGGGGAGGGCTTCTACGCCCCGACCGCGCAGAACGCGATCCGGCAAGGCCCGGTCGCCGCGGCCAACATCATCGCCGACATTCGCCACACCGGGCTGACCAAGACGTTCACGTACAAGCCAATCGGCAGTCTGGCGAGCCTGGGCAATCGCCAGGCCGTCGCGCAGATCGGTGACATCCGGCTCTCTGGCCTGCCCGCCTGGTTCGCCTGGCGCGGCATCTACCTCGCGAAGCTACCGACCGTCGCGGATCGGGTGCGCGTGGGCCTGGACTGGCTCACCAACCTTTTCGCGCCCGTCGATACAGTGCAGCTCCCGTTCATCCGCGAGAACGCGGCCGGCGTCGGGCGGCTCGAAGCGGCAATGGCGTCGTCGTCACGGCTCAACTCGGGAGCCACGTCCGCGCCGCCCGCGCCAAGCGCGGGATAACCCCCAGCATGTCGCGCGTGTCTGGAACGTAAGGAGCAGCGCTATGGCTTCGGATACCCACTATGACGTGATCATCATCGGGACGGGCGCCGGCGGCGGCACGCTCGCCTACCATCTGGCGCCGTCGGGCAAGCGCATTCTGCTGCTGGAGCGCGGCGACTATCTGCCGCGTGAGCAGCAGAACTGGGACGCTGAGGAGGTCTTCGTCAAGAACCGCTACATCTCACCCGATACCTGGTACACTGCCGACGGCAAGCCCTTCCAGCCGCAGATCCACTATGTGATTGGCGGCGCCACCAAGCTCTACGGCGCCGCGCTCTACCGGCTCCGCAAGGAGGATTTCGGCGAGCTGCGCCACCACGACGGCCTCTCGCCCGCCTGGCCGATCAGCTATGAGGAGATGGAGCCGTACTACTCCTACGCCGAGCAGCTCTATCAGGTCCACGGCCAGCATGGCGAGGACCCCACCGATCCACCGGCCAGCGCGCCCTACCCCTTCCCCGCGGTCTCGCATGAGCCGCGCATGCAACAGTTGCACGACGACCTGCGGAAGAACGGTTACCATGCCTTCCACGCGCCCTGCGGCATCCTGCTCGACGAGCAGGACCGCGCCGCCAGCACCTGTATCCGCTGCTCGACCTGCGACGGCTACCCGTGCCTGGTGCATGCCAAAGCCGACGCCGAGGTCATCTGTGTGCGCCCCGCGCTGGAGTTCCCCAACGTGACGCTGCTGCGGCATGCGCCCGTGGTCAAGCTCACCACGAGCTCCTCCGGCCGCGAAGTCACCGAGGTCGTCGTTGAGCACGACGGCGCGCGCGAGATCTATCAGGGCAACATCGTCGTCGTCGCCTGCGGCGCCGCCAACTCCGCCAAGCTGCTGCTCGTGTCGGCCAATGACCGCCATCCCCATGGGCTGGCCAACGGCTCGGATCAGGTGGGCCGCAACTACATGTTCCACAACAGCAAGGCAATATTGGCGGTCTCCACGACGCCCAACGAGACCGTCTTCCAGAAGACGGTGGGCCTCAACGACTTCTACTTCGGCATGGAGGGGTTTGATTACCCCATGGGCAACATCCAGATGACGGGCAAGTCGGTCCCGCCGATGTACCGTGGCGAGAAGCCGCGGCTGACCAGGCTCGCGCCGACCTGGACGCTGACGGAGGTGGCCCACCACGCCGTCGACTTCTGGCTCTCCACCGAGGATCTGCCGAGGCCGGACAACCGCGTGACCGTCGACGCGCACGGCAACATCAGGCTCAGCTACACACCAAACAATCAGGAGTCCACTAAACGGCTGTACGACCAGGTGAAGTCGATGCTGCCAAAGATCGGCATGCAGCAGGGGCGCCTGATTCAACGCGACCTCTATCTCCAGAACGAGATTCCTGTCGCGGGCGTCGCGCATCAGGCGGGGACATGTCGGTTCGGTACCGATCCGGCGACCTCGGTGCTGGATACCAACTGTCGCACCCATGAGGTGGACAATCTCTACGTGGTCGACACCAGCTTCTTCCCCAGCATCGGCGCGGTCAACCCCGCGCTGACGGCGATCGCCAATGCCTTGCGGGTGGGCGATCACATCCTGGACCGGCTCGGCGCGACGACTCCCGCGCTCGCCGTGAGTGGCAGCCGCACTCACTGAGGCACTAGGTCCACCGACCCGTCGGCGCTCGCATGGTAAAGCCGACCGATTGGTAGGGACAGGCGTATGCGGATGCTGCTACGACTGTTATCGCAGCCCGCATGCGCCTGCCCAGCCAGCCGGGAAGAATGGAGTCGTGCACATGAGCTCGGACGTTGCGGCACGCGCGTCACTGGCTGTGTCGCTGGCGTTTCACATCGTCTTCGCCGCGGTGGGCATCGGCCTGCCCCTGATGTTCTGCATCGCCGAAGGCATCGGCTTGCGCAAGCGCGATGCCACGTGGTACGCGCTAGCCCGCCGCTGGAGCCGCGCGGCGGGCATTCTCTTCGTGGTGGGGGCGGTCTCGGGCACCGCGCTCTCCTTCGAATTCGGGCTGCTGTGGCCGCGCTTCATGGCCTTTGGCTCGGGCATCTTTGGCTTGATGTTCACCTTTGAGGGCTTCTGCTTCTTCTTGGAGGCGATCTTTCTGGGCCTCTATCTCTACGGCTGGGACCGGCTCTCGCCGCGCACCCATTGGCTGATGGCATTCCCCGTGGTGGTGACGGGCGCGCTCGCCTCACAGTTCATCCTGGCGGTCAACTCCTGGATGAATACGCCCACCGGCTTCACGCTCGTCAACGGCAAGGCGACGAACATCAATCCGTGGGCGGCGATGTTCAACCCCATGGCGCCCTCGCAGGCGATTCATATGCTGGTCGCCGCCTACCAGGTCACCGGTTTTGCCATCGCCGCCGTCTACGCCGCCGGACTGCTCCGTGGCCGCAACGACGCCTACCATCGCAACGGCATGTCGCTGGGCATGCTTATCGGGGCGATCATGATCATCCCGCAAGCAATCGCCGGGAGCTGGATCGGCGAGGCGCTGGCGCGCAACCAGCCAGAGAAGCTGGCGGGCATCGAAGGCCTCTTTCACACCACCGCCGGCGCACCGCTGGCGCTCTTCGGCTGGGTGGATACCTCGAAGCAGACCGTCTATCTCGCCATCACCATTCCCAAAATGCTGAGCTTCCTGTCTTACAACCACTTCAACGCCACCGTCACTGGGCTCGATGCTTTCCCGCAGAACACCTGGCCCGGCGCGGCGGTCGATCCCATCGCGCACCTGGCCTTCGATACGATGGCCACCCTTGGTGGCCTCTTCCTGCTCGTGCCGCTGGTGTTCTGGCTCGGGTACTTTTTGCAGCACAGGACGGTGCCGACCGCGCGGTGGCTGCTCTGGGTGCTGTTGATCTGCGGCCCGCTGACCTTTGTGGCCCTGGAATGCGGCTGGGTGGCGGCGGAGTTGGGGCGCCAGCCGTGGATCATCTACAACATCATGCTCGTCAGCAACGGGGTCACGACCAACGGCGGCGTTGCGTTTTTCTTCTTCGTCTTCCTGGCCATTTACATCGCGCTCGGCGTGGCCACCGTGGCGTTGCTGCGCCGCCTGGCGCACGAGCAGAAGACGTTCGTTCCGGAGCGCAAGGTCGCCGTGAGCGTCGAATAGAGCGGTAGAGCACACTGGATTGCTACCCGCTCCACGTGCGCACAGCTCCACTCATGTAAACAGAGGAGATGGCGATGTCGAATGCACCTCCCAACTTTCTAGGGGTCACCACGTTTGGCTTGCTGGCCGTCGAGGTCGCGGTTGGCGTGACCGCGGTTTCCGATGGGGGTGTTGCATCAGATCGTGCGCGGCACAGCACACCGGCACGCGAGAGGCCAGTCCCGGCGGCAGGCTGGGCGGACCAACTGAGCAGGGACCAGATAGGGGAATCCCCATGACAACACTACCGACTGCCGTCGTCCTGGTGAACGGATTTGGCCTGCTCTTCGTGATCCTCAACTCGTTCGCCCTCGGCCTCCGGCTTCCGGTCGGCAAAATGCTGGCAACGTTCTTTGCGCATTGGCAGATTGCTGTGTGGGTGTTGGTGGTCAATTTCCTCCTCATCCCCCTCCTGTTCATCGGCTATCTGCTGACAGTCGCCTCGTCCATCCCTGGCCAGATCAAGGTCGGGTTCTGTGTCGCGGCCCTGTCCGCGGGCATGCCGTTCGCGACCCTCATCGCCAGGGTGGCGCGGGCGAACACCAATGTCGCCGCCATGCTGCTGATCACCTTGACCGTCGTGACAGTCATCGTCCTCCCGCTCGGGTTACCCCTGGCCGTTGCGGCGGTTGACGCGAAGCTGCACGTCTCCGTCTGGGATGTCGCCTGGCCGCTGCTCCTCTTTCTGCTGCTGCCGTTGGCGCTGGGGTGTGCCCTCCGGTTCTGGTGGCCCGACCTGGCGCCGCCCTTGAGGCGGTGGCTTGTCCCGTTTGCGATTCTGTGTCTGCTCTTGAACGTCAACTTTACCTTGTATGCGTTTTGGAATCTGTTCGTGCAGACCTGGGACACGGGCAGCTATCTCGCCGCGATTGCCGGTCCGTTCATCGGCCTGGGGTGCGCCTACCTGCTCCTCACGATTCTGCGCATCCACGATGTGGGCATCCGGCATGCGACCGCGATCACGACGGCGATCCGCAACATCGCCCCCATGCTCCTGGTGATGATCATTCCCTTTGGCGCCTACCCGCTGGTCAGCGTGTCCATCACGATCCTCAACACGATCGGCATCGTGGTCGTCTTGGCGTTCGCGCTGGCGTGGCGGCGCGCAGCCGCGCCGAAGGGGGCCGAGGCGCGAGCGCAAGCGCGGCCGCAGGAGGCACCGGTACGGCAGCAGCGTGGTGGAGAAGCGATGGCGTAGACGGCCTAGTAGGAGTGGTGATCTTCCAGGCGGCCCGTTCGGCCCAGAGGAGCCGAGGAGCCGAGGAGCCGAGGAGCCGAGGAGCCGAGGAGCCGCCTGCACGAAAGCTCGCGGGCGTGGCCCAAGGGAGCGAAGGATGCGGCGGCGCATCCCCGCGGCACATCCTCAACAATCAACTTTCCGCACGGAGTCCGTATCATCCGGATCAGTTGCTCAGGCGCATTCAGAGCAGGCGGTGTTACATGTCACAATCCACATTAGCGGCGCTCAGCGCGGCCCTCATCTGGGTGGCATTGATCGCCTACGCCGTGCTCGGCGGGGCGGATTTCGGCGGCGGCATCTGGGATCTGCTCGCACGGGGGCCGACGGCGGATCGCCAGCGGGTGGCGATCGCGCGCGGGATGGGTCCGGTGTGGGAATCCAACAACGTCTGGCTGATCTTCGTGCTCGTCGTCACGTGGACGGCCTTCCCGATCGTCTTTGCCGGCGTCTCGACCGCGCTGTTCATTCCGATCACGCTCGCCGTCATCGGCATTGTGTTGCGCGGCGCGGCGTTCGGGTTCCGGTCCAATTACGGCCTGGAAGTCGGTTCAGGCGTCCGCTGGGGGCATGTCTTCAATATCGCGAGCACGATCACGCCCTTTCTCTTCGGCGCGATGGCTGGGGCGCTCGCCAGCGGCCAGATTCACGTCTCGGGGCCGCCCGTGCAGGTGCAGGCCAATCCGTGGACGACATGGACAAC
This sequence comes from uncultured Ktedonobacterales bacterium, assembly GCA_964427535.1. Lineage (GTDB taxonomy): Bacteria > Chloroflexota > Ktedonobacteria > Ktedonobacterales > JADMIN01 > CAYRVF01. The sequence continues at coordinate 22,140 of CAYRVF010000063.1, forward strand.
CCCGTTCGCTCTCGCCTGTGGCCTCTTCGCGGTTGGACTGTGCTCAGTGCTCGCCGCCACCTACCTAACGGTGGACTCACGCAACGCGGGCGACAGCGAGCTTGCGGACCTCTTTCGCATGCGCGCGCTCGTCGCGGGCGCGGTGACGGCGGCGCTCGGCGCGCTGGCGGCAATCCTCGCGATTTCCGAGGCGCCGACGCTCTGGCACGGGCTTATCGGCAAAGCGCTTCCCTTCTCCCTCGCGGCGGTTTTGCTCGGCCTGGCGACCGCGGTGGCACTGCTACGCCAGATCGATGTGCTCGCGCGCGTGCTGGTCGCGGCGGAGACGGCCTGCATCTTCCTGGCATGGGGCGTCGCGCAGTGGCCATATCTGATCGTGCCAGACGTGACCGTCGACAGCGCCGCCAGCCCGGCCTCCGTGCTTGCGCCGATGCTGATTGTCGCCGTCATCGGTCTGGTGGTGCTGATTCCCTCGCTCTGGTACCTGTTTGTCATCTTCAAGCGACACGCGACGACGGGTACGCCGACGAAGGGGTCTCGTGTCACGACGGCATCCTTCGTCGCCACGCTGCAGCCGGCCGCCGCACCGGTCGTTTCGCCGCGCAGCTCCAATACATTCTCGACGTATCCGCAGACTGCCACCACGCCGGACACCTCGCCCACTGGGAGAATCTCGCCGGTGCTCGCGGCATTGCTCGCGATCGTGGCCGCTCCCCTCATCACCGGGACGGTTGATCGAGTTCGAGCGGGCGTGGAGCGCAGGCGGCAGCGGTCGCGGCAGAAAGTGCCCGTGCGGTGATATCCCGCGTGAGACACACCCGGCTCAAGCGGGGTACGACGCGGTACAGCGCTTGAGCGTTCCGGCGCATTCCGGGAGGAGCAGACACGATGGCCACCGAGGCGCGAACTAACGAGACACTTACCAGCGAGGCACGCACCAGTGAGACACGAACACGCGTAGCAACCGAGAGCCCGCATGTGGCGCCGAAAACCGAGCAAGCGGCTGTCTCTCAAGAGGTCAAGCACGCTCCCGCTTTGGCTGCTCGGCATTTGACAGTGGAAGAACGGCAAGATCGGGGACATGCACTGCGCGAAAAGACACCCCGTAGTAGCCACGCCTTCTGGGCCGAGGCGCCCGATCGCCCGGACCCCATCGCGATACTCGAGGCCCAGGCGACCACGCGCCTGCCCGATCTCGTTCCGCTACGCTATGCCCGCATGCGGCTCTCGCCCTTCGCGTTTCTTCGTGGATCGGCGGCGGTGATGGCCCAGGATCTTTCCCATACGCCGCAGACCGGCATCCAGACGCAACTCTGCGGCGACTGTCACTGCTCCAATTTTGGGGCATACGCCTCGCCCGAGCGCACACTGCTCGTCGACATCAACGATCTGGACGAAACCTATCCGGGTCCGTGGGAGTGGGACGTGAAGCGCCTCGCCGCCAGCCTCTACGTCGCCGGTCGGGGCAACGGGTTCGCCGAGACCGACTGCCGCGATGCGGTGCTCGCCGCGGTCCGCTCCTACCGGACGCATATGGCTGAGTTCGCGAACATGCGCACGCTCGACGTGTGGTACGCCCACCTCACCATCGACGATCTGCTCGCGCTCATTCAGGACAAGCAGACCAAAAAGCGGGCGCAGACGCAAGTCGCCAAGGCGCGGACGCGCGATAGCCTGCAAGCGATGAGTAAACTCACCGAGGTGGTCGACGGTCACCGGATCATCGCGAACGACCCGCCGATTGTCATGCGGGTGACCGAGGAGATGAACAGCGCTGAAGTGCGCACGCTCTTCGATCAGTATGTGCAGACACTGCGGGGCGCACAGCGCCGCGTGCTGGAGCGCTTCGAGATCGTCGACTTGGCCCGCAAGGTCGTCGGCGTGGGGAGTGTGGGGACCCGCTGCTATATCGTGCTGCTGTTGGGACGTGATGACAACGACCCGCTCTTCCTGCAGGTGAAAGAGGCGGAAGCCTCCGTGCTGGAAGCATATCTGCCGAAAGCCGGGTATGCCCACCAGGGTGAGCGGGTGGTGGCGGGGCAGGAGCTCATGCAAGCGGCATCAGACATCTTCCTCGGCTGGATGAGCGGACCCGCGGGGCGGAACTTCTACTGGCGGCAGCTTCGCGACATGAAGGCCTCGGTCGAGGTCGAGCTGCTCACGCCCACCAATATGGCGCTCTACGGCGAGATCTGCGGCCACGCGCTGGCGCGGGCACACGCCCGCGCATCGGGCAATGCCATCGAGATCGCGGCGTATATGGGCGCGAGTGATAGCTTCGACAAGGCTATCGCCTCGTTCGCGGAGGCGTACGCGAACCAGACGGAGCGCGACTACCAGGCCCTGCTCGCCGCTATCAAGACGGGACGCATCGTGGCGGCGACAGGCGCGTAATCGCATCGACGAGCGACAGTGCGGTGGAAGCCGCTTCTACCCCACCGCACTGTATTCTTCTCCCTGCCCTGCACCTATGCGCTTTGGGCGGCAGTTTCGATGAGTGAAGCGACCGGTTGGGGCTGCGACACATAAATGGCGTGGCTGCCCTTGACCTCGACGACGGTCGAACCCGCGCGCCCCGACATCCTTCGCTGAAGGACGGGAGCAATCATCTTGTCCTCAGTCGTGAGCATATACCAGCTCGGTTTGGTCCTCCATGCTGGCTCACTGATCGTGCCGTTGAGCGCTTCCACGCCCCAGGGAACTTGCGAGTCGGCCATGAATGCCGCCTTGTCCGGGTTCACGTCGCCCGCAAACGAGGCGGGAAACTTCGCCTTGTCGAGCAGAAGATAGCCGTCCTGTGGCGGCAGGATCGGTGGCACCGGCTCACCGGGCGGTAGATCGTTGAGCAGCGTGGCCACCGAACCGCCTTTGTCCGGGACAAAGCCGGCGATATACACCAGCCTCGCGACATTCGGATCGGTGCCGGCTTCAGTGACCACCGCACCGCCGTAGGAGTGGCCGACGAGAACTACGGGACCGTCCTGCGCGGCAATCACCCGCTTGGTTGTGGCGACATCGTCGGCCAGCGACTTAGTGGCATTCTGTACGACGCTTACCGTGTACCCATTCTTTTTCAGGGCGTAGTAGACGCCCTCCCAACCAGATCCATCTACAAAGCCGCCGTGGACGAGAACAACGTTCCTCACTTTATCTGACGTACTTGCTTGTGACATGCAATCCTCCGTTCAACGTAACAACAACGCTGCTGAATGCTCCGCGTTCTACGCCGCGGCCACGTATTGACCGACGCATGGTAGGACTGGGCATGTACGCTTTCTGTCCCGGCGTAGGGCGCAGACGGCGTCCCATCCAGCCTGCGGCCTTCAGGACGTGTCCTAGATGTCCATCTGTGTTCAGCGCGTGGAGCGATGGGAGTCGGTCATCGCGGACATCTCGCGCCTGCCAGCGATCACCTCCCGGGCGATTTCGGTGATCATCACGGGAAGCGCCACCGGAATGCGTATCTCTTCCGTTCGGGCCATCATACGCCGGAGGGCCGGCATTCCTCGGGACCGCATGAAGCCGCCGCCGAAGAGCATGAAGGCGGCTATGCCGGTCGCGCCGACGATGAGGAGCGTGGTGCGCGGATTCTCGACGGCGTTGCGGACGAGTTCGGCGGCCTCTTCCTCGCCTTCGACGAGTGCCTCGGGGAGACGTGTGTCGCGCTCCGGCTGTTGTGAGCCTTCGGGCGTGCTCGGGGACGCGGGAACCGTCTCGTCTCGTGTCGCCTGCGCGGTGGCTGTCTGGGTGGCTGTCTGGATCGCCATGTGTCTTCGTCCTTTCGCCGGGTGCCGTGCACCGTCGTGGACAGCGCGGCCGGTGGTGGAGACCAGCGCGTCGCGGAGTCCGCACTCTGCACTGCAGTGTAGTAGAGGAGCCCAGCGTTTGACCTCGACGCACGAGGTGTCATGAAGGGTGGTTTCGCGCACTCCTTTTGGAGAGCACTCGCTCTTTCCAGCGTGGGCGACGATGCCGTGTTGGGAACGTGAGGCGTGGCGCGCGCCACAGCCACTACACGCACCGACCTCGATTCTGCCCCTGGCAACGATTGCGCTTGTCTGGCGACGAGGAATCTGCCTCGCCATCGGCATAGCCGGAAGCTATCCCTACAAACCGACCCAGCGCGTGTGGTGAGGGCGGGCGTAGGGAGATACGCTTCGGTGTGAAGGGTCCAGCGAAGGACCCTGTCGCGGGCAATGACGAGACGGAGCAGCGGCAGCGCGGGACGGGATTCTCGTCGCATGTACTGCCGTCACCACTCCGTCTCACGGCGACAACCACGACCGAGAATCGGAGCTCGGGAGTGTGTATGCTCAACAGAGGAGGCGTGCTATGGCCGTGGCCGTCGGACCAGTGCAGATGTTCGTCATCGGGCTCGACAACGACAAGCTTAGGGGACAGGTTGCACGCGAGCTGCATCGCGCCAGCGAAAAAGGCAACATCCGCATTCTCGACGTTCTGGCGATTCAGCGGACGAATCAGGGAGGAGTCGTCTCGCTCGGCGGCAGTGACCTCTCGCCTGACCAGCGCATGGAATATGGCGCGATTATCGGCGGCTTGATGGGATTTGGCGCCACCGGCACGGAGGAAGGCTTGGAAGTCGGTGCGGAGGTGGGCGCTGAGAAGTTTGCCACCCACAACTTTGGCCTGACCGCGGACGATATTCAGGCGATGGCCCAGGATGTCCCGCCTGGAACAACCGCTGTGATCGCGTTGATCGAGCATCTCTGGGCGATTCCACTGAAAGAGGCTGTGGAGGACGCTGGCGGCGTTGTGTTGGCGCAGGGGATGGTGCGGCCCGAGTCATTAATGGCGCTTGGTGAGGGCATGGCCGCCACGGTGCCCGTGCCAGACGTCGACATGTCGCAGGGCGCGCAACCGTAACACCTCGCGGCCGACAGCCCGGAGGGAGTCAGACAGGAGCATATGTTGTCTCCGGTCCGGCTCCTTTCCGGCGCCCGCCCGATGCGAGACCGCCAACCAGCGGTACACGACACACGTCCAGGCGACGCCGACGCGCGTCTACGTGTACCGCGTGCCAGGCGGATCAGGAGTCCACGATGAGCGAGAATGCGTACCTGAACGGCCATGCCCGTCCTCCAGTCCCGACCGAGGCGGCGTCTGAGGCAGCTCAGCCGGCCGGTGAGCGGTTCGACACAGCGGAGGCGCTGCTCCGTCTCGTGCTTGGCGGGGCGCTCGTCGGCGGTGACGAACTGCGCATTCGGCTGGAACGCTGGCAGCGCGAGACACTTGCCGCTTCTGCCGAGCAGTCGTCGTCCGCCGCCCCTCCGACACTCCGTGACGCGCTGGTGGGGATGGTGTTCGAGACGGAGTCGCGCATGCGGCGCGGCTTCTCGATGCTGTTTGAGCGCTTCGCGGATGAGGCCAGCCTCGTCTCAGCCCGGCTCGCGCCAGAGAGGCGCCCGCTGCCGCGCGATCCGTTCTGGCAGCGTCTCGACGAGGAGCTGTCGCTGGCGATGGAGACGGTCGACCGCTGGGCGCAACGGGGGCGGAGAGAGGACCAGCAGAGTCGCGGCATAGCGCGGCAGGCCACCGTCAGCCTCATCGACGAGCTTCTCGATTACATGGCGCACAATCCCGAAGTGCGCACGCTCATCGAGCAGCAAGGGGCGGGCATGGCCAACTCGGCCGTAGACGACGTGCGCGAGCGGACGGCCTCGGCGGACCTATGGATCGAGCGGCTGGCGCACAACCTGCTGCGCCGGTCTGGCAGTGGTAAGCAGGCGGCGCAAGCGGAGAGCACCGCGACACCTGAGCCAGTCACTCCGGCTCCGGTGGGGCAGATGCCGTCGGAGACGAGCGGGGCGCTGGCAGCGCCTTCAGCGGCTGCGGTACCCACATCTCCTCTTGGCGCTGCTGGGACATAAAGCTATGAAGACGCTTTCGCTTCAGCATCAACACGCGGGCCTGGTGAGCCGCGCCATCGCCTTCATCCTCGACGTGATCATCATCGCCGTGGTCGTGCTCGCAGCCATGATGCTGCTTGAGGCCCTGGTCAGCTTCTTCACGCTGAATGGGCTGCTCGGACAGCGGGTTGCACAGTCCACGCTGTTCCGCGACATCTCCGTCGCGGTGATGGCCCTGATCGGCGTGGCGATTATCGTCGGCTATCCGGTCGGGTTCTGGGTCTTGTTCGGCCAGACGCCGGGCAAGCTGCTGCTCGGAGTGCGCATAGCGCGCCGCGACGGCCAGCCGATGACGATCCGGCGCGCGCTGCTGCGGTATGTGGGCTACTGGATCTCGCTGATCCCGTTGGGGCTGGGCTTCTGGTGGGTGCTGGTGGACGACCAGCGGCAGTGCTGGCACGACAAGCTCGCCAGGACGGATGTCGTCTATGACGCGCGGTCGCCGTTCTCGCGATCCACCTACAGCCTGCGAGCGCACGCGTAGGGGGGCGAGCCTGTCCGGGTGCCCGCAGCGTGTTATGGCCGCTCGCCGTCTGCCGGGTTTATGGGCGCCAGATGCTGGAACTCCGCGGCGGTGATCCGCAGACGCACCTCGTCAGGGTCGGCATCCTCGACGTTCTCGATGGGGACGGCGTGCCGGTGGGTGACGATATGGCCGGATGTCACGATGAGGCCAGTCAGCTTGCCGTCATCCGTGACGCTCAACTCGTGGACGTTGCCGACGTGATGCCCGTCTTTCGACACGACCCGCGTGCTCTTGGTGATGCCGAACTCGCCCTCCTCAAGAGTGCTCTCGGCCCTGATGGTGCTGGAGCCTACGTTGCCCATGCCGATGAGCGACCCACCCGCCGCGTCATACTCTTGCCCCAGCGATGTCTCTCCGCCGTGGCTTGGGGTGGAGGCTGCCGTAATGCCCATCCCGGCCCCTTGGGACGAGAACTGTGATTCCTCCCAGCTTGAGGGATTGTCCATCGAGAAATCGGTCTCGAAGTACTGCGGGAGCGAGAGACACTGCGCCTCGGTAATGGTGAGGTGAATCGTGTCATCCGCATCCACCCGCGCGACATCGCGTATGGGCACGATCAGTTTTTGCCCCATCCACTGGGTATGCACCACGAACGAATCGAGGGTGTGCCCGTCACTGCCGAGCACCAGCCGGTTGACTTTTCCCGCCGTGGTCCCTTCTTGCGTCCGCACCTGGGCGCCGAGCTCAATCCGCATAGCAGCCTCCTATTGACCGAACCGTCAGGGTGTCGCGACGGTGGACCCCCGCCTGCGGTTGGAGTATCCGCCGCTTCCATAGGATGTGAGGTCAATCACGAACCCCAGCAGCACCCAGAACCACGCCAGCCCGACGACCCCGTAGGGCGCGATCCAGACCAGTACGTACATGAGAGTCGTGAACGGCAGGAAAATGATGCCCAGCAGCGGCAGGATGAACGCCGAGTGAAACGCACGTGTGACGAGCGGCGTGAAGATCCACAAGAACAGCAGCGCGAGCCGTGGGAAAAACGCCGCGCCGAGGGCGAATAGACACAACACCGGAACGTTCTCCTCTCCTCCTCGGCAACCGCGCGGCCACGAGTGCGTCTGCATGCAGCACCAGCATAGAAGAGGGAGCAGCGGCTGTCGCTATACGCGAGGGGAGTATGTGGGGCTAGTCTTGCCTTCGCCCTCGGGCGTGGAGCGACTACCCGGCGATCGGTCG
>CAYRVF010000064.1:0-18545 GCA_964427535.1 uncultured Ktedonobacterales bacterium
CGAGCACGTCGGCGGCACGTGCATCAACGAGGGCTGCACGCCCACCAAGACGATGGTTGCCAGCGCGCGTGTGGCCTACCTCGCGCGGCGCGCTGCGGACTACGGCATCGACACCGGGCCGATCTCGGTGGATATGCGCGTCGTCCGCAAGCGCAAGCGCGACATCGTCGAGAGCTTTCGCGGCGGTAGCGAGCGCCGCATACGCGAGTCCCCTGGGGTGGACCTGATCTTCGGTGAGGCGCGATTCACCGGGCCCCACACCATCGAAGTGCGCCTGCGGGACGGCGGCACACGCGCGCTCTCAGCGGACCTGATCCTGCTGAACACCGGAGACCGCCCCACCATACCTCCCCTGGAGGGCCTGCGGGATGTGCCCTATCTCACATCGACGAGCATCATGGAGCTCGACACCGTGCCCGAGCACCTGATCGTGCTCGGCGGCGGCTATGTGGGGCTGGAGTTCGGCCAGATGTTCCGCCGGTTCGGCAGCCAGGTGACGATCGTACAGCGTGCGGACAAGCTGCTCACGCGCGAAGACGACGACATCGCGGACGAGGTAGAGAAGATCCTGCGCGAGGACGGCATCGAGGTGCTGCTGCGTACGCAGGCACGGCGCGTCTCACGCGAGGGTAGCACCATTGCGCTTGAGATGGACACGCCCGATGGTGCGCGCACGATTCGCGGCTCGCATCTGCTCGTGGCCGTCGGGCGCACGCCGAATAGCGACACGCTCAATCTCGCGGCGGCAGGCATCTCTGTCGATCCCAAAGGCGCGATCCCCGTCAACGACCGCCTCGAAACCAACGTGCCCGGCGTCTACGCGGTCGGCGACGTGAAGGGCGGCCCAGCCTTCACACACATCTCGTACGACGACTTCCGCATTCTGCGCACGAACCTGATTGAGGGCGGACACGCGAGCATCGCCGGGCGCATCGTGCCCTACACGGTCTTCATCGACCCGCAGCTCGGCCGTGTCGGCATGAGCGAGGCCGAAGCGCGGCAAGCGGGACACGCCATCCGAGTGGCGAAGATGCCGATGAGTTACGTCACCCGCGCGCTGGAGGTCGATGAGCCGCGTGGCGTCATGAAAGCCGTCGTGGACGCCTACACACAGCAGATTCTGGGTGCGGCGGTTCTGGGCATCGAGGGCGGCGAGATCATGTCCGCCATCGAGATCGCGATGATGGGCCACCTGCCCTATACGGCTCTGCGCGACGCTGTCTTCGCGCACCCCACGCTCGCCGAGTCGCTCAATACCCTGTTCATGGGCATGGACGAGTAGGTGGCGCGGCGCCACCTCCCACTGACCCCTCCCCCAGCTGACGCCGCGAGAAGGGGGACAGACGCGTCGCGCGTACCGCGCTCCTCGTGAGCGGACGTGGCCGCACGTCTCTGGCTCCTCCCTCTCGGCGTCAGCCGGAGGAGAGGTTGAGAGAGGGGGCCAGCTCCGACACACAGCCTCTAGCCTTGCCAACGCGAATCGCGATTCGAGAGAGGGATTCGGACGCATGCTACAGCGGACCATCGACGTGTTACCCTCCGCGCGGCCGGAGGATGTGGGTATGTCCTCGGAGCGGCTGGCAGATATCGAGCGGACGCTCACGGACCACGTCGAGCGGGGACGCCTGCCCGGTGCGGTCGTCGCGGTTGCCCGACGGGACAGGCTCGTCTCCTTCGCGGCCATCGGATACCGTGACCCCGCGCGAGGCGTGCCGATGACGACCGACACCCTCTTCTGGATCGCCTCGATGACCAAGCCCCTGACGGTTGTGGCGGCGTTGACGCTGGTAGAGCAGGGGAAGCTGCTGCTGGGTGAGCCGGTGAGCGCCTATCTGCCTCAATTCGGGGAGCGGCAGGTCGCGCGCGTCGTGCCGGATGCCGCCGGCGAGCCAGCCATCGAAACGGTGCCCGCACGCCGCCAGCCGACCGTGCTGGACCTGATGCGGCACACCTCCGGCATCATCGCGGGCCACCTGGAGTCGTCGCCCATCCACCGGCTCTATGCGGACGCCGTGGGGAACGGCATGACACCCTATACCGGCGCGGAGTTTCTGGAGCGACTGAGCCGTCTGCCGCTGCTCCACCAGCCAGGCGAGGTTTGGCACTACAGCTTCGGCATCGAGCTGCTCGGTCTGATCGTCGAGTCGCTCACCGGGCAGCCGCTGGGGGCGTATCTGCGGGAGTCCGTGTTCGGCCCGCTGGGCATGGCCGATACCGGCTTCGGCGTTCCCGCGGACCAGTGGAGCCGCTACGCGCAGCCGCTCTCACCTGATCCCGAGACGGGGCAACCGCTGCGTCTGCCTGACCTCACCGCGGCACGGTTCGACTCTGGCGGCGCGGGTGCGGTCAGCACCGTGGGCGACTATCTGCGTTTCGCCTGCATGCTGGAAAATCGCGGGGCGCTGGGCGATACGCGTGTCCTAGGCCGCAAGACCGTCGAGTTCATGACGGCGGACCAGCTTTGGCCGGGAATTGACGACGCTCGCATCGGCGCGACCGATCCGCTGAGCGCGGGCTACGGCTTCGGCCTGGGCGTGGCCGTGCGCCGGACGACGGGTGGAGCGTCCGTGCTCGGCTCGCCGGGCGACTACTCCTGGCCGGGCTCGGGTGGCACGTACTGGTGGGCCGACCCAAGCGAGCGCCTGGTGGCCGTCTTCATGGCGGCCACGCCGACACGGCAGGCCCGCACCTACTACAGCCAGCTTGTTCGAGCGCTCGTGCTGCGGGCCATCGTCGATTGATGCGCGTCGATCAGCAACTTCATCGCGGAGGAAAGTGAGCGCCGGGCAGTGCGACTCCCCGGCGCTCACAGAGACTATTCGTCCGCTGTCGGCTCGGCCTCTGGCGCGGGCCTGGCCGGGAGCGGATGGTCGAACCGGCGGTAGATGGCGCGGCACCGCGAGCAGACCTTGCCGTTCACGTCGTGGCAGATGCCTTCGACGAAGAAGATGTGGTTGCCGCCACTTAGCACGTGCGCCTCGAACGTGAGCGGCGTGTCGTAGGCGGGATGCTCGTAGGTCATATCCAGCGTGACGGTCACCTGTGGGCGCGTGCCGTGCGCCAGCGACGCCACCGCGGCGCCCGTCACGATATCGAAGATGTACGCCTGTACCGCGCCGGTGACGGCCCGCCCGCCGACGCCCGCGCCGCGATGGTGGCGTCCCGCTGGCTCGAAGGTCGCCGTGGCATGCCCGTCCGCGCTCTCGGTGATGCGCGCGCCCATCCACGACACCATCTCCATCTGGTTCCAGTACTCATAGAACTGAGGTGTGCCGCGGGTGTCGTTCCGCTCCGATGTGGCAGGCGTGAAGAACTCGTCGCTCATAGGCTCTTCTCCCGGCTCGCGGCGCGCTCGGTCAGCCACCACGCCGCGGGCAACACCAGCGCCGCCGCGAGCAGCTTGAGCGCGTCGCCAACAACGAACGGCGCGAGACCGAGCGCGACGACGTGTGACCAGCCGGTGAACTGCGCCAGCCACGTCAGACCGCAGAGAAAGATGACGACCTCACCGGCGAGCATCGCGGCGAGCGAACGCGGCAGCGTGCGGTCCCAGCCGTGCTCGGCGAGCCAGCCCACGACTCCGGCGGCGAGCACAAAGCCGAGTAGATAGCCGAACGTAGCCGAGCCAGCCACCGCCGCGAAGAACGGCAAGCCCGCCGTGCCGCCGAGCACGTAGACCAATGTCGTCGTGAAGCCGCGCCGCCAGCCATACGCCGCGCCAAGCAGCAGCACCGCGAAGGTCTGCCCGGTGACCGGCACCGGCGTGAATGGCAGTGTGATCTGCGCGCGCGCCGCCAGCGCGAGGAACAGCACACCGCCGACGACCAGCGTGACCTCACGGCCCAGCCCGATCGCGGCGAGCAGCGCGCCCAGTCCGACGCCGCCAGCCACAAGCGCGCCATACGTCACAGATGTGCCCGCGACCTGGGCGCCGAGCAGGTGCATCGAGAGCAGTGTCTCGTACCACGCCGCCATCGCGAGCAGAAGCACGCCACCAGCGAGCAGAGCAGCGGTTGGGGAGATGAGGCGACGCGCCTCCGCCGAGGTGGAGCGAGATGCCGGAAGCGTCAGGGCGTCGACGAGCGCGCCGTGGGAATGTGCGCGGGAGAGCATGATCGGGTCAACCTCCAGAACTCAATGAATCGACAGGATGCAGGAGCCAGTATAGCCCCAAACCTGGCTCTCAGGCGAGGATGCACCTCTCCCCCTATTCCCTCCCTTCCAATGGGAGAGGTAGTACGGCGTACACATCCGCAAAGCAGGCAGACGTCACGAGCAGGGAGGTTTAGTTGGGCCTCACCCCCGGCCCTTCTCCCTACGGGGCGAGGGGAGATCGTGCGGCGAGTGGGTTAAGGCGACAGGGCCCGAATAGCGACTCTCTCCCTCAAGGGAATGGGTTGGGGGGGTAGGTTCTGCGCGTGGCCGGGGGAATGCGACCCCTCTCACACGCTTCACATCTCGTTCTCGTGTGGCTCACATGCTGGCGCCAGATGCAGACCAGCAGACCGCCTTTCTTTCTCATTGGGTTGCCAAGCCAAAACTCGACCACATACCATGATTGCTGCGGAGCGCGTGCCATTGCGCCTACTCGCGTCTCGCTCGCAACGTTTGGACGGCCCCGGAACACTTTCGATAGAGATAGGGCAGTGGGGAGGTTGGTTGATGGGCAGGGATTCGCGAAGCCCGTATGACGACTATGATGAGCGGAGCAGCCGGAGCCGTCCGCCGCAGTCGCGCAGTGAGCGCGAGGGTGCGTCCCGGCCGCCGAGCCATCGCGGAGGGATGGCACCCTCCAGTCGCCCACCGTCGCCCTCCAGCCGCTCCGCTGAGGGGAACCGCAATGGGTCGCGAACCAGTGGCCCCTCTGGTCCCGATGGACGTCGCGCGGCTCCCTCGCCGCGCTCGGGCGGGCTCCTCAGCCGTTCCGTCGCTCCCAGTGACCCGGACTCGCAGGTGACGACCTCGCGGCGGCCGGACGGTCCATCGCGTGGTGGCAACGTGCCGACACGCGGGATGGGGCGCGACGAGGGCCGTCGTAGTGACGACCCTGCGACGCGCGGCACGCGTGGGCGCCGCCCCGACGACGACGAGCCGTATGATGAGCGCCCGGCTCGTGAGGAGCGCGGCGACCGGCGCGGGTTGCGCACACGCGCGCGTGATGCGTCGCGCAGCATGTCGCAGCGATTGAGCGCCCTTGTGCAGAGCACCGGACAGGTGTTGCGCCGCGAAGCCTCAACTATCGCACGTGCGGGCCGCCCCGCGACATCTGACGGTGGACGCCCGATCGCGCCGCCGCCGGGATACCCCGTCGATGTGGCACCGCAACGCTTCCGCCGCTCGCGTATTCGGATGCGCGCGCGCAAGTGGCGCCTGGGGCGCGTGCGCCCGAACCCCATCGGCTATGCCATCACCGTTGCGCTGCTCGTGATCGCGGCGGTCGCGGCGGCGGGCGCGGGTGGAGCGGGCGGCTTCTATGCCCTGAGCTACTACAACCAGCACCGCGCGCAGATTCAGGCCATCGCCGATCTGCGGAACGCGCAGAATACCGTCATCTACGACCGCAACGGCACTGTGCTCTATCAGGCGACGGGAGACCAAGGCTTCAACATCTACGTCCCCTTCGACCACCTGAACAAACAGCTCCAGACGGCGACGATCGATACCGAGAACCACAGCTTCTACCAGGATATTGGCATCGACTTTACCGCCCTTGCCCGCTCTGGCGTGGCCGACCTGAAGGCTGGAGGAGCCGCACAGGGCGCCTCGACCATCACGCAGCAGCTCGTGAAGAACATCGTTATCGACAACCGGTCGAAGACGGTTCAGCGAAAGATCAACGAGGCGATTCTGGCGTACGGCGTCACGCTCAACTATGAGAAGTGGCAGATTCTGGAGATGTATCTCAACACCATTGACTATGGTGACCAGAATCTCGGCATCGAGGCCGCCGCGCAGAACTACTTTGGCCTGCAGGTGAAGACCAATCCTGATGGTAGCAAGACATTCGCGAACCAGCAGTTGACGCTGCCCGAGATCGCGCTGCTCGTCGGTTTACCGAACGAGCCGACGACGTTGCTGCCCGTGCAATATTCGTGTGACAACGCGCCCTGCCAGACGAACAAGTGGGATAACCCCTGCGTGGGCGATCCCTCGGCATCTGGCTGTGTCTTCAACGATAACTACGATGTGGGCAAGAATGGACACGAATGGCTCGACTGGCGGCGCGCGCGCGACGTGCTCGGCAGCATGTTGCGCTACGGCGACATCAGCCAGAGCCAGTACGACACCGCGCTCAACCAGGTGAAGACCATCCTTGTCAATCAGGGCGTGAAGGACTGGCGCACGAGCAATAGCAGCGGCGCCGTGCGTGGCGTTCTCAAGCGGGCGCCGAGCTTCGTCGACTACATCATGCAGCAGCTCCGTGACGACTTCAACGTCGCGCGCCCCGAGACGGCCGGCCTGAAGGTCTACACGACGCTCGACTATAACCTGCAGCAGACGGCCGAGAGCACCATCGACAACTACATCAACAAGACCCATACACTGGCGTGGTCGTCGTACTGCGGCGGTCAGGGAGCGAACTGTACGCGGCCGCCTCTCTCGGCGCCGGGATCGCAAGGCGGGGGCAACGCGCATGACGCCGCGCTCACGGCCATCGACCCACGCACTGGCGACATCCTGGCGATGGTCGGCACGGCGAACTACGGCGACCCGAATCCGTTGGTCGGCGGGTATAACAACGTCGCCACCGCCCCGCGCTCGCTCGGTTCGTCGGTCAAGCCGGTGATCTACAGCACCGCCTTCCAGATGGGGTGGTATCCTGGCCTGATGCTGCAGGATCAGCCGGTCTGCTTCCCCAATCCAACGGGCGACAACACGCCCGACCCGGCCGCGCCAAACTGCAAGGGCTTTTACGTCCCGCACAACTTCGAGGAGAACAGCTTCTCGGGCAACGCACCCATTCGTGTGATGCTGGCCAACTCACTGAACGTGCCCGCGACCGAGGCGCTCTCGTTCGTCGGCGGTGATCCGGCGACCTCGACCAACGTGTTGGCGATGGCCAACCGGCTGGGGATCCAGACGTGGAAGAAAGGGGCAATTGGGCCGACGACGGCACTGGGCGCGCAGAACACGCGCCTGATCGACCTGACGAGCGCCTTCTCGACCTTCGCCAATGGGGGTGTGCGCGCGACTCCGCGCTCGATTCTGAAGATCGAGCGTGCTGATGGAACGCAGCTCTGGCCGGTGCCGCCCGCACAGGTGCCCGCCCAGCCGCAACTCGCCCGCGTGATAAGCCCCGAGGCGGCGTACGAGATCACATCGGTGCTCACCGACAACCAGGCGCGCGGCGCGGACTTCAACGACAACAACCCGCTGTTCTTCGACGATCCGACGGTGCCCGCCAACAACCTTAACTTCCCGGCAGTCGCGGCCAAGACCGGTACGGCGCAGGGTAAGAACGCGCCAACCGACATCGTGACGATGGGGTACTCACCGTATATGGCTCTGGGCGTCTGGATGGGCAACGCCGACGGCACCGAGCTTGTGCCGGGCATCATCGGTATCGCGGGCGCCGGCTATATCTTCCACGACGTGATGGCATGGGCGATTCAGAACTACCACTGGCCGACCACTTCCCGCTTCGCGATCCCGGCCGACATGGCGCAGGGCATCTTCAACTGCAGCGATGGGCTTGCTCCGCACAAGGGCGAGACGATGGGTGAGTGCGTGCGCGATACCAGCCACCCTGGCTCTGTGAATCTGTACGCTGGCTTCAACCCCCCGTTTGGCACCGATCGCCGTGTGAATCAGGATTGGTATATCAAGGGGCAGGAACCGTTGGAGTCGTGAAGTCGGGGCAGCGAGGCGGATGGGACAACAATTCCACATGCTCTCGCTGCCCTCGACCGTTCGCGCTGCTCCTGGCCCCTCTCCACATACGGAGAGGGGTCGTTTGTTCATGGGCGCCATTCGCTAGCGAGAGACTGTCCCGCCATGGCCTTCGGCAGCGCGCCTGCTGTCGTAGCCAGAGGCGTATCGCGTCCTCCGGGTATACTGCACTGACGAGCCATTACACGCGAGCGGGTACGGCGTTGCAGGTGTGCTGCCCACCTCTGCTCCTGCTCGTGTGAACAGCGATTTCCGGATTTGACCGTATGCGACGGAAGAGGACGCGGAGGGCGCATCCCTCCAAGATGGGCGCGTCGCTCAGAAGTCGCGTCGGGATAAAGACGAGAGACGGAGAACAGTCATCATGGATGAGCGACAGAGTACGACGCGACGTCCTCGCGGTGTACCACGGCGCGGTGCGGCGGATACCCTACCCGCGCAGAGGGTGCCACTCCAAGCGGACGTCGCAGAGGCTGCCGCACCGGGATATCTGCTCGATCCACGCGACCCGCGGACGCTCGACCGGTTGATGCGCCGCGCGCCCAGCGGTCCCTATGAGGTGAGCGAGGCTGACCTCGTCCGCGCGATCCGGGGGTGGAAGCAACGCGGCGAGGAGAGCGTCGTCCGGCGACTCTCAGAGCTGCTGGTGGAGCGGTCGCTCCCCGAGCTGGAGCGTCGCACCTGGGGACTCCGGCATCAGCCGCAGCTCTTCGAGGACGCGATCGCCGGCATGGTCGAGCAGCTGCTGCGCGAGGCGCAGGACCCGCGCGAAGAGTTCATGACGCTCAACTACATCCATTACCTGCACTGTCTGGCGGCGGACAACTTCAACCGCGTGCTCCGGCAGGAGGGGCTGCGCTACCGGCGCGACGAGCAGGGCCGCCCGGCGGGACGCCCGCAGCACGTGCCGCGCGCGCTGATGGAGCGCATCGACGTGGAGGTAGAGGAGCGCGACGACGCGGGAACGGCGCAGAAGCTGGCCGACCCCGGCGACCCGCTCGGCGACCGGCTGGGCGCGATGGAGGCGGAGCGCATTCTGGCGTATCTCGACGATCCGCTCGACCGGCAGATTATGGTGCTGCGCGTCTTCGAGCACCTGCGCTGGGACGACATCGCGCGGATTTGCGGCAAGACCGAGCGCACCATGCGGCTGCGCTACGAGAAGGCGCGGGTGCGACTGCGCGAGGCCCTGCTGGCCGAGGCCGCGGCGAACGGCATTACAGAGTCGGATGATTGGTACGACGGCACGGGCGCGACGCCCACGGGCGAGGAGTAAGACAATGGCACAGGGAACCAGACACCAACACATGCCCGCGCGCGACTATGCGATGCGGCGGGCGCAGATGGAGCTTGCCGCGGCGCGTGAGCGCGGTGAGCCGGATGCGCTGGAGCACGTGCTCGCGGCGTATCCCAAGCAGGCCGGCGCGCTGATCGACTTCTCGGCCGCGCTGATCGCGACCAGCGGCTATGCCGACGTCGTGCCGGATGCCGGGGCGCGGGAGATCGCGGGTCAGGCGCGCAACCGGGCGTTCGCGGCAGTCTTCGGCGCGCAGGCAGCCCCAGCAGCCCAGCCCGTCGCGGACGCACAGTCCGTGGTCTCGCTGAAGGCGCTGCGGCAGGCACGCAAGCTGAGCCTAAAGGCGGTCGCCGACCGGCTGGGCATCGGCGTGGACGTGCTGAGCGCTCTGGAGGCTGGGCGTATTCGCGCGCAGAGTGTGCCCGAGCGGTTCACCCGTGCGCTGAGTGGCCTGTTGGATGCCGCCGCCGAGACGGTCAGCAGCGCGCTCGCCGCGCCGGGCGTCGCACCCGCCTTCCAGCGGGCGAAGGGCACACGTCCCGACGAGCAGCCCCAGCTCGACTTCACCGATGTGGTGCGCCGCAGCCCCGAGATGACCGCCGAGCAGAAGGCAGCCTGGCTGGAGGAGTAGCGCACCGGAGGCGCCAGTCTGAAGGTTGCCTCTGGGCGTTATCGTGCGTCAGCGCGCTCCTTCGCCGGGCCTCGCCTGCACCTTTACGTCGTGCGCACTGCCCCATCTGTAGAGGCGAGGCATGCCTCGCCCGCCCGTCGTCGGCACAGCGGACCCACCCCAGAACGCATACATCCAGGGGTAAGGGCTACCTCTGCCAGCGGGAAGAGTCGATCTCGTGCGAGCGCAGGGCATCGCGCTCGTGCAGCGCGCGGCCGGCGACTCGCTGGTAGCCGAGGTACGCGATCAGGCAGAGCATGCCCGTCGCGAGCGCGAGCAATGTGGCCCCCAACAGGGGCAGCGACGGATCGACGACAGGTACGCCCACCTCGGTCGAGACGGTCGTGGTCGGGGCGTTCATCCCCACCAGCAGATAGCTATAGAGAAACGTCAACACAAACGCGGTGACGGGAATCGCGGGCAACATGAACTTGAGGTAGTGGCGCGCTTCTTCATCGGGCCGCCGAGTGGAGTGCGTCGCGGACGGAGCCGCCGGCTCGCGCAAGAAGTGTGAGTCGAGGGGCGAGATCGCCGGCAGATCCGTCGCCGTGGTGGAAATACGACTCCGCAGGGGAATGATGCGCGGATCATCGATTTGTGTGCGACTTTGCGAGGCGGGATGAAAGTTGACCAGCATGACGCGCCCTCTCGGCCAGGAGTCTCCCCGGCGACTGTGGATATCCTTTGACGAGTCTCATCGCCCTCTCCATCTGTAACGCCTCATCACGCGAGAAGTATCATCCCATGCGACGTGTGTGCTCTCCATACCCCTTTTTGACCGGAAATATCGGCCCTCACGGTCCCAATTGTCGACTTCTGCGCACGATGTGGTCAGCGTGCCTTTGCCGAACCCGGTACGTCCCTATATAATGAAGGACCTGTATCCGCACGACACTGACACGTCGCCATTCGCCGTTATGTTTGGTTGGGAGAGACGGAGGCGCGGCCGGAAAGGATGTCCTGGCAGGCGCGGAAGTGGCGATGAAGGGGAGCGCATACGTATGGGAAGTGGACATAAAAACCGGCGCGGAGGCGGCAATGCCTCCCGGCACGGACCATCACGACAGAACAACCGCTTCGTCCCGGCGCGTGGTTTGCCCGTCGGCTCGGGCGCGACACAGCCGCAGGCCCAGACCGCGGCGAGCGACAACGGATATCATCCCGACCCAGAGGCCGGATGGCCTTCCGAGCCACTCCTGGAGGAGGCCGGAGCCGCATTCGTCGTCGAGCACGCCGAAGTGGTGGCCGAGGACGAGACGGAGAGCGTCAGCGCCGAGATCGATGTCACGCGGGTCGACATCGTAGAAGGCACGACGGGAGCGCATGGAGATGGCGGCACGGCGGACCCCGCTGACGAGCCTGCCGGTCCTCCGTCTGCCCAGCCAGGTGGCATCGAGCCGCCCGCGCGCACGTCACGCTTCGAGCGCTTCTCGCGGCTGGAGCCACCGGGCCGGTCACTGAAAGGCGAGCCATTGGCATCGCGCGCTGACCCCGACGAGGTAGAGCCGGGTCCACGCGCGGATGTTCGCGGCGATGTCGGGCCTCTCATCGACTCGCTCAAGGCTCTGTTCGAGCGCGATCGCGGTGTCGCGACCTCTGGTGGCAGCACGCGCTGTGGCTTGTGCTACCTGCACTACCCGCTGGCCGAGCTGGAATACCGCGAGCATGAGGGCTACTACGTCTGTGCGGCGTGCAAGCAGGGACTCGGCCGGGCGACGGTGCTGATGGTTCGCCGCCAGCAGAAGTAGGCCGGAAACTCTCCCCTCGCTCCTCCGCACAGAGGGAAGGGGCAGTGAGGCGCGGATTCTGGGCCCTCACCTCAAGCCCCTTTCCCCGCAGGGAGAGGGGAGAGCAGACGTGCGTTGCCATTCGCCACCGTCCCCGATCAGCGACCCCTTCCCTCAAGGGAAGGAGGTAAGGGGTGAGGTTCTGCCCGCCTGCTCACCCTTCCCACGGCGGCTGGAGGATGAGGCCCTTACCGCACGCCCCACCCTTGCGCGGCATACGGCATGTGGTACAATAACGTGGTGTTTTCTGCGGCTGATGCCTCAGTGCGTCTGAGCTGGCGTCTTCGAGAGAGCCTGAGCCGTGGAGCGGATACACGTACGGGAACTGAGCGGCAGCCGTGACGCGGCAACGCTGGACCGTGGAATAGCACGAGAGCATCATCTGAAGCCAGTGAGGAGAATGTCGTGGGAGCACTACCAAAGAAACGCCAATCGAATGCCCGGCAGGGGAACCGCCGGGGCCATCATTTCCTGCGGATTCCGCAGTTGACCGAGTGCCCGCAGTGCCATGCGCTGCGCCGCTCGCACCATGTCTGCCCGAATTGCGGCACGTATCGCGGCCGGCAGGTGATTGAAGTCGGCGGACGGCACACGCACGCCGAGTAAGTCACTGGTCACGATTCCCACGAGTGTTCCCGGCATCCGAGGCGAGTGATTGCCCGGTGCGCATGTAACCACGGAGGGATGCGTGAGCCAGCGCATCGCGTTCGTATTTCCCGGTCAGGGCAGCCAAGCGGTCGGAATGGGTGCGGACATCGCTTCCGTCTCTCCGGCCGCTCGTGCTGTCTTCGCACGTGCCGACTCCGCGCTCGGCTTCTCGCTCTCGCGGCTCTGCTTCGAGGGGCCAGAGGATGCCCTGCGTGAGACGATCAACACACAACCGGCGATCGTCGCGACCAGTCTCGCGCTGCTCGCCGCGCTGCAAGAGGCGGCTGGAGCATCCGCCGCTCCAGATGAGCCGTCGCTGCGGTCACCGCTGACTCCTGCCGCCGTCGCGGGACATAGTGTCGGCGAGTATGCCGCCGTCGCCGCCTCGGGCGCGCTTGGGATCGCCGAGACGTTGCGCCTGGTGCGCGAGCGTGGGCGCGTGATGCACGAAGAAGGTCTGCGCTGCCCCAGCGGCATGGCCGCGGTTCTTGGTATGGACCGTGCCACACTCGAAGGTATTGCGGCGGAGGCGACCCGGCGCGCCCAGTCCGAGCCGGTTGAGGCGTCAGCGCGGGGCGAGCATCCCGGATGGGGGCACGTCGTCGTCGCGAACGACAACGCGCCCGGCCAGATCGTGCTCTCGGGCGAGCAACACGCGCTCGACATCGCGATGGAGCTGGCGAAGGCGCAAGGCGCGAAGCGGGTCGTGCCGCTGACGGTGAGCGGCGCGTTTCACTCGCCGGTGATGGCGCCCGCCGCGGAGGGGCTGGCGCGTGCCGTCGCGGAAGCGAGCATTCAGGCGCCACAGGTGCCGATCATCTCGAACATCACCGCGGAACCGATCACGAGCGCCGAGGGCCTGCGCGACGAACTCTCGCGACAGATCGCGTCGCCCGTCCAGTGGACGCAATCGGTGCAGAATCTGGTACAGTCGGGGATAGGGGTGTTCGTCGAGGTGGGCGCCGGGCAGGTGCTGAGCGGGCTGATCAAGCGCATCGCGAAGGGCGCGACGGTACTCTCCGTCAGCTCCGCCGCCGATGTGCCCGCGGTTGCGGAACAGCTTCGCGAGCGCCTGTAGACGCGCGCGACACGGTGCGGGAAGAGGAGAATCACATGGAGACATCGTTCCTCGGGCCAGATGGACGTTCCGTGTCGCGCGCTCCGTTCCCCAGTGTCGCGTACCCTGAGGGGACGGACCAGACCGAGCAGGTTGGCGCGGTGCGGATTGCCCGTCGTGTCCTGCGCACCGTCGTCGAGGAGGCCGCGCTGGCCGTGCCGGGCGTGGCGCGAATGGCGCGGGCGTCTAGCTCGTGGCCCCACGCGTTCGGGCGCCCACTGGCATATCACGGCGTGGCGCTGGCGGTCCATGACAAGACGGTCGCCGTCGATCTGTATCTGATCGCCGAGCCGGGCGCCAACATGGTCGCGGTGGGGACCGCCGTGCAGGAATCGGTTGGCGGGGCCATCGAGCACATCCTGGGGATGGGCGTCAGCGAGATTAACGTGTACATTCAGGACGTGGCGTAGACCTATGGCAATGGGAATCCGCCGTCAGGCACGTATCGCCGCGCTGCAGACGCTGTACGAGTATGACAGCGCCCACCACGACCCCGACGCCGTGCTCGATCGCCTCGCCGCCGACGATCATCTCCCGTCTAAAGCGGTCGAATTCGCGCGTACGCTGGTGCATGGTGTGCTCGAACACCTGGAGGAGATCGACACCGCCATACAGTTCGCCGCGCCTGAGTGGCCGCTTGCGCAGATGGCGCGCATCGACAAGAACGTGCTCAGGCTTGCAATCTTCGAGATTCTGTACAATAATGCTGTGCCAGCGAAGGTCGCGATAAACGAAGCTGTAGAGCTCGCCAAGCTCTTCGGCAGCGACACGTCGAGCCGATTTGTTAACGGCGTCCTTGGCACAGTGTATTCCCGGTCTCGCGGATCCAAGACATCCAGTGCCGGAAGTGAGGTAAAGTAAATGTCGTCTGTCTCGAAAGAGGATATCCTGGCGAAGCTCAGACCCGTGATCGCCGAACAGCTCGGTGTCGACGAGAGCGAGGTCAAAGAGGACGCGTCGTTCACTGAAGATCTGAACGCGGACTCGCTCGATCTGGTCGAGATGATCATGTCGCTCGAAGAGCAGTTCGGCCTGCAGATCAGCGATGAAGACGCTGAGAAGCTCACCACGGTCGGCGAGGCGGTCGACTACATCTACGAGCACACGAGCTAGGTCTCGGCGCGGATCGCGGATCCCAGCCCGTACCATAAGACGCGGCATTCCCCCTGGGGGAGCGCCGCGTCTTTTCGTGTGTGGGGCGGCGGACCGGGCTCCTCACGCGCGGCCGATCGCCTGCTCGATACGCGCGGCCGCGGCTTCGGGTGTCTCGTCGTTACCGACGTCGAGGATGAGGCGGGAGTACGTGTCGCCGTCGAGCGTGATGCCGATCGTCCGCTGCGGATCGTGAACGTCATAGAAATACTTACCATCGCTGGTGTAGAAGGTGCCAGCGGTGATGACGCCGGGCAGAGAGGTCCCCACTCGCAGACCGTGAAACACCTGCTGGGCCTCCGCGGGGCGAACATCGATGCCGCGGATATGCGTGAGTGGTATCGCGAGGGTTCCCCGCAGCGCTAGCACCTTGTCGACTCCCTGCATCGTCACGATGAGCATGCCCTCGGCAATCGTGAGTCGCGCCATTGTGTAGCCACCTCCACTCTCCGCCAATAGGCCCCTCGGCTGGTGTTCGTTCTCCACGCGCAGCATGCCGCGCCACTCCGACCGCTCGGGCTATCCCTCGCCTGGTGCTCGCGATGGTGCCGTGCCAGCGTCAGCGGGCTGACGCGTGCCAGGAAGATAGGTCCGCGCCCAGCGGTCGATCTCCAGTATGACGTCTTGCAGCGCGCATCCGGCTGGTGTCAGCGCGTAGCTCGTACGCGGCGGCATGACCGACTGCACTGTCTTGCTGAGGATGCCCAGGCTCGTCAGGCGCTCCAGCCGCTGGGCCAGCGTGGCCGAGTTGCAGCCGATCTCGCGGCCCAGCTCGTTGAAGCCACGCGGTCCCGGCAGCAGCGCGCGGATAATCTGGAGCGTCCACTTCTCCTGCAACATCTGAATGGCCTCGTCTGCGGGGCAATCCGCCTGGAGGTCTCGCGCCGCGCTCACTCTGTGCTCTCCTCTACACGTCCGATCAGGTTGTAGGTATATCGTATCATGTGCAGTTTGCTCTCGCAAGCACTTGACTTTTTAAAGTGATAGAGGTATAGAGAATGCAGAGGGATCGAGCACCTGCGTAGGGTGCATGAAACGGATGCATGGACAGCAGAATGCTCCTTCGGAGGACAACATGGCAGAGAACGGCACCGGCGAGCGTCTGATCACGCCGGGCATCCACCACATCACGGCAATTGCGAGCGATCCACAGCCCAACCTCGACTTCTACGAGGGCATCCTGGGCCTGCGGTTCGTCAAGCGGACGGTCAACTTCGATGATCCGGGCACGTATCACTTCTACTATGGTGATGAGGTCGGCCACCCCGGCACGATTCTGACGTTCTTCCCGTGGCCGGGCGCGGCGCACGGCAGGCAGGGGACGGGGCAGATCGTCACCATCTCGTTCGCGGTTCCACCGCGCGCGCTGGACTACTGGCGCAGGCACCTGGCGAACCACGAAATCGCCTTTGAGCAGGCCGAGACACGCTTCGACGAGCGCGCGCTGCGCCTCACCGATCCGGACGGCATGGCGCTTGAGCTCGTGGAGTCGGCGGCCGCCGAGGCGCGCCAGCCGTGGGCTGACGGACCCGTGCCTGCCGAGAGCGCGATCCGGGGCTTTGGCGGCGTGACGCTCGCCCTCCGGCTCACCGGGCCGACGATCCGGGTGATCGCGGAGGGCCTGGGCATGCGCGAGGTTGCCAGCGAGGGCAACCGCACGCGCTTCGCGGTTGGCGAGGGTCTGGCGCAGGCGCACGTCGACCTGCTGCACCGGCCCGATGGTCCCTCCGGCCAGCAGGCGGCGGGGACGGTCCACCATATCGCGTGGCGGGCGCGCGACGAGGCCGAGCAGCTGGCCTGGCGCGAGCGACTGATCGATCTGGGGCTGCGCGTGACGGAGGTGCTCGACCGGCAATACTTCCGCTCGATCTACTTCCGCGAGCCGGGCGGTGTACTCTTCGAGATTGCTACCGACCAGCCGGGCTTCGCCATCGACGAGCCGGTCGCGACGCTGGGGCACGAGCTGAAGCTGCCGCCGTGGCTCGAACCTGCGCGGGGGCAGATCGAGGATGTGCTGCCGCCGATCGCGCTGCCGCGTCTGCAGACTGCTAGGTAGGCCTCTGGGTTAGGGGCCTTCCCCTGGCCCCTCTCCCTGCGAGGAGAGGGGAGCCAGACGGAAGTCCGGCACATGGCCCGGTGCGCTTCGTCACGTTAGAGAGTGCAGAAAGAGGCTTCCGAGATGGAAAGCCAGACCGTCCGGCAGGGTGAGCCGTTCTTCTACGAGTTCGTGCCACCACGCGTGCCGGAAGGAGCCGTGACGCTGCTGCTGTTGCACGGCACCGGCGGCGACGAGCGCGATCTACTCGGGCTGGGCCAGGAGCTGGCGCCCGGTGCGGCGCTGCTCAGTCCGCGCGGGCGGGTGCTCGAATACGGCATGCCGCGCTTCTTCCGGCGGCTTGGACCCGGTGTCTTCGATGAGAAGGACCTGATCGAGCGCACCAACGAGCTGGCGGATTGGGTGCCGCGAGTGCTGGCAGAGCGCGGACTTGACCCGCAGCGGGTCATCGCGCTGGGGTATTCGAACGGCGCAAACATCGCGGGCAGCACGCTGCTACTCCGGCCCGAGACGCTCGCGGGTGCGGTGCTGCTGCGCCCGATGGTACCGCTCGTGCCGGAGACGCCGCCGGAGCTGCCCGGCAAGCGCATTTACATCAGTTCCGGCAGGCGTGATGCCATAATGCCCGTCGCGGATGAACCCGAACGCCTCGCGACCCTATTCCGTCAGTCCGGCGCCGACGTGACGCTGCATGTGGAGGACGCGGGCCACGAGCTCAGCCCACGCGAGATTCCGCTGGCGCGTGAGTGGCTGCGCGACACGATCAAGCAGCTTCAGGCGTAGGGCCTCATCCCCCCAGCCCCCTTCCCCTCGCAAAGGGAAGGGGGAGCCATGTACGACACCATCTGCCACTGACGCTCATTCAGCGACCGCTTCCCTCAAGGGAAGGGGGTTGGGGGTTAGGTTCTGCTCCGCACCGTGGCCGTGCTCGGCGCTGTCGCCGTGGTGGTGCTCGGCACAGCTTGCACGTCTGGTCCCCAGAGCGTCGCGCTATCCCACACGGGACCCACGCCCGGTGGCAGCGGCTGTGGCTGGATGTGCCGCAGCCCGAGCGAGCGCAGATGTTCGCGGACGTGCGCGCGGGCGATGTCAGGCGTGTTGTTCGTGCGGCTGAGATGGGCCAGCCAGACCCAGCGCGGGCCGTCGTCGAGCGAGAGCTCCAACGCGGCGCTCGTCTGCGCGTTGGAGAGGTGGCCGGTGGGGCTGAGGATGCGCTGCTTGAGATGCCAGGGATACGGTCCGGTGCGCAGGCGGTCAAGATCGTGGTTCGATTCGAGCACGATCAGATGCGCAGCACGCAGCGCCTCCAGAATCGGCTCATGCACGAGGCCCGTATCCGTCACGACGCACACGCGCCAGGCCGCCGAGGAGATGAGATAGCCGCAGGGAGCGACGGCATCGTGCGAGATGGCGAAACTGCGGATGTCCAGCCCAGCAATCGTGCTCGATGTGCCGACACGCAGCTCGACGCGCTCCGGTGGAGGTGCGTCCGGCTCGGCGCCGCGACTCGGCTGGCTCAGCAGCGCCTTCAGCGTGCGCGGATCAGAGACGAGCGGGATGCCGTGCTGGCGGGCGAAGGTAAGCGCACCGCAGGCGTGGTCGGAGTGTTCGTGCGTCACGCAGATCGCGCGGATGCTGCTGGGCGCGACGCCAACCTGCCGCAACCGGCTCGTGAGCGTGCGCGCGGAGAACCCGGCATCCACCAACACTGCCGACTCGCCCGACTGCACGACCACCGCGTTGCCGCTACTGCCACTGCCCAATGATACTACACGCACGCCGCTTGCTCCTTCGCGCTGCCGGTTGTTCCGCTGTATGGTATCGCGTCGGTGGCCGTTCGCACAAGGGGAGCAGAACCTCACCCCCTACCCCGTTCCCTCAAGGGAAGGGGTCGCTGAATGAGCGTTGGTGGCGAGAGGGCACTGTGC
>CAYRVF010000064.1:18645-29746 GCA_964427535.1 uncultured Ktedonobacterales bacterium
GAGGGGGCCGCGCGCCGCAGAGTCAGCAGCGTAATGTCGTCCTCCTGCTCCCAGTGTGTGCCAGTAAAGGTCTTGAGCTGGCCGAGCAGCGTGTCGATCAGGGGCGCGCCGCCTGAATGCGCTGCCACCACCTGCTCGACGCGCGGCAGGCCGAACATCTCGCGCTCGGGGTTGTGCGCCTCCACCAGCCCATCGCTGAAGAACAGCAGGCTGTCTCCCGCCGCGAGCGTTATCTCACGTTCGTCGTAGCGCATGCCGGGCATCAGTCCGAGCGGCATGCCAGCCGCACGCAACTGGCCTACACCGTCGCTTTGCCGCACGTAGGGGTAATCCTGGCCGGCGTTGGCGAAGTGTATGTGCCCGCTGTCTGGGTCGAGCACGGCGTAGAAGCAGGTGACGAACATGCCGGAGGGAATATCGGCGCAGAGCAGTTCGTTCACCCGCGCCAGCACGTCGCCTGGCGCTGCCATCTCGCGCGCGGCAGTGCGGAGCATCGTGCGCGTGGCTGTCATCACGAGTGCGGCAGGGATACCCTTGCCGGTCACATCGCCGAGCACCAGGCCCACAGAGCCGTGCTCGAACGGCAGAATGTCGTAGAAATCGCCGCCGACCTCGCGCGCGGGCTGATAATACGGCGTCAGCTCCCAGCCGGGATAGGCGGGTACCTCCTTGGGCAGGAAGGTGCGCTGGATCTCCTGCGCGGTGCGCAGCTCTTGGGCGACGCGCTCGCGCTCGCGCACCTGCGTCTTCTGCTCGTCTACCAGTTGCGCCACGCGGATCGCCGGCGCGCCCTGTGCCGCGAGGGCGTCGAGCAGCGCGCGCTCTTCGCGTCCGTAATACTCGATTACAGGCGCACCCGGTCCCACGATGACCAGCCGGAGCAGGCTAAACAGGCTTGCCCAATCGAGGAGTGGCTCCACGAACCGCGACGCGCCCTCTCTGGCGGGACGCAGGCGCGGACCCAGCAGAAGCAGCCCGAGCAGCACTCCCTCACTCGCCAGCGGCACTACGACCTCCACACCGTCAGCGCGCAGATTCCGCACGAGCGGCGAATCGATCCGCACCCAATCGAGCTCCAGCGCGGAGGTGTGCTGCAGTGCGTGGGCCAGGAACGGGTCGTCATCGGGAACGACCACCGTCGAGGCCCATTCGCGCGAGGCGGGGCCGCTCACCCAGAACGAGAGCGATGCCGGGTGCAGCGTGCGCTGCAGCACGTCGAAGAATTGGTCGCGCACCTGATTCAGGTCGATCTCCTCGCGGAGCGCCGACGACACCGTTTCAAGCGCCACGCTGTACGTGTTCCGGTCGAGCCCGAACCTGCGCTCCAGCACCCCCTGGATCCATGTGCGCACGGGCTGGAAGATGACGGCGATAGTGAGGGTTGTGGTGACGACGATGATCTCGGGCGTCGCCGGGGGGTGAGTGAGCATCTCAAAGCCGGTGACGGCGCTGAAATAGGCGAGCGTGACGACTGTCAGCAGAAGCAGTGACCGGACGGCGCTCACGCGCGATGGACTGGTGAGGGTCGTGACGATCACGCTCACGCCTACTGGCAGCAGCACGAAGAGGATGTCGTTGCGCACAATTGCCAGTGACAGGCCGAAGAGCGCGCCGGCAATCGCCACGCTGTTGACGTAGCGCAAGATCACGAGCCCTTGATGGCGGGCGCGCGAGATCCGTTTCTTCTCCGGATCGGGGTGCGGCGGAATGACTGACGAGACCTGGAATGACGGCACGTCGCGCTCCTTCTCGCCCGACCAACAGTTTTTTCATCTGTGGTCGATCGGCGGGACCGTCTCGACAGCGGGGGTCCTGCGCCCATGATAGGTTTCGTGTCCAGCGCTGTCAATTCCGCGGAACCTCACCCCAACCCCCTTCCCTTAGAAGGGAGGGGTCGCAGATTTGGCGTTTGCAGCGGAGGGCGAGGGGAGTGATGCAGCGACGTTGTGGCGGCCTCACCCCCGGCCCCTCTCCCTGCGGGGAGAGGGGAGGTCGCGTGGCGAGCGCCGTTGCCCGAAGGCCGCGAGCGTACCTCTCCCTTCCCCTTGCGAGGGGAAGGGGGCTGGGGGGATGAGGCCCCGTGACGCCTCATTGCTCGGTGCGGGCCGCGTAGCGTTCGAGTCCTGGCTGCCATGTGCCTGCCAGCACGTTCCTGCGTATGCGTTGCAACTCGGCCTCCACGCGCAGATCCTTGGGGCGCCGCCGCGACACCTTCGAGGCAATCAGATCGTCGATATGCGCGACCAGAATGGGAGAGCCGAACGCGCTGGAGGGGGTCGCGCGGCTGGCGAGCGTGTCGTATGTGAAGCGGTCCGCCACGCCATTCGGACCGAAGGGGGCCGGAACGGGATCGAGTGAGCCGTAGGGCGTCGCGAAGTCGTGGTCGAGGTTCTCGACCGTCGGCGGGTCGGGCGTCCAGGCGAGGCAGGCGGCCTCGTCGTTATAACCGGGCACATAGCGTGGTTTCGCGTCCCACTCACGCAGCAAGGCGGCGAGACGCGTCAGGTTATCGCCGTCCGTCGTGGGGCAGATATCCATGTCGCGTGTCTCCAGCTCAGCGCCGTAGGCGATGGCGCCCAGTGTGCCGAAGAGCACGTAGCGCACGTCGTAGCGTGCGAGGCCGAGCACGAGCTGTCGCGCATTGAGCTGAGCCATCACGAGCCCTTTCGCCAGTGGGGAAGACAATTACGATGCCGCGTCGCGCCCCAGAAATGCCAGCGCATTGCCACCGAGGACGAGCGCGAGGTCGACGTCGCTGAGGCCGGAGGCGCGGGCGTAGTCGAGCATGCGCCGCTGCGGAAGAAGGGGGTAGTCGCTAGCCCAGAGCAGCTTACGTACGCCGACGAGCTGGGCCGCGACCGCGTAGACCTCGGGCCGGTAGAGGTAGAGCGAGGCGGCGGAGTCGTACCAGACGTTGGCCGCGGCGGCGGCGACTTCGGGCATCAGCTCGTAGAACGGGAAGCCGCCACCCCAGTGCGCCGCGACCACGCGCAGGTCTGGGAAGGCCAACACGAACGCCTGCAGATCGGCGCAGGTGACATCCCCTTTGCCGAGATAGCGGTGGCCGACCGGTTCACTGGTGTGAGTCAGCACGAACATGCCGAGCGCCTGCGCGGCCTCGGCCAGCGGGGCGAGCAGCGCGGTGTCGCCGAGCCGGAAATCTTGGCCATGCGGCATCAACTCGCCGATGCCCGGCATGCCCGCCCGCGCGCAGCGCTCGATCTCTGCCACGGCACGCGCGCCCGCTCGCGGCTGAACGGATGCGAGGCCGACGATGCGGCCCGACGACGCGCGCATCGCCTCGATCACGTAGCTATTGCACTCCTCGGCGATTCCCGGATCGCTCCAGCCAAAGGGCATGGCGACGGAAAACGCGACGCCATCAGCCTCCATCGAGGCGAGCAGATCGCCGGCGGTTGCCATGCGGGCGCGCGGGTTGCCATAGAGCTCGCCGAACCAGGGGTCGCGGTCGGCAAATGCCGCGCGATGGGCCACGATCTCCGGCGGGAAGATGTGCGTGTGGAAATCGACGATCACGGCTCCCCTCACCAGCGTGGTAGTTGCGCGCCCGTCCGCCGTTTTGCCACCACGGCACGGGCTAACGTCGCATGCACGGTAGTATACACGACCGGAGCGCGCCTCACCGCTCACTCAGCGGCCCCTTCCCTTGAGGGAATGAGGGTGGGGGTTAGCGTCTGCTACGCCTGAGCTGTGTCTATACCTGGCGGGCGTTGTCGTCTCTTGCAGACATGTAGATGGAAGAGCCTATGGTATACTTGCCGCATGCCTGCGCTGTTTTGCTCGCCAGGTTTGGATGCGCGAAGCGTTCGCGGAGCATTGAGTGGGCAGGAGGTGTGTGTTGGGACGGTGTCTGAGTCTGCTCTAGCCCGCCACGCTTCTCACTCGGAATGGTGTACAATACTCTGAAGAGACGTGTGCCCAACGCCAAATATGGTGGGTACACCGCCGGAACGCACAACCGCGCGAAGGCGCGACGCGGTACAGGATCACAACACATTCGGACCTCCGCGCAGCGGACGGTTTCGCGATAGAGGAGCCACGATGATGGAGCCAGGGAGCATGGGTACGGGCGTTCAGCACACGGCGACGGTCTCTGAACGACCCCCTCAGCAACTGGACGCGCAGGCGGACGACGCGCAGGAGTTTGGTGACGAGACCTTTGAGGCCACGATTCTCCGGCTCGACAAGCTCGCCGCTGAGCGACTCGTGCGAAAGGCGGGACTCTAAACATGGCGTACCGACCCGTTCTCGCCCCATCTGACGGGCGCAACGCCGTCCCTTAACATGTGGTTTCTCTCGCTTCGCGGCGGACGAGGGGTTTCGCGGCGGAGCAACCGTGGAGGACTGGGCACAGAGCGGTCCTCAGAACGGTGGCGAAAGGGAATGCGGCTGAATGGATGTCATCAAGGTAACGCCTCGCGGATATTGTTACGGTGTCGTCGATGCGATGGAGCTCGCGCGGAAGGCGGCGAAGGATTCATCGCTCCCACGCCCGATCTACATCATTGGCCTGATCGTCCACAACGCCTTCGCGGTGGACGAGCTCACCCGGCTTGGCATCACTACGCTCGACGGCCCCAACCGCGCCGACATCCTCGAACAGGTACACGACGGTACGGTGATCTTCACCGCCCACGGCGTCTCTCCGCTGGTCAAGCAGCGCGCTAGCGAGCGCGGACTGCACGTGATCGACGCTACCTGCCCGGACGTCACCAAGACACACGACCTCGTCACGGCCCTCGCCGCCCAGGGGTACACCATCCTGTATATCGGCAAGAAGGGACACCCCGAGCCGGAAGGCGTGATGGGCGAGGCGCCCGACTCGGTCTATCTGGTCGAGCACGAGGCCGACCTCGATGCGCTGCCAGCGTCTGTGCTCACGGCGACTCGGCTCGCGGTCACCACGCAGACCACCCTCAGCCAGTGGGATACCGCGAACCTCATCACCGCCATCCGGAAGCGCTTCCCGCACGTCGAGGTCTACAACGAGATCTGCCATGCGACTCAGGTCCGCCAGGAGGCGGTGCAGCGTATGGCGAAGGGCGCGGACCTCACCATCGTCGTCGGCGACCCGCGGAGCAACAACACCAACCGGCTCGTGCAGGTGGCTGAGGAGCTCGCCGGAAGCCCGGCGGTGCGCATCGAATCGGTGCGCGATCTGCAGCCAGAGTGGCTCGACGGCAAAAAGCGCGTGGCGGTGACCGCCGGAGCCTCGACGCCGAGCCAGGTGACACGTGAGGTCATTCGCTTCGTCGAGACGTACGGCGCGCGCGCGCGTTATCTTCCACCGTCAGAGATGGAGGGCACGAACCAACAGCTTCCTCCAGCGAACGACCCCGATGGCAGCGAGCCGCGCGTGGACCCGCACTAGCCCCTTCTCTCACGAACAGATGTCCTGGAGGTGGCTATTTTCCCTGACGTGGCACTTCTCAACCAGGAGCACAAAAAGGAGGACGGCGAGCACCGGTAGACCATATCCGTATCCGTGGTTCTGTGGAGGATAGGGAGATGCGCACTGTGCGGTGGGCTGACCTAGGAAGCGCGCTGGCCGTCTGGCAGTGTGGCCGAACCGATGGCCCAAGCGTACCGCCTCACAGGGCGCGTTGCTTCGGAGGGTACCAGGGATGAAGAGCCTGAGCGCAATCCTGGCAGACGAATCGCTTGACGTCTTGCGGAGTCTCGCCTTCTGGTGGGGGGCCGAGCTTCCGACTACCACTGACGCGGAAGAGCGTCAGCGACTTGAGCGATCCATGCGTGATGCCATCGCGTCACGCTTCGTCTGGGAGCGACTGACTGACGATGAACGGCGTGTGTTGTTCAGTGTCGTTGGCCCGTCGGCGCGGAACTGGTGCTTGATCGAGGCGATTGCCGAACGCTCGAAACTTCCGGACGACGTCGTCCAGTCTACGTTGGATCGCCTGCTCGAACACCGCCTCGTCTTCACCGAGATCGCCAAGGTGCAGGGGAGTGACCTGGTAGGTCAGCGGGTCACCTTCTACGGCTACGCCACGCCGCGCAACTCCCAGGCACAGATCGAAGAGAAGCCGATCGCGTACGTGCCGACCGAGCTCGTCACCGGGCTGTACGCGACCGGACGCGAGCTCTTCGTGCCGCACGCCGACCGCTCTGACAAGACGCTCGACGAGTTGCTGATGCCCTATCGCCAGGGCGACCTCGACCAGATTGGCCGGCGCTTCGGGCTGACCGTGCAGGCGTACTACTCGCGCAACGAGGTGCGCGCCGCGATGGCCGAGAACTTGACGCAGGCCGAGGCGGTGCGCTACGCGCTGGCACGCATCGAGCCGCGCCTGCGCGACACGTACGAGTGGCTGCGCGAACAGGATGGCCGGGCGACCGTCAACTCGCTGCGCCAGCACCTGCGCCTCGCGGAGCCCGCGCTCTCGGCGCTGCTGCACTCGTTCGAGGAGTACGCGCTGGTCTTCGATACGTTCAGCGACGGCGAGCGTATCCTCTTCATTCCGCGCGAGACGCTCGCGAACCTGCGCCGGGCGGAGCAGCGGCCACAATCGGCCGTCGGTTTGCTCGAGCGCGACGAGCCGCGCGCCGTTCGCCCCGCCGACACGTCTTTCCTGTGGGATATCGCCGTGCTCGTCTCGGTCGCGCACCAGTACGACATCGAGCTCACGCGCTCGGGGTCGCTGCCAAAGCGAGCCGCCCAGCGTGTGCTGCCGATGCTAGTTGGCGACCGCGCACACGCCGGCGAGGAAGCGGCGCTGCAGTATCTGGAGATGCTGAAGCAGGAGGCCTGTGACCTGGGGCTGGTGATGGCGCCTGCCACGAGCGGGAAGCAGCGCGCTCGGCTCGCACCTGGCGCGAAGCTCGACTCGTGGGCGCGGCACGATCTGGTGATGCAGGCGCGGCGGCTCTTCCGTCGGTGGCCCTCTGACCGCTGGTGGACCGATCGGCCTGGCGCGAACTATCGCGAGTGGCTGACCTTCTACATCGAGCTGCCCGTCGCGCGTGAGGCGGTCACGAAGGTGCTGCGGCGCTGCCAGCCGGGCGTGTGGTACTCGCTGGCGTCGTTCTGCGCAACGGTGCAGGGCGACGACCCCTATGTGCTGCGGCCAGGGCAGCGCTGCGCGGGCGAGGCGGGATTCAAGCTCGCCGAAGACCTGCGCGCGCAGTGGGAGCACACCGACGGCGAAATCCTGATTGGCATGTTCCGCTCGACGCTGCACGAGCTGGGGCTGGTCACGCTGGGCTATGACCGCGACGACGTGCCGTCCGCTGGCGAGCAGGTCAACCCGGATGCCTTCCAGCTCACGCCGCTGGGTGCGGAAGTGCTGACGAGCGAGCTCAGCGCCGGCGAACAGCCCTCGCCGCGCTCGCTGGTCGTGCAGCCGAACTTTCAGGTGCTGCTGATGGAGCCGTACATGCCCGCGCTCTACTGGCTGACGCGCTTCGCCTCGCTGGAGCAGATCGGCCGGGTGAGCCGCTTCACCCTCACGCGCGACGCGTTGCAGCGCGGGCTGGCTCGTGGCGCGAGCATCGAGGATGTCGTCAGCTTCCTGCTCATGCACAGCCAGAAGTCGCTGCCGCAGAACGTGATCTACACGCTGCGCGATTGGGCACGGCAGGGCGCCGAGGTGCCACAGAAGGTGACACTGCTCGAAGTCAGCGACGAAGAGCTGGCTGGAGAGCTGGTCACCTCGCCGAAGCTGCGGGCGTTCCGGCTGGCGCGTGTCGGCCCGAAGGCCGTCGCGGTGCCGCCGGAGGCTAGCCTGGGCGACCTGCGCCGCGCGCTGGAGCGTCTCGGGTACGCGCAGCGGCTGCTCAGCGGTTTCGAGGATCTGGTGAGCGCCGCCGCGAATCTTCCGGCACGACGCCGCGCCGCACGCTCGACTCGTACGTCGCGCAGCCGTCAGCCCGCCGTCAAGGGCGCATAGCTCGATGCGCTCCAGCCGCCGCCTTCTCGTCCTGGGAAGGCGGCGTTTTTGTCGCTCCGATGGCGCTGCCATCGCCGTACGCCTGACTGAACCCCGCAAGGTCCTATCTTCTACCGCGCCAATGCACATAATGCTAGACTACGTTCGCACTGGGCTGGACGATGGTCGGGGAGAGTGGGCGATGGACGTGAAGACGGCGGTGCTCGCCGCGGAGACTGAGCCACGCGCGCAGCAGACGGCGCCCGATGACGCGCCTCAAGACATCTGGGGCATGCGGCTCGTGCGGGCGCTCCCGCCGGGCGTCACGCGTCCCGTCGCAACGGTGTGGCGCCGTCTCGCGCCCGCGCTGCCGATGCTTGCACTGGTGGTGGGGCTGCTCGTGGTCGTCGCGGGCTTCGATCTGCGCGAGCAGTATTATAAGCTGCCCTCCGAGTCGCATATCCTCAGCTTCGTGCATGAGGGCAGCCTCTATAGCTCGCGTCTGGCCATCACGCTGCCGCAGCAATCGCCCATCGGCTACGACGGCCAGTTCTACTACTACGTCGCGACGCATCCGGACTTGATCGTGTCGTGCGCGCGCTCGACCGTCGGGTGCCCGCTCGACATTCCGGCCTTCCGCGGCCAGCGCATTCTCTATCCGATGACGGCGTGGCTCGTGGCGCTGGGCAATCCCCATCTCGTGCCCTACTCGCTGCTGGCGATCAACCTTCTCGCTATCGTGCTGACCGGGTGGTTGATCGGCAGGCTCTGCATGCTGGCGGGCGCGTCGCCCTGGCTTGGCACCGCGGCGGGTCTCTTCAGCGGCGAGGTGCTGAGCCTGCTGCGCGACCTTGGCGACTCGTTCGGGTTGTTCTGGCTCGTGCTCGCCGTGTACCTCGTCGCGCGGAGCCGGTATCGGTGGGCCGCGCTGGCGGTCGCGGCGGCGCTGCTCACTCGCGAGCAATTCCTGTTCGTCGTGCCGTTCCTCGTGCTGCCCGTGCTGGCACAGAGGAAGTGGGGCACCCTTGTCGTCACGGCGGCGATTGCGCTCGTGCCGTTCGTCGTGTGGCAGATCGTGCTCTTCGCGCTGTATGGCCAGTGGGCGCTGCGTGCCGGAAGTCAGCAGGCGCAGCTCGTTGCCATCCCCTTCGCGGGACTCTGGCGCGAGCGGTCGTTTCCCGATTTCGGCTTTATCGTGCTGGGTGCGGTGATTCCACTCGTGCTGGCGCTGGTCATCGCGGTACTCGTGGTCTGGTATGATGGACCATGCTCGCTGCTGCGCGATCCGCTGCCATTGATGGTGCTGGTCTACGGCGGACTGATGTGCTTCACCTACTGGTTCCAGTGGGCCGACATGTGGGGACCCTCCCGGCTCGTCGCCCCGGCCGTGTTGCTCGCATTGCCGCTCGTGGCAAGACTCCCGCTCAGTCCGCTGCGTGCCGCGTATGCGACGCTGGTGGCCGCCTCGGGCCTCGCGCCGTTCATCATCGTGATGCGCTGAGACGGCCGCGCGCCGTCGCTCCCATGCCCCCTTCTCAAGGAAGGGCCGATAGGGTATGGTGATAAAGTGGCGCGAAGTTTGCGAGGTGGGCGAGGGGGCGCTGTAGGAGTTTGCGCGCTCGCGACGGTATCGCCGTCTCTGCGTTGAGCTGCCGCCGCTCGCCACGCTCGACCGTAGCATCGTGACTGCCCAACGTCGCGCCGGAGGTCTTCCACCAGTTCGGAGCAGCCTGATTGGGAAGTTCAGCGGGTGACTGGCCCCACCGGCCCTCGCTCCGCCACAGATGTCATCAGCACACCCGCGAGCGCGTCGACGTCTGACGCAGCGTGGGTGCCAGGGAGTGGAATCATGCAGGGAGACTCGCAGCAGCGCGTTGTCATTATGGGAGCCGGTCCGGCGGGACTTACCGCGGCGTACGAGCTTCAAGTCCGCTCGTCCGTGCCCGTGACCGTGCTGGAGAAAGACCCGCGCTTCGTCGGCGGCATCTCCCGAACGGACGAGCGCGATGGCTACCGCTTCGATATCGGCGGCCACCGCTTCTTCAGTAAGAGCCAGGAGGTAGAAGACCTCTGGTCGGAGGTCCTCGGCGACGACTTGCTCGTCCGGGGGCGCCTCTCGCGCATCTTCTACCACGGCAAATACTTCGACTATCCCCTCAAAGCGACCAATGCCCTGCTGAATATGGGGCCGGTCGAGACTGTCCGTAGCATCGGCAGCTATGTCTGGGCGCGCATTCATCCGGTGAAGAATCCCCAAAACCTGGAAGACTGGGTCTCCAATCAATTCGGGCACCACCTCTTCTCGATCTTCTTCAAGACCTACACTGAGAAGGTCTGGGGCATGAGCACCAAGGAGCTCTCCGCCGACTGGGCCGCGCAACGCATCAAGGGCCTCGATCTGGCGCAGGCGATCAAGGGTGCGCTGCTGCCACAGAAGAAGACGAAGGATCGCGGCGCCGTCATCAAGACGCTCATCGACGAGTTCCGCTATCCACGGCTGGGTCCCGGCATGATGTGGGAGCGCGTCGCGAAGATGCTCGACGAGCGCGGCTATCCCGTCCGAATGGGGCAGGACGTGGTGTCGATCCGCCACGCGGACGGGCGGGTGAAGTGCGTCGTCGTACGTGATGCGACGAGCGGCGAGACCCGCGAGGTCGACGGCACCGAGTTCATCTCCACCATGCCCATTCGTGAGCTGGTCAACAAGATGGAGCCGCCGCTGCCCGGCAACGTCGTCGAGGCAGCCAACAGCCTGAAATATCGCGACTTTCTGACGGTCGCCGTGGTCGTCAACAAGCGCGACATGTTCCCCGATAACTGGATCTACATCCACGATCCGTCGGTCGTCGTCGGGCGCATCCAGAACTTCAAGAACTGGAGTCCGGAGATGGTCCCCGACCCGAACACGACGTGTTTGGGGATGGAGTACTTCTGCTTCGAGGGCGACGGGATGTGGACCTCGCCGGACGAAAAGCTGGTGGAACTGGCCCGCTCGGAGCTCGTCGCCATGAAGATGTGCCAGCCCGAGGACGTGCTCTGGGGCGTCGTCGTGCGCCAGCCCAAGGCGTACCCGGTCTACGACGACGTGTACAAGACCCACCTGGCGACGATTCGCTTCTACCTCGAAGAACATCTGCCGAATCTGCATCTGGTGGGGCGCAACGGCATGCACCACTACAACAACCAGGATCACT
>CAYRVF010000065.1:0-29673 GCA_964427535.1 uncultured Ktedonobacterales bacterium
CCTTTCTTGGTGGAAGTAATTCGTTCCTGCAACTCGCCCATTTCCGTCGCCAGGTTCGGCTGGTATCCGACCGCGCTGGGCATGCGTCCCAGAAGCGCGGATACTTCCGATCCTGCCTGCGTGAAGCGGAAGATGTTGTCGATGAAGAGCAGCACGTCGCGGCCTTCGACATCGCGGAAGTACTCCGCGATGGTCAGGCCCGAGAGGGCCACGCGCAGGCGTGCCCCCGGCGGCTCGTTCATCTGCCCGAAGACCATCGCCAGCTTATCGACAACCTTGGCCTCGGTCATCTCATGGTAGAGGTCGTTGCCCTCGCGGGTGCGCTCGCCGACGCCCGCGAAGACCGAGTAGCCGCCGGAGTTCTTCGCGATGTTGTTGATCAGCTCCTGGATGATGACGGTCTTGCCGGTTCCAGCGCCGCCGAAGGTGCCGATCTTACCACCGCGCATGAACGGGGCGATCAGGTCGATGACCTTGATGCCCGTCGGCAGCACTTCCGTCTGAGTCGCCTGGTCCTCGAAGGTCGGCGCCGGGCGGTGAATCGGCAAGCGCGGCGCATCGACCGGCGCGGGCCGATTATCAACTGGCTGGCCGATGACGTTGAAGATGCGGCCGAGGGTCTGCTCGCCGACAGGCATCGTGATCGGGCCGCCGGTGTCGAAGGCCTCCTGACCACGCTCCATGCCGTCCGTCGGCCCCATGCCGACGCAGCGGACCCAGTTATTGCCCAGGAGCTGCTCCACCTCAAGGATCAGCGGCTCCGTGCGGCCCTCCATCGGAACCTCGATGGCGTTGTAGATGGCGGGCAGGTTCTCGGGCGGGAACTCAATATCGACGACATTGCCCAGCACCTGGGTGACAATGCCTTTCGTACGGGTAGGTGCGGTTGTTGCCATTCTATTTCTGCCTCTCCTCAGCTTCCGAGCGCACCGGAGCCAGACACGACTTCCAGAATCTGGGTGGTGATGGCTGCCTGACGAGCCTTGTTGTAGGTTAGCGTCAGATCCGAGACCAGGTCTGAGGCACTGTCGGTCGCGTTCTTCATGGCGACCATTTGGGCCGAGTAGAAGCTCGCGACGGATTCGAGTAGCGGTTGGTAAATGAGCGTCTCGAGATAGCGCGGCAGCAGCGCCGACAATATCTCTTCCGCGCTCGGTTCGTAGATGTATTCGGGACCATGCCCTTCGGTCTCGCTGTCGGCTGGCGGCTCAACCGGCAACAGCTGGATCACCGTCGGCGTCTGCACCACCGTCGAGACGTACTTCGGGTAGACCAGCAACACCCGGTCGGCGTTCTGGTTCAGGTACGCATCGGTGATGACGCGCGCGATGGCGTTGACGTCGCCGAGTGCGGGCTGGTCGCCGAGATTGGTGAATTCGGCGAGCACGTTCTGCTGTGTGCGCAGCAGAAAGTCGCGCCCGCGCCGCCCGACCGCGACGTACGAGATTGGCAGGTTGGGGTTGCCTGTCTCACGACGCACATCCGCCGAGACCTGTGCGACCTTGCGGTTGATGTTGCTCGGCAGCGCGCCCGCGAGACCGCGATCGGGTGTGATGGCCACGATAACGACCCGGCGCGGCTCACGCCGCTGCATCAGCGGCTGGTCCTCGGTGCCTGCCCCTTGCCCAGCGAGCCGTGCCACCAGCTTCTGTATCTGCTCGGAATAGGAGCGCGACGAGATGACGCGCTCCTGTGCGCGGCGCATCTTGCTGCTCGCTACCATCTGCACGGCGCGAGTAATCTGCGCGACGTTCCGGACCGAACGGATGCGCCGGCGTATTTCTCGGGTTGATGCCATTGTCACATCCTCATGAGCGTACGCGTTGCCTACACACTCCCGACCGGCTCCCTGGTATCGATATTCGTGAACTCAGGGAGCCGGAGGAGCCGTCTAGCGCGGCGCAACCTGCTTGTACTCTTTGATCGCCGCGTCCAGCGCCTCGAAGGTCTCGGGTGAGATCTTCTTCTGGTTGACGACGGACTGCTCGAAGATCGCACGGACGATTTCGGCGTGGTTGGCATCGATGTACTGGTGGAACTGCGCCTCCCAGTCCTGCACCTTCTCGACTGGCACGTCGTCGAGATAGCCCTTCGAGGCCGCGTAGATGATCATGATCTCGTGCTCGACCGACATCGGATGGTACTGCGGCTGCTTCAGAATCTCTTGCTGACGCTGGCCGCGCTCGATGCGGGCCTTGGTGGCCTTATCCAGGTCGGAGCCGAACTGCGCAAAGGCGGCGAGCTCGCGGAACTGGGCCAGGTCGAGCTTCAACGTACCCGCGACCTGCTTCATGCCGGGTGTCTGCGCGGCGCTGCCCACACGGCTGACCGAGATACCGACGTTCAGCGCGGGCCGGATACCGGCATTGAAGAGGTCAGCTTCGAGGTAAATCTGGCCGTCGGTGATCGAGATA
Source organism: uncultured Ktedonobacterales bacterium (assembly GCA_964427535.1). GTDB lineage: Bacteria > Chloroflexota > Ktedonobacteria > Ktedonobacterales > JADMIN01 > CAYRVF01. Next base: position 2,415 of record CAYRVF010000065.1, read on the forward strand.
ACGTTCGTCGGAATGTACGCCGAGACGTCGTTACCCTTGGTCTCGATGATCGGCAAAGCCGTCAGCGATCCACCGCCGTAATCCTGATTGAGGCGGGCGGCGCGCTCCAGCAGGCGGCTGTGCAGGTAGAACACGTCGCCTGGGTACGCCTCGCGGCCCGGAGGCCGCCGGATGATCAGCGACATGTTGCGGTAGGCGTCGGCGTGCTTGGAGAGGTCGTCATAGATGATGAGCGCGTCGCGCCCGCTCTCCATGATCTCCTCGCCCATCGCGCAACCCGCGTACGGCGCGAGATACTTCAGTGGGGCCGGGTCCTCAGCGCCCGCGTGCACGATGATGGTGTGCTCCATCGCGCCGTAGCGGCGGAGGGTTTCCGCGATCTGCGCCACCTGAAAGTTCTTCTGCCCGATCGAGACGTAGATGCAGATGAGGTCTTTGCCCTTTTGGTTGATGATCGTGTCGAGCGCGACCGCCGTCTTGCCGGTCTGCCGGTCGCCGATGATCAGCTCGCGCTGGCCACGGCCAATCGGGATCAGCGCGTCGATGGCCTTGATGCCCGTCTGTACTGGCACCGTCACCGACTGGCGGGTGATGACGCCGGGGGCCACACGCTCCACCGGGCGGGTGCGGGTGGTCTCGATGGGACCCGCGTCGTCGATCGGCTCGCCCAGCGGATTCACCACGCGTCCGATGAGCGCGTCGCCCACCGGCACCTCGGCGATGCGGCCAGTCGTGCGCACTTCGTCGTTCTCGCGCAGCAGGGTATAATCGCCCAGCACCGGCACGGCGACAGAGTCTTCCTCAAGGTTGAAGACCATGCCAATGATGCCCGTGCGGGTGAACTCCACCAGCTCGAGATACCGAGCGCCTGAAAGGCCGTAGACGCGCGCGATCCCGTCGGCAACGCTGATGACCGTGCCGACGCTGGTCATCGTGGACTCAGTGGCCGCGCCGTCGAAATTCTGTATGCGTTCACGGATAACTCGAGTAATTTCGTCCGTGACTGCCATTGATATACCCCTTTATCCGGACGGCATGCGTCCAGACTAGCGTTGTCGTCGGTTCGCGCGCTTCACCTATCAGGCGGACCTCGTCACATGAAGCGAGCGAGTGTGGGCGGCGGACGGAATTAGCGTCGCCGCCCCTTGTTGCGCTTGCCGCGGCGATCGTTGCCCTGCTGTGCAGTGCTCTGACCGGGAGTCCGCTGCTGTGGCGCGAGATGCGGCGCCTGGGTGTCGCGCGGTGCCACCTCATTCGACGTGGCTGGTCCTGTGCCATCACCCTGAATGGCAGGCGGGTTGCCGTTCGCGCCGGAGCCGTCCGGTCCGCTGCCGTTAGCACGTGACTGATCGGACGGCGTGACCGCGAAGGGCGCGTTGCCGCCCCCATCACTGCCGTCGCCCGACACCGGACGCCCGTCCGATGGCCCGCCGAACGAGCCGCCGCCGCGTACAATTTGGTCGCGCAACAGCTTCAGCCGCCGCCGGACGCTGCCGTCTATGAGTGTGTCGCCAACACGCGCCATCGCCCCGCCCAGGATGGACGGGTCCACTTTCTCTTCCAGCAAGATGGTCTTGCCGGTGATGTCGTGCAGCTCGCTCTTCACCCGATCGCGGGTATCCGGATCGAGCGGGAGCGCGGTGATGACCGTCGCGTTGACTTGATTCTTGTAGTCGTTGTAGCGCTGGATGTAATTCTGGAAGATGAGCGGCGCAAGCTCCACCAGTCCACGCTCCACCAGCAGCAGCGCCAGGCCGAGCGCGTCGCGCTGCACCTTAGAGGTCAGCAGATCGCGCACGACCAGCTCTTTGCGGTCGAGCTGGATGTTCGGCTCGTTCAGAATGAACTGCAGCCGGTGATCGCCGAAATAGTCGGCGATCAGGCGAAGGTCTTCCAGCCAGCGGTCGAGCGCGTTCTGCTCGACCGCGAGCTCAAAGGCCGCTTCCGCGTAGCGCCGCGCGGTCGCACCTTTTAACACTGGAGTTCCCTCGACTCTGCGACGAACTCATTCACCAACCGGCGATTGGTCGCGTCATCGAGCGATTCGCCGATGACCCGCTCTGCCGCCGAGATGGCGAGATCCGCCACCTGCTGGCTCAGTTCGGCGCGCGCCTGAGCCATCTCGCGTTGGATGCGGACTTCCGCCTGGGCGAGAATGTCGCGAGCGCGCTCCTGCGCCTGCTGCTCGATCTCGTCACGCACGTGTTGCGCGGCCTGCGTGGCCTGGGCGAGTGTGCGCTGCGCGTCCCGGCGTGCTTCCTCCATAATGGACTGGACACGCACCTCAGTGCGGGCGAGCTCTTCTTTGGCCCTGGCGGCGTTATCCACCCCCTCCTGAATGACACGGGCGCGGTTGTCCAGCGTCTTCAAGAGCGGAGGGAAGAGGTACCGCTGGAGCACGAACCAGACGATCAGGAACGTGATCAGCTGTGCGACGAAATCCCACCCATTGATGCCCAAACCACCCATGGGCTCTTACTCCTTCCACTCCGGGGTCTTCCCCGGTCTCCACCGTGCGGAAGAGTTAGTGCGTCACGAACAGGATGATCAGGGCGACGACCAGGGCGTAAATCGAGATGGCCTCGGCGAACACAATCGCGAGAATCATGTTGACGCGCAGGATACCGGCAGCTTCAGGGTTGCGGCCCATCGCCCCGAGGGCGGGACCAGCGACCAGACCAACGCCGATGCCAGGGCCGATAGCGCCAAGACCCATCGCGATAGCAGCAGCGACTTCAAAGTTCACGGTCATCTCCTTCTTAAGAGTGCTCTCCTTGCCGGCGACGATTGCCGGCAAGGCATTCGCTCAGTCCAGGTGTTTGCCTGGAGGATCTCCCGACCTGGCCAGGGATGGTTCGTACTGGCGACTGCCGGGTGCTTCACGCTTCAATGAGTGCGCCGCCAGCACTGCCGGCAGGCGCGGAACACGCATACGTCCGCAGTCTATCTCTCAGCCGCGTCAAACGCGAGCAATCGAGTCCCCCGTTGAGAGCGTACGAGTATGCACGACTGGCAATACATCCACGGGTTAGTGCGCCTCTGCCACTGCCTCGGCAGCGACAGCGCGCTGACCCGCGGCGACCTCGGCCGCATGCTCTTCCGCTGCGTCGCCATGTTCGGGAGGTGTCGTGCCGAGAGTGGCGAAGAGCAACGTCAGCATGGCGAAGACGAACGCCTGAATGAAACCGACGAAGATTTCCAGGAAGTAGAACGGCAGAGCGCCAACCACCGGAATCAGGAAGCCAATCACGAGCAGCAGCAAATCGCCCGCGAACAGATTGCCGAACAACCGGAAGCCGAGCGAGATGATGCGCACCCACTCCAGGATGAACTCAAGCAGGCCCACGACCAGTCCGATCGGGCCTTCTTTGAGGGTGAAGTAGCGGCCCACCTGTAGACGCCAGCCCAGAATGCGGAAGCCGTAGAACTGCACCGCGACCACCGACACGATGGCCAGCGCGATGGTGAAGTTCAGGTCGGTCGAGGGCGGGCGAATGAACGGCTGGAGGCAGTTCGAGGTGGCCCCGGTCAACCAGGGTCCAGTCGCATGGGCGCAGGCTGGGCTGATGTCCGTGGAATGTGACACCACGCCGATCGTCTCGACACCCGGCACGATCTCCCACAGATTGCCGAGCAGGATGAAGAAGAACAGCGACGCGACCAGCGGGAAGAACCGCCGCCCCTTCTCTTTACCCGCGACATCTTCACAGAGGTTGAGGAGCATCCCCGTGCCCCACTCGACGGCGTTCTGCAGGAAACCCGGAACGAGGGCACGGCGTCGCGCGGTGATGGAGAAGATGCCGATGATAATCAGCGCGTTGATGACACTGATGATCACGGTATTGGCGAGTTGGAACCAACCGATGGAGAAGGTATCTGCCGGCAACGAGATGTGCGGCAGTAGGAATATCCCGGCAACGGTGGTTGGAACATGCGGCAGCGTCCAGAGCACGAGGTGCCACCCTTCGTCATCTGACTGCTACCTGTGCCGGGACCCGCACATCGTCTCGCGCCCGCGCTCCGGCTAAAGCGCGGAGATAAGGCGATATACACCATAGACGCCAGCGGCCAGGCCAAGCAGCAGCCCGATTAATGTCGCTACAGGCCGTGTGCCGAAGTGATTGTCAATCAAGAGACCAACGCCGATTCCCGCCAGCATTGAGAGCGAGATCGTCAAACCAACCTGCCCGACAAGCGCGAAGGCGCTCCACGGGTTTTCGTCGGGCAATTTGTTGCGGTCACTCTTCATTGAGATTCTCTCACCCCGCACACCATCAGGAGTATATCATAGCTTGGGCCAGCGGGCAACACGATCTAACTATCAGCATTTATAGTTACTTTTAGTCAGCTTTATACCTATGCCGCCGCTGGCTCCCTCGCTGTGCTCCTGTTCGACGCGTCTATGTGTCCGATTATAGGTCCTGGGCGATACCCCTCTCAGAGTTCAGGTAGCGGAAGCGCCAGCACACTGGCGTGCCAGCTACGAGACCCATCGCCAGCATGGCACATGCCACGAGAGGGCATACGAGGCGGAGTCGCCATGCCAATCTCAGGATAGTCATACCCACCAGAGGATAGCTTAGTGCGACACCCGACGCGCGGGCATGCTGAACGTCGCCGAGACGTGATAGTCCTCGCCCTCAAGCTGCCAGAAGAGCGCGTCGCAATGCGCCGAGTCGGGCACGGCGGTTGCCACGCGGGCGAGCGCGACAATGCCAGACTGGCACCCCTCACGCCAGAGCTGCATCGAGTGGGGAATGCCGCGGCCACGGGCTTCTTGCGTGTAGGCGGCGGCATACTCATGCACGCGACCGGCCGGCAGATAGAGGTCGGCAATCGTCGCCGGAGATTGCGCTACGGGCGCCGCGTTGGCGAGGGGAACGAGCCGTGGCGGCGAGAAGGAGACGCGTCCGGCGTTCTGGCTCGTGGACAGGGGTCCTGGGAACTCGGCCGGGTGCGTGCGCGTGTCCCACTCGTACGTATCCATCTCGGCGTGCATCGCTCGTGCTCCTCTGTGCTGATGTGGGTGCGTGCCTTGCACCCTGAGTGCCTGCTCGATTAGCAAGAGGTGTGCCGGATGGCTCAGCGCAGACGCTATCGAGCGCCGTGCCACCACCAACAGAGCTACGAGAGGGCTTAACTCGCCGACGCGCCTATCATACCGAGCTGGCGGGCGGTCAGCAGCCAGCGCAGCGTGCCCGCGCCGAGAAGCGCGTCCGGCGAAGCAGCGGTCCGCAGAGCGTCGTCGTCGAGCTGCACGCGGCAGCACGCGCCTTTCTTTATCTCGACATGCGCGAGGGAACGTTTGGCGATCAGTCTCCCGATAATGGTGCTGAAGTCTGGCTCGTGGCCGACGAGCATGACGGCGCGCGCCGGACCGAGCGTGCGGAGCATGGCGGGAAGGTCCTCTATGTCGAAGCCCGATTGGAGCGCGTCGATCTCACGGATGGCTGAGGTGCTCAGTCCCAATCCAGCGGCGGTCAGCTCGGCCGTCTCGCGGGCGCGGGTAAAGGGGCTGGTGGCGATCACGTCCAGCCGGAGGCCGAGCTGGCGTAGGCCACGGGCGGCGGCACTGGTCTCGGCCCGTCCTTCGTCCGTCAATGGGCGCGTAGAGTCGGGTCCCTGCCACTGGTCGCCATTGACCGCTTTGCCATGACGCAGAAAATAGAGGTCCAAATCGATCCTCCTGGGTTTGGTGTGGCGCTCAGCGCTGCCCCGGTGCTGGTACGCCCGTCACGACGAGCGGATCGCTCCGGTGCGCGCCGAGCTGAGCTGCGGCGGAGCCGTTGCGGACGGCGATCGCGAGTGAACCAGAGCTGTCGCGCAGCAGAAACGGCTCGCCGACTGGTCCGGCGGCGAAGGTCGCGGCGCGCGTGGCAATTGTGTGCCCGGCGAGTGTGACTCGTGCGCTAGGAGTCGTGAGAACCTGCGTTGTCAGCTCCGGCCCGAGCGAGGTGATGAGATTGCCATAGGAGTCGATGTGTACGACGTGGGCATGGAGCTCTCCGCCCTGCCACACAGGCTGGAGTAGCGGTAGCCGGACAAGCGACTCAGGCGCGATGGGTGTGCCGAGCGCGTCGAGCGGCGTACCGATGGCCAGCTGCGCCGCGACGGGCGCGAAGATGTCGCGGCCATGAAACGTGGCGCTTGGATTGGGCAGGTGGTACCGCGGATTATCGAGCGTGACGGCGCGTACAGTGCCCGCTGGCGACGCGGCCAGCACGAAGCTGAAGAGGCCGTTGTCTGGCCCGACGAACGCATAGTCGCCCGCGCGCAGCGCGATGGCGCGCCGATCGGTCCCGACGCCAGGATCGACGACGCTCAGAAACACTGTGCCTGACGGGAACGAGCGCCACGCCGTCGAGAGTAGCCATGCCCCTGTGAAGACGTTCTGCGCGGGCACGTCATGCGTGAGGTCGACGAGCGCGGCACCAGGAGCGATGCCGAGGATAACACCCTTCATCACGCCGACGTACACATCGCGCGTGCCGAAGTCGGTCAGCAGCGCGATCGGCGCGGGGTGCTCGGCGGAGAAGCGAGCAGTCCGCTCTGTGTCAGTCACCGTCGCCTCCTTCCGCGTCTCAGGCGACGCGGCGGCAATCGAAGTAGACGACGCCCGCTTTGCGGTCCGTCACGGTGCGCAGGCGCTCCAGCCGCACCGTGTCGCCGACGCCCTCGGGGATCTCTGGCGCACCCCAGATGCGCGCCTCGACGTGTCGCTCCGGGTCGTCGAGCCGCTCCAGCGTGCAGAGGACGTATGGCTGCTCGACACCCTCGAAAGTCGCCGACAGACCGCCTTCCTTGCTGACGATTCGGCCCTCCAGCAGTGGCGCCATCGATCGTCCTCCTCCCCCGAACCTCGTGTCGCGTGGGCCGCCATCCGACGGGCCTGCCTGGCGCACTATAGGCATAGTGGCGATAGCGCTGTCAACGGGCGGGCGCGGGCGTAGGGATCAGGTCCCGTGGGGATCGACCGGCTGCCGCTGGCGTGGACGCGCGAGCGGGAGACCGCGCGTGCGGAGCGATGATGTGTCGCCGTCCTCACCAGTCTGGGGTGACTGTTCAGGCGTCAGCCGCAATGCCCCAAACGCGGCGAGCGCGACGATGACCGCGCCAATCGCGACGCCGAACGTCAGCAGGTTGGTGTGGCCGTCCCACGTCACGATCTGGCCGAGGAAGGTCACGCCAAGGGCGACGACGACGATGTTGATGAGGGCCGACTTGAGATCGTCGAGCGAGGTGATGGTGAGCCAGGACGGCATGGGGACGGGCGCGATGAACAGCTCGAACAGACCGACGCCGATAATGTAGAGCGCCGCCGCGATCAGCGTCAGGTCGGCCATCTCGATGCAGGCCACCGTGAGCAACTTCACCGCCTTCTCGGAAGTGAGCGCGGCGGCGGCCTCTTCGACCGCGGCGACGGTCCGGCCAGCCATCACGATGAACAGGAGCGCAGCCAGTACGACGCTGGCGACTACCCCAACCAGCATCAGATAGCGTGTCCATCCCAGGATGCGGCCAACCCGAGCCATAACAGCCTCCCACTTGCCTCACGCGCTACGCATGCTCCGCCCGTGGTCGCATCCGTCGTGCCGCTTGTTGACATTGCACGTCGCTGGCATCGAAAGGGAACAGTGATTGCCTTTCCTATAGGTGCGCGAGTGCTTGTTGAAGCGACGCGTGTGCGGTCATCGTGACGACATCCTGCACCTCGTCGAGCATACGCCGCAGATCGGTCAGCAGAGCGCCGCGAATTGCCAGCCGGTAACCCGCGATGTCGAGTGCGGAGCCACCGTCAGTCGCGGGGAGCTCGGCGTGTCTCGCCTCCTGAGTCTCGCGGGCGAGTTGCTCCTGCAAGTGACGAATCCGCTGATGGGACTCGTCTATCTGTGTGATGAGCTGGTTGGTACCTGTATCCAGGCCCTGCTGAGATTCCGCCTTAGAGGCGCCTGGAGTGTGCATCTGCCGCGCCGCGACAGCCAGAATGTCGCCTATGTCGATGAGCACCGCCGCGTATTCTTCTGCCCATGCCTGGCCGCGCGCGATGTCGTGCCATGGCGGCTCCGGCTCCTGGATTGTGTAAGCGATCCGCCGCATCTGGCGCGCCAGCCGGTCGAGCGCGAGCAGCACGTCCGGATAGTCCACGAGCAGGCGGCGCGCCGATCGCGCCCATGGGTTCAGCCGGGCGCTGTCGATAGCGAGCGAGTACGCCTGTTCGGTCGCGCGTACACGCTGCTCCAGATCGCGAATGTGCGTATACAGCTCGCGGGTCTCGGTGTCGCTCAAGCGTCCGGGGATCGCACGGGCGAGGCCTGGCAGCGCGCCCGCCAGCTGGGTCGCCAGATCCGCGACCGCGTCGCGCGCCTTGAAGACATAGACGGGCGGCGACAGCACCAGACTGACGAGGCTCCCGACGATGCCCCCGGCAATCGCCCCCAGCATGCGCAGCAGGGGATACGACCCGCCGGTGGCTCCCAGCACAAGCGCGAGCGCGGCGCTGATGGGAATCTGTGTGGCGAGATACTGGCCCCGGCTCTGTAGTAACACTCCGACGATCTGAGCCACGAAGATCAGCAACGTGATCGTCCACACGTTGAGGCCCAGGACGTGCGCGATCAGCACCGCCAGGATCACGCCGATGATGACACCGACGATGCGCTCGATGCTCTTGCGGACCGTCTGCCAGCTCGTCACCTGCACGACGATCAGCGCGGAGACGACCGCTAGCCCTCCGGCCTGGTCGCCCAGCCAGGGACTTGTCACCTCCCATGAGACTCCCGCCGCCACCGCGCTCTTTATCGCGAAGAGCAGTGTCGGCGACCGGGACGAGAGGGCCGAGCGGATGCGAGCGACCGGAGCGTACGGAAGAGACGGCATGGCTATCCGCTGTTCCTTCCCCTCACAGTGATGCGTGCGTGATGATGTCGATTTGTCGCCCGTAGTCTGTCTGAAGCGGACCTGGCGAGCACGCGCGATTCACGAGCGGTAGGGAAACTATACCAGTAGCGTGTCGTCTCCGCGCGGCGGTTCTCACCCGGTCACCGGTAGGATGTCTGTGTGGGCGCCAAGCTCGACTCGCTACTCCGGTCGCGAGAGGTGTGGGATGCGGCCACCGTGCGTGTACCTGGTGGAGAGACGGCTATGGCCAGCGCATCGACCAGACCGAGGGTGCGGCCGCATCGCCAGTGACCTGCGCGGTGCTGTCCGACTTGCTGGGCACCAGCTCGGGGATGTCGCCCGCGGCGTAGGCGAGGATGTATTCGGCGAGGCGTATCGCCGCATCGGGCACGCCCTTGTAGCTGGGGAAGTAGTTCAGGTCGATGACGACTGGCCCTTTCGGACTGAGCAGCACATCCAGCCCATAGAGCCCAAGCGCGAAGACCCGGCCACAGCGGAGCGCGATCCGCCGCACGTCGTCGCTGACGGGCAGCAGCGTCCGCTCGGCAGAGCCGTCTGTGGGCGTCTTGCGAATGGCGAAGACCTCATCCCCGATGACGTAGACCTTGAGCTCGTCGCCGGGGACGTATTCCTGCACGAGCATCGGCTGCTCGGGGACGCCGAGCGCGGCGAGCTCGTCGGGATTACGCACGAGGCGTACGCCCGCGCCGCGCCCGCCGACGTACGGTTTGATGAAGAGGGGCCGCTCTGAGACCGTCGTCCGCAGCAGGTTGAGATCACCCGTCACCCAGGCGTGGGGCGTCGGGATGCGGGCCGCCCGCAGACGGCGCTCGGCAACGATCTTGTTATGGACCGCGACGCAGGAGAGATAGGGGTTGAGCATGCGGGCGTTGGTGCCATGCAAGATGCCCGCGATACTGAGCCAGAGTTGCGTGTGCGACTTGAGTACGTAGAGGTCATCCTGCGCCTTCAGGCTGGATGGATCGATGACCAGCTCGTTTGCGACACCAATCTGTAGCTCGACACCTCGGCTGCGCAGGATCTCGAAGGTGTCAACCAGTATCACGTTCGCCTCAGGCGTGCCCCGCGTGAAAGACAGCATCACGTAGATCTTCATGTCCACTCCCCCTCTGATCCTGGCGATCAATCGAGCCGGATGCGTGTTCCGCGAAGGAGTCGGGCAGCACGGCGTTAGGCGGTGCTGTGGAGATGGTCTACAACAAGCGTACGACGGACGTGACGGATGCCGGTGTGTCCATGAGATGACACAGTTATACGTTAACAATACGTTAAGCAGCTACACATTTTGGTGCGCATCAGCTAGCACCTGCCTGCAACGCCATGTTCGCATGGGTGAGTGTTAGCGCATTCCTGGGCAGATTTTTCCTCGATCCACGGCGCATCTCACCTCTCCGATTGCCTGATGACGTGCCCCTGGCTGTTCCTCAATTGCACCCCGCCTATGCGGAAAATGCGGCCGATCATGCGGGTGATTCAACGGATTCGCGGTGGTCCATGTGTTCGCTCGCGGGCACACTCATATCAGAAAGACCGTTTGCGGCATGCGGAGAGGATGGACACACATGGATACGCGACAGACCGCCACGAGTCAACTGAACATATCGGCGCACGATAATCCGAGTGTCTCGCTGAGCAGAGGACCCGCGAGCATCAGGCACCTGGCGAGCGGATGGAGCGGGGGCGGCACGGCGTTCGTGTTCTCGGGCGGCGGCGCGCGTGGCGCCCTGCATGTGGGCGCGCTGCGGGCGTTGCTCGAACATGGCGTGACGCCCGATCTGCTGGTCGGCACCTCCATCGGTGCGTGGAACGCGGCATGGCTGGCGCGCACCCCCACGCTCGACGGAGTCGAGCAGTTGGGCGATGTCTGGCGGAGCCTCTCGACTGCCCAGGTGCTGCTTGGCCGGATGTCGTCCGTACGGTCGTCGCTCGCCGTGCGGTGCATGCTGCTCGCGTCCGCGGTGAGCCGGATGGTGCGCGGCAGGTCCTCGCTGTACGACGATGCCGGCATGAGACACCTGCTGGCCCAGCACTTCGCCGACGCTACCTTCGAGGACCTGGCCGTCCCACTGCGGGTGATCGCCGCCGACCTCACGCATGGCGGGCGCGCGGTGTTTCGCTCGGGTCCGCTGGTGCCCTGCGTGCTTGCGTCGTCCGCCATTCCTGGCATCTTCCCGCCGGTGCATATCGGCGACGGCGTGTATGCCGACGGAGGGACGGTCGATGGCTGCAGCATCGAGACCGCCGTTGAGCTGGGCGCTCGCCGCATCTTCGTGCTGGCGATCGGCTACGACACCGAGGGTGACGGCGGCTCGCTCTGGTCGACCTCCGCGTCGCCCGACCTCACGGCTGATCGTCGGGCGCGTGGCTACTCTGCCGCAGCGACGATTCAGCGGGCGTCGCAGATTATGGGCAACTACCAGATCTTCCGGGCGCTGGAGCGTGTGCCACGCGGCGTCGAAGTGCATCTGCTCCAGCTCTCAACCGGAGACGGCGGCGGCACGCTCTCGTTTCGCAATGTCTCGGAGTGGATAGACGGCGCCTACCACGTCACCGACGAGTATCTGCGCTCGGCGCTGCCATCTCGCGACCCCGCCCCTGCGCTGCCACCGGACGAGCGCGTCCCGGCGCTCATCGCCTGAGGTCTGAATGCCGACAGCGCAAGGTCGAGCCACGCGCACGGGACGGCTGAGGAAATCGTCTCGTGCGCGATTGCCTGCGTCGCTTCGGCGGAGAGTGGTGGCGATGTGGGTCTTGCCGCGACGTTCACACGCTGGGGAAATCTTCTGCCGCTTGAAAACGATCTTGTGTTCATGCATAATACCTCAATCAGTACATCCCTATCTCATACGTTTCATCCCCACTCGACAGAGGGCGATCCGGGCCGGGCGAGGACGCCGCGTCCAAGTCGTACCCCAAGAGCGCGATTTGCAAGGCTCGCTGGCATCCAAAAGCGTACGTACTCTCACTCCCGGCCCGGACGCCGCGAGTGAGGCGCAGCCATCTATGCGTAACGCGCCTGTGTACTTATTTTTTTGAGGAACTGCTTGTTTCGCGCTTCTCAGCAGTCTGACGATACGTTCGTCAGCGGCCCCTTGTGCAGTTAGGGAGTGCCGGTTGCGTGCGCAGCCGGGGAGGGCGCTGGCCATGCCTCCCAATGTCGACTCTCGCGTCGGAAGCACGGTTGACAACTATCGCCTGCTCAGTGTGCTGGGCACCGGCAGCACCAGTGTGGTGTATCTCGGTCAGCGTCTCGACGACACACACGCCCTGGTCGCGGTCAAGGTGCTGGCATCCGACGCCACCGTTCAGCCATCGGACTATGCCGCGTTTCGCATGCGCTTCATGCGTGAGGCACGGGCCGCGGGCAGATTACGCAACGAGCACATCTTGCCGGTGCTCAACTATGGCGAATTCGAGGGCACGACCTATATGGTGATGCCCGTTATCGTGGGCGGCACGCTCGCGACACGACTCGCCTACCAGCAGGGACCTCTGCCGCTCCCGGAGATCGCGGATTATCTGAAGCAGATTGCCGACGCGCTGGACGCCGCCCACCGGCACGGACTGGTGCATCGCGACGTGAAGCCTTCGAACATTCTGCTGGACGAGCACGGCCACGTCTACTTGACGGATTTCGGCATCGCCCGCCTGTTTGATAGTGGCGATAACGCGCTCACGCGCGAAGGGCCAGAAACGCTGACGCGCACGGGCCAGGTGCTCGGCACGCCGTATTACATGGCCCCAGAGCAGATCAAGGGCGAGCTGGTAACCCCGGCGACCGACATCTACGCGACCGGTGTGGTGCTCTTTCAGATGGTCACGGGACAGGTGCCCTTCCACGGCGATACGCCGCTCGCGGTGGCATTGCAGCATCTGCAAGAGACGCCCTGCGCGCCTTCGTTGCTGCGCGACGAGCTACCAGGTCCCATCGAAGCGGTGATTCTGCGCGCGCTGGCCAAAGATCCAAAAGACCGGTTCGCGACGGCCGGTGACATGGCGGAAGCGTTTGAGGCGGGCCTTAAGTCGATGGATGTCGCCGCGCCCGCCACATCGGGTGGAGGCACATGGCCCTTTGCCAGCAGCTTTAACGCCCGCATCCCCAGCGCGGAGGACTCCTCACCAGACGAGGTGAACCGGGGAGATACCGAGCGCTATGCTCCACTGGTGGGCATGCGGCTTGGCGCATATACGGTCCAGCGGCTTGTCGAGTCCAGCGAGGTAGGCGCGGTCTTCGTCGCGTACCGCGAAGGTTATCAGACCGCATACCGGCTGCGTGTCCTCAATGTGCCTCCGGTGTTGTCGTCTGATCAGCGCACCGTCTATCAGGCGCAGTTCCTGGCGCGCGCCCGTCAACTGGCCACGCTCGACGCTCCTACCATCCTGCCGCTCGTGGACTTCGGCAACGATCAGGGTGTGCAGTATCTCGTGTCACCTGATCCCGGCGGCCCATCACTCACTGACGTCCTGGCGCACAGTGGCCGGCTCGACTTCTCTACGGTCGCCCGCTATCTCGATCAGATCGCTGCGGCGCTCACGTATGCCCACGAACATGGCGTGCTCCATCTCGACCTCAGCGCTGACCGGGTCTATGTGCGTGACGACGGCAACGTGCTCGTCGCCGACTTCGGAGTACGCGCGATGCTGCCGCACCAGGAGCCCGACGCGATATCGCTGGTGGTGGAAAGCGAGGCGTGCAGCCCGGAGCAACTCCTGGGCAAGCCCACAGGCGAGTACACCGACGTGTACGCGCTGGGTGCCGTGCTGTACCAGATGCTGACGGGCCAGCCGGTGTTCACGGGCCAGACGGCGGATGATGTCGCGCAGCAACACCTGTACTCCAGCGTGCCGCCTCTCCGCTCGCGGCGCGGCAGCGCGCCCGCTGGATTGGACAACATCCTGGCGCGGTCCATGGCGAAGGCGCCCGAGCGACGTTTCCGGCGGCCTGCCGACCTGGCGCTCGCCTATCAGGCAGTCGTGCAGAGCGCGACGGACGCCTCGTCACAGGCGAACGCGGGCACCATCGTGGCCGCACGCGGCATGTCGGGCTCGATGCCCGTACCTACCACGCTTCCGCTCAGCCCGACGGTCCCGGTCGCTCTGGACGTGCCCGAGCGAGATGAAGCGACGAGCAGGCAGGCTGCCATTACGCGGCAACTGCCACCGACGCCGCCAGGCGAGTCGCCACCTTTTGTCGTCGAGCCAGCCCCGGCAGGTGGACCACGTCCGCGACGGGGAGGAGGGAACGCCGCCTGGGTCGCGCTCGCGCTTGTCGTGCTGGTGGGGATCGTGGCGGGCGCCTATGGCATCTATAACAACCGAGCGCAGATGCGGAAGCAGACGAGCGGCTCATCCGCGCCGGTTGCGCGCACGGTGGGCACGGCCGTCTTCACCGACAACCCCTCCGCTCCGGCGGGCCACACCGACGAGGTCCGCCTCGACAATTTCAGCTTGCCCGCGCCCGCGGCTGGCACGGTGTACGTCGCATGGCTTCTCTCGCAGGCGACCGACCGCTCCCAGATACTCGGCACCATGACGAAGCAGGGCAGCCAGTACTCGATTGACTACGCGACCAGCAATGGGACCAACCTACTTGCGGGTCCGTACGATACCGTCGAGATTACGGCAGAACAGGGGCAATCGTTGCGGCCGGATGGCACCGTGGTGGCACGCGCGACATATCCCACCGGCGCGTTCGCCCATATTGGTCACCTGTTGGTGGCATGGCCGGGGAACGCAGTGAATCCGCCCACACCGAATCATGTGGGGTTTGTCATCGGGCTGGTTGGTCAGACGAGTCTGCTGAACACCCAGGCGCAGGCGCTGCAGGCATTCGCCGCCAGCAACAACAGGAGCGGGATCATCTGTGCCGCGCAGAGCATCATCGACATCAGCGAGGGGGCGTCTGGTCCAAGCTATCAGCCATTGCCTGGCTATTGCGGGAGTGTCGGCGTCACCCAGACGGGCGACGGCTACGGCATCCTCGGCGGTTTGGGCTATACCTCCGGCGTGCTGGACCATGCCGCGCTCGCCTCAACCGCCTCGGACGCGACGCCTACAGTGAAGCTGCATGCCGGACACGTGAAGATCGCCGCGACGGACGTAAACGGCTGGGTCACGACTGTGGACCATGATGCGTTCTGGATCCTGCATCATCCGACGGATACCTCACACGTGCATGAGATCACCACTCTGTCGCTCAATGCCTATCAGGGCACGGATATCAACGGCGACGAGCACGTGGATCCGGTGCCGGGCGAGGCGGGCGCGTTGACGGCGTACGAGCACGCCCAGCTCATGGCCTCGCTCTCGCTGACACACACACCGTAGCCGGGCGGAAGTCGGGGGAGTGCACATGTGATGTATGCAGACGGACGGTGTAGATGACCACGAGCCAATCGGTAACATTCGGGGCGCTGCTCAAACGGCACCGGCGCGCGACCGGCCTCACGCAGGAAGAGCTCGCCGGGCAGGCCGAGTTGAGCGTCGAGGCTATCAGCGCGCTGGAGCGCGGCGTGAGTCGCGCCCCCCATAAAGACACCGTCGAGCTGCTGGCTAACGCCCTGGGGCTGACAAGCCAGGAGCGTGCGGTGTTTGCCGCGTCTGCCCGCATGCGCGGAGAGGCGGAGTCCCTTCCGTTGAGCCATGTGTACTCCGCTCCAGCGGAGGAGGGACCCCTGGTCGGACGTGACCGGCAGCTTGCCGCGATCGATCGGCATCTTGCGGGCAGTGGTCCACCGGTGCTGTTAATCGCGGGCGAGCCGGGCATCGGCAAGTCGCGGCTCTTGCGCGAGGCGGCGAAGCGTGGCAGAGGGGGCGGATGGCGGGTCCTCTGCGGCAGCAGCTCGTGGCTGGGCAGCCAGGACCCCTATGCCTGCATGCTGCAGGAGCCCTATGCCTGCATGCTCGACGCGCTGCACAGCTACATCCGTGTGCAGACGCCCACGCAGCTCCGGGCCGATCTGCGCGAGTGCGGTTGGATGGTCTCGCTGTTGCCCGAGCTCGCCGAGAGTGGCGTGCTGTCTCCGCCTGCGGCGAGCCTCCCACCAGAGCAGGAAAAACGGCTGATGCGCGGCGCGGTTGTGCGTTTTCTCGCTACCATCGCCGGACCCGCTGGTACGCTGCTGTTGCTCGACGACCTGCAGTGGGCGGGAGCCGACGGCCTGGAGCTGCTGCTCGCGCTGATGCAGTCGCCGGCGGGAGCACCGCTACGTGTCATCGGCACCTATCGTGATACCGAGGTGGCGCCGCAGTCGCCGCTCGCGGGCGCGCTCGGCGAGCTTGCGCATGCCCGGCTAGCGCACCAGATGCGTCTCGGTCCGCTCCAGCCGGAGGAAGCCGCGACACTCTTCGCGCATCTGGTCGCCGACAGTCCCGATGGCGATGCGGCGGTCTCGGAGCGCGTGCTCGCTCGCGCGGGCGGTGTCCCCTTCTTTCTGGTCAGTTGCGCGGAAGGGCTGCGGTCGGGCTCACTCTCAAGCTCGGGACCCGATTCCGTGCCGTGGGACATCGCCGAGACGGTGCGGCAGCGCATCGCCTCGCTGCCCGAGAGTGCCCATGAGTTGCTCGCCGTCGCAGCGGTGGTGGACCGTCCAGTCTCGCGGAGCATCGTGCTGGCGGCGGCGGCCCGTCCCGCCTGGGACGAGGGCGAGCTGGCGCGCGGACTCGACGAGGCCTCCCGGGCGCGTCTCTTGATGGAACCCGAGCCGGAGACCTACCAGTTCGCCCACAATCTCGTCCGCGATGTCGTCTGGAACGATGTGGGGACGGCATATCGCGCGACGCTCCATCGCCGGGTCGCCGAGGTGCTCGAACGGCAGCCCGGCGACGCGCCGGTGGAGATGCTGGCGTTCCACTACTCGCGCTGTGGCGAGCGAGAAAAGGCCGTCATCTATCTGGAGCGTGCGGGTGATCGGGCGCGGGCTGCCTATGCGAACGCGGCGGCGGAGGGCCACTACCGAGAGTTGGTGGCGCGGCTCGACGAGCTCCGGCGTCCGGCGGACGGCGCACGTGCAAGAGAAAAACTCGGTACGATATTGCAGCGGTCGGCGCACTTTGACGAGGCACTGGGAGTGTTGGAGAGCGCGTATCAGATGTATCGCGCGCTGGGGGACCGCGACGGTTTACGCCGCACGGTGGCCCAGATCGGACGCGTGCATGCGCGGCGCGGCACCCCGGACGAAGGCATCGTCCGCATTCAGTCGCTGCTGCGGACGGCTGATGCGGAGCCAGCGTCGGCGTCGCTCGCCGGGCTCTTTGTCGCGCTGGCCGATCTCTACTACGCCAGCGGACGCTACCGCGACCAGCTTGCGGCTGCCGAGCGGGGTGCGGCATTGGCGCGTGCGGCGGGCGACGATCGCCTCGTCGCGCAGGCCGAGCAGTGGCGCAGCACCGCGTTGCTCTCGCTGGGCCAGCCGGAGCAGGGGCTGAGCGCGCTCGAAGACGTGCTCCCACGGGCCGAAGAGCTGGGTGACCTCTCCAGCCATATGCACGCGCTCGATCACATCGCGCTGGCCTATATGCAGCGCGGCGAGCTGGCCAAAAGCCGCGCCTACATCGAGCGCGGACTTGCCGTCGCCGCGATCACCGGCGACATGGTGCAGACGGCGTTCATGACCTATTACCAGGGCGTCCTCGACATGCTCGCGGGCGAGTGGAAGCAGGCACGTGAGCAGTTCGAGCGGTCCGTCTCGATGGTGCGGCAGTTGCCCTCAAGCTGGACATCTGCCTATCCGCTGCTGGGGTTGGGGAGCCTGTGCCTGTACGAAGGGCGCTGGCAGGAGGCATCGCACTTTCTGCAAGAGGCGCTGACTATCGGCGAGCGCAGTGGCGATCTGCAGGCGCTGCGGCAGGCGGTTGCGGCCCTGGTCGAGCGCGATCTGCTCGAAGGCCGTGTCGAAGTGGCGCGCGGGCGGCTCGATCGACTGCGCGGGCGCGGCGCCACCAGCGAGGAGGATGAGACCGCGCAGATACTGGCGCTGCTCGCCTGGGTGCGGCTAGAGCAGGGAGCGACGGAGCAGGCGGCTGCGGCGGTGAGCGCGAGTCTGGCCCGTGCGAAGGCGGAACAGAACCGGCTCGCGGAGATTGAGGCACTGCGGGTGCGGGCGATGATCGCCAGCCAGCAGCAAGCGTGGCCAGACGCCGAGCGGTCGCTCGACGATGCGCTCGGGATGTGCCGGGGCCTCGCCTGTCCCTACCATGAGGCGCGGGTGCTCTACGTGTTTGGCGTGCTGGAATCGTTACGCGACCAGCCCGACGCGGCTCGTCACCAATGGGAGGCCGCGGCGAGCATCCTTGGACGGCTCGGCGAGCGCCTGTACGCCGCACGCATACGACAGGCGAGCGCAACGGTGAACGTACCATGATGGCCGCATTTGCCGCTGCCGGCGGAGATGTCTCCCCGGAGGCAGACTGCGACGGTTGACCCGGCGGAAGTAGACAGGAGCAAGTCTCATGCGAATCGGCGTGATCGCGGACTGGCTGAACCCGAACATGGAGCAGCTCATGGGGCTGCTGAGCGACAGGGGCGTGACGCTCCAGTTGATCTTCCCCGAGAAGCAGTTGA
Organism: uncultured Ktedonobacterales bacterium; assembly: GCA_964427535.1. Lineage (GTDB taxonomy): Bacteria > Chloroflexota > Ktedonobacteria > Ktedonobacterales > JADMIN01 > CAYRVF01. The sequence continues at coordinate 20,896 of CAYRVF010000065.1, forward strand.
CCGACCTCGCGGAGGTGCGCGTCGAGAACGATCTCTATCTGCTCAAGTCTGGCACGGAGCCCGCGCTTAGCCTCGGTGGATCGCTGCACATGCTCGGTGCGACGACCCTGAACCCGTACCCGACGGTGCAGATGCTGCGCAACAAGGTCATCGTCATGCGGGCGCTGCAGGCGGCGGGCGTGCCCGTGCCGGATACGTATATGACGTCGAATGCCAGCGACTTCGTGCCGCTGCTCGCCGGCGGGCCGTTGATTCTCAAGCCGTATCGCGGCACGCGTGGCCGGGGCGTGCGTGTGATCCGCCAGCCCGAGGACCTCGACGACCTGCCCGAGGACGACCTGCTGCTCGCCCAGCGCTATCACGCGCCGGATGGGCCGAACGGCTACGACCACAAGATCTTCCGCATCGGCGAGCGCATCTTCGGCATCCGCCGCGTCTGGCCCATCGTAACCTACGAGGACAAGGCAGGCCACCCGTTCGAGCCGTGGTCCGAGCTGCGCGAGATTGCCATTCGCTGCGGCGAAGCGTTCGGCATCGACCTCTACGGGCTGGACATCATTATGAGCGACGGCAAGCCGTACGTCGTCGACCTCAACAAGTTCGGCAGCTACATGGGCGTGCCCGACGCCTCCCGGCTGCTCGCGGACTATGTGTACGCGGCAGGCGAGCGTGCGATGCGTGGCGAGCCAGTCGTGGCAGCGGCACAGGTGAGCGCCCGTCCCTGAGTCTGACACGAGCACATCCACTCCCGCTACTTCTGCCGCGGTCAGTCAGTATGCGTGCTGGCCGCGGCGTTTCGACGTGTGCGCCACGCCACTCAGACGCGCTCATGTGGCCTGCTGCCCTTGCAATCGTCGGCAGGGATGCGGACTTCACTTCGCTACGCCTCCTCTCTGAGCCTGCGCTGACGTCCCTGCCGTCGCGCCCTCCTTTCGTGCGGGCTGCTCTACGGGTGCTCGTGCGGGTTTTGCGTGGTGCCGGGCGCTCGTGTCGGTGACACTGGGATCATACGGGACGCCGGAAGACGCCGGTAGATCCCATCACAGATGCGATTGCGTAAGTCGCACGAGCAGGCGGGCAGCACGCCCGCGAGAGGAGATCCCGCAATGTCTAGGTCGATTTCGCGCTTGCTGGTGGTTCTCGCGACGTGTCTGGCAGTTGCGTTCCTGATTGGCGGAGTGGTGATGGCGCGCGGTCAGTCTCCTGCCGGGCGGGCGGTCAGCCAGTCCACACCGTCGGGAATGTCTGGGATGTCAGGCGCACCCGTCAGTAACGTGCAGGCGCCCTATCAGGTCGCCAACAACTCGGGGCCGGGCACGAGCACGCCCCCAGCCAACGCCATTGCCAGCGCCGCCGACCCCGATGGCGACAGTTCGGGCCCTGAGGCGTCTGGCACGGTTGCCTCGATTGACCCGAGCGGCTCGGCGTTCGTGCTGACGACGGCGCAAGGCTCCGTTCCCTGTGTCGTCTCGGCCCAGACGATATATGCAGACGGCCTGCGCTCGATCGCCGATGTGCATGCTGGCATGGCTCTCTACGTCGAAGGGCCTGTTCAGCCGGACGGCAGCATCGCCGCCACGCAGGTCGAAGGGACCAACGAGGTAAATGATGCCCCTGAGTCTGGCGTGAACGCTGACCCAGCCAAACCCAACAATGGCCAGGCCGAACCCAACAATGGCCAGGCCGAACCCAACAATGGCCAGTAGCCACGGGTCGCCGTACGGAGCACCATCTCTCGCGGGAGCGCCCCGGTTGGCACATGTCGTGTCGGCCGGGGCGCTCCCGCGTATGCAGTCTGAGAGGACGAGTCTCTTCCATACACCTGATCGTGAAGGTGAGTTCGCGCCTGGAACCGCACGCCAATGTGGGTATAGTGCCGCCGAAGATCACGTTCAATGTTCGATGCACCGTGCCTGAAATGTTTCGGTGCCGGTCCGCTCCGTCCTGTGGTAGACTTGTCGCATTCACCCTGCTCCCCCGCACAGGAGCGGCGATCACACTGTCAGGGAAGCGCCTGTCACGCCCGCCGCGACTAAGCATGATGCTCGTTGCCGTACATATTATTCGAGAGCTCCGTAGACCGTAAACTCACTCTCCGGCACTGTGTCATCACGCCGTATCCATGCGCTCCGCTCACTAGCGGGCCTAGATCATCATTGCTTTCGTGGGCATACGGGATGACTGCCCGCGACGTTCGATTTTGCCTGGACGCATCTTGCCGCTCACCCATCCAGCGTGGCGAGGAGGGGGCAATGTTGCTGCAGTTCTTGTACCGGAGCCTGCGGGGGTACCGGAAGCTCGTGCTGATCGCGATACTGGTTACAGTCGCCGCGGTGGCCTGTGATATTGGCGCGGCGTTTCCGCTCAAGTTCATTCCGAGCAAAGTCGGCAATCCTGGCTCCGATCCGTCCTGCACGTTCCCATTCCTCAATCCCGTGCTCGACCGTTTCGACATCCCCCTCTTCGATCCTTCGCTGCAGCCGACGGTGGCAGGCCAGCCACCCGCGCAGCCGCCGCTCACACAGTGCCCGGTCACGCCGTCGAATGTCGCGGCAGGTGTGACGACGAGTCATCACAGTGTCAACGGCGTCATCGTCTTCTCGGTGGTGTTGCTGATCGTGTTCGGCACGTTGAGCGCGCTGCTGGCGTATCTCGACCTCTATCTCGCGACCTACATCTCGCAGAATCTGTCGGCGCGCTTACGCAACCAGCTCTTCGATCACCTTCAGCGCCTCTCGCTCGACTGGCATGGGAAGCAGAAGAAGGGCGATTTAGTGCAGCGCGTGACGGGCAACATCGCCGACATCCAGAAGCTCGTGACGGACGGGCTGGTGGATCTGCTCGCCGGAATTCTGACGCTCGCGGGCGTGCTGGCGGTCATGCTCTTTCTCAGCTGGCAGTACACCCTCATCTCACTCGCCATCGCACCTGTGCTATTTGTCGCCGTGCTGGTGTATACGAAGACGATCAAGCAGGCATCGCGGCTGGCAGCCAAGGCCACCGGGCAGGTCTCGGATGTCGCGACCGAGGACATCAACGCACTGACGGTCATCAAGGTCTTTACCCGCGAGGAACGTGAATCCGCGCGCTTCGGCGCTTTCGTCGATACGACTCGACAAGCCGGGCAGCGCGCTGGCAGCCTTCAGGCGCAGTTCACGCCGATCGTCGCCTTTCTCGGCGTGCTGGGCACCGCAACCGTCATCGGCGTTGGCGGATACGTCGCCGCCGGAAACAACTTCAGCATCGGCGCATTCACCGTCCCTGCCGAGAGCGTCGATATCGGCACGCTCATCTTGTTCCTCGTCTTCCTGAAGCTGCTCTATCAGCCGATGCGCGATCTCTCGAAGCTTGCCACGCTCTACAGCAGCGCGGCGTCGGGCGCCGAGCGCATTCAGGAGGTGTTGAGCCAGGAGCCAGAGCCCCTGGAGAACGACACGCCCTATTCTGGACCGACCAAGCTCAAAGGCGAGATCGAGTTCGATCACGTCGTTTTTGGCTATGTGCCAGATCGGCCCGTGTTGCGTGGCATCACTCTGCGCATTCCCGCTGGCCGGAAGGTCGCTCTCGTCGGCCTATCTGGCGGCGGCAAGACGACGCTCGTCAAGCTCATTCCGCGCTTCTATGAGGTGCAGCAGGGTGCCCTGCGCATTGGCGGTGTCGATAATCGCGAGTATCCGCTGGGGGTGTTGCGCCAGAACGTGAGCATGGTGCTGCAAGATTCGGTGCTGTTTGAGGGCTCCATTCGCGACAACATCCTCGTCGGCAAGCCGGGCGCCGGTGATGCGGAGATCATCGAGGCCGCGAAACGCGCGAACATTCACGAGACGATCATGCGCGACTTGGGAGGCTATGACCGGCTGGTGCGCGAGCAGGGGAAGGACCTCTCGGGCGGGCAGCGGCAGCGCATCGCGATCGCGCGCGCCATTCTTCGTGACGCGCCGATTCTCATCCTCGACGAGCCGACAGCGGCCCTGGACGTGGAGGCCGAAGCAGAAGTCATGCGCGCGCTCAACACGCTCATCGAAGGCCGTACGGTCATCATGATCTCGCACCGGCTCAGCACGCTCGGCAACGTCGAAGACATCGTCGTGCTGAAAGATGGGCAGATAGCCGAACAGGGCAGCTTCCGAGAGCTCAAGCGCATGAATGGTGTGTTCGCCGCGCTGCTCGCCGAGCAGAACCGCTACAACATCGAGAAGATCAACGAGGCGTCGATGATACGGTCGGCGTTCGCGCCCCTGCCGGTCGCCGATCTCCCAGTCCCGCAACGTCTGTCTCCGCCGCTTTCGGCATCCACCAGACCGGCAGCTGCCGGAGATGTGCTGAGCGCACCCACCGTCATCGGCGTCGCCGTGCGCGCGCGCCCTGGCAACCGCCCCGCGCTCGCAAATGGGGCGAGAGATGGGGCTGATGGGGATGCCGCAGCGCCGCCCGCCAAGATCACCGTTGAAGTGGATAAGAAGGTGGTAGGCGAGCGAGTGCTCGACAAGTCCGAGCTGACCGTCGGGCGGCACTCCACGAGCGATGTGCGCGTGCCCTCGCAGTCGGTCTCGCGCCTGCATGCCAAGATTCTGCGCGAGCACGATGCGTGGGTGATCGAAGATGCCGACAGCTTGAACGGACTCGTCTACCAGGGGCACCGCGTGGACCGGCTCGCGCTCACTGACGGCGATGTCATCTATATCGCCCCCACGGTGGCGCTGCGCTACATGACGAAGCGCGAGCGCTCCTGACATGTGAAGCGATCATGCGCCGGACGGGTTGTAGCGGACGACACGGAGAACCGGGCGCCCCCCAGCGCTGACCGGCACGTAGAGGTATTGCGTCTGCTCGTCGAGGGCGATGGAGTGGGTGTTCTTGCCCACCTGATAGTCGCCCAGCTTATGAAACGAACCTGTCCGCTCGTCGAATACCGAGATACCGCCGCGGCAGCCGATGAAGACGACGTGCTGGGCGGAGTCGAACACGACGATATCAGGTGCGGGCGCGAGCTGCATGGCCCTGGAGTCGGCGGGGATGACGGTCATCGTCGTGAGATCGACGCGCGCCAGATTTGGGAAGATACCTTGTGATGGGTCAGCGCTGACGTCGTTGCAGGCAATAAATGCGACTCCCTGCTGGGCGTCGAGCGCCATGCCATGTGGCGTCTCGCATGTGGTGGGCAGCGTCACCCGCTGGACGACCTTCGCCGAAAGCGGATCGATCGCCATCAGCTCGCCCGTGCCGGGCGGCGGCAGCTGGTTTGGGTTGGGGCTATCCAGGTCGGCATGGATCTGGGTTGTGACGAAGACGCGATGCTGGACCGCGTCATACCGGCTGTGGCCGATGTCGTAGCCAAATGCTGGCAAGTTTGTGCCAGGCGCCGTGGGTGCATTCTCAGACGGCAGCTTCGGCAGGCTACCGATGTTGATCTTCGTCACGATCTGGTTCTTCAGCGCGTCGATGACGACCACGTTCTGATTCTTGCGGTCGATGTTCGCGGACCCGTTGGGGTTCGCGGGCGCGCCAGGGTCCGAGACGAAGACACGGTGGTCCGCTGGATCGTAGGAGATGGAATCCGGGCTTTCATTGTCGCCGACTGGAATCGCGGTGGGCTTCAATGCATACTCGTCGAATGTGTACACGATGTTGTCGTCGGGGTCGGCGGCGTAGACCGCGTGCAGATTACCCGCCACAGTGACGCCCGCGATGTGCGGGACATTGACGCGCCCGACGACTTGCTGCCGGAGGGTATCGAAGACCACTATATGCCCGTCGGTCGCCGGATCGTACTTGATATGCGCCTGATCCAGTCGCAGCGTGTTTGGGCCAGTATGCGCGATAAACAGCAGGTGCGTTTGCGGGTCGTACGCCTGGAAATCGAACCGGTCGAACGGCACAGTGACGCCTGGGGCCAGCGGGTCGTGTGTGCCTGCGCTCGTGGTGCCCAGACCGGAGGGCAGCGGTACGTCATGCACGAGGAGGAGCCGGAGCGCGGGCGGTGCCACGATCATCTGATGCGCGATCCCGCCAAGCACGTAGAGGAGCAGCGCGACGCTGAGGATGCCTGCGATCCATTTCGCGAGCGTGCCTGGGCGAATCGCGGGGCGCCGAACCGCGAGCGCGGGGAGTTGCCGCATGGAGCCCTCCAGTGCAGTGTCGCCTGCTGCTCTGCCGCTCCGAACTCAGTTCCCACTTTACGATATACGCGAGACCGTACCGCGCTTTCGCCAGCGGAAGTTTTTCGCCATCTGAAACGTGAATGTCCCCACCAGCGTGGCAGTCGTGCCATTCGCCGATGGGGACGTGGGCGTGCCGTCCCTGCCTCTCCATCCCGCACGTGTTAGCGCGTGCCCGCCAGGCCTCGCTCCGACATCGCCCGGCCGCCTGTCGCCCGCTTTGCCCGGATCGACGCGAACAGGGAGGCGAGAGGCGAAGTCGGGCGCATGTGCCGCTCCGGCCGGTCTCCTCGCGCCTCACGGGCCAGCCGCTCGGTCTCCGCCTCATGAAGCAGGTCGCGCTGATGCGACTGAACCAGGTCAGACAGAAGCATGGGATTGTACATCGTGATCCTCCTGCTCTCGCGCGATATGAGCCGCTCGTCGTCGCGTGCTCTCGTCGTTCCCCATTTGGTCAACACGCGCTGTGTCGTCGTGTTGACCACAGTGTGCCGCGAGGCGGAGGTAGAGACCACGCAAAAGCCGCAGAGTCACCCGTAGAACCGCCCGTGGAAGGGTGCGGGTGGGAAGAGCAGCGATGAAGCTCTTTCCCGTCGTCATAACGATGAGTTCGGGTGAGGTTACGCTGGGGAGGAATTGGTGAGCGGGGAGGAGTATACGTGGTCCGCGTGGTATCGTGTGTGGCGCGGACTACGATAGCAGCGCGTCAGAGGGCCAGCATGCCCATGAAGGTGTGGACGGGTAGGGCTGCGAGCTGCTCAGGATTGTGCCACAGCGAGAGCAGCGCGTCGCACCGGCGCGTGGGCAGGCGCGTGGCGACGTTGGCAGTGAACTTCCGCTCTAGCAGCGGCAAGGCTTCGGCGCGGCGCATGCGATGGCCGAGCGGGTAGGCGACCTCGACGTTTTCAGTTGTCGTACCGTCGCGGAAGCTCACGTGCACGGCGTTGGCAATCGAGCGCCTCTCGGGGTCCAGGTAGTCGCGGCTGTAGGCCGGATTCTCGACGACGGTCATCCGGTCGCGCAGGGCGTCGATACGTGAGTCGGCCGCAGCGGCGTCGGAGTAGTCGTCCGCCGTGAGGTCGCCCTTGAGCAGCCCGATGGCAACCATATACTGGATGCAGTGGTCGCGGTCGGCGGGGTTGTAGAGCGGTCCCGTCTTCGAGATGATACGCACCGCCGATTCCTGCGTGGTAATCTCGATGCGCTCGATCTCCTCGAGCCGGGACAGCACGGCGGGATGCAGCGCGACCGCCGCCTCGACCGCCGTCTGCGCGTGGAACTCCGCCGGATACTGTACTTTAAAGAGCACGTTCTCCATGACATACGAGCCGAGCGGCCGCGCGAGGCGCAGCGTGTGATCGCGCATAAGCGCGCTCTCGAAGCCCCATACCGGTGCGGTGAGCACAGACGGATAGCCCATCTCGCCGGTACGCGCAAGTAAGGCCAGACGCACACCTCGGCTGGTCGCGTCGCCCGCCGCCCACGACTTGCGCGAGCCGGTGTTTGGCGCCTGACGATAGGCCCGCAGCGTGCCACCGTCGGTCCACGCGTTCGAGACGGCAGCGAGCGCGTCGCCGATGTCGCCGCCGAGCAGCGCTGTGACCACCGCCGCCGTCGCCACCCGCACCAGCAGCACATGATCGAGTCCGACCCGGTTGAAACTGCTCTCCAGCGCGAGCACGCCCTGGATCTCGTGCGCCTTGATGGCCGCCGTCAGCACATCACGCATCAATAGCGGCGGCTCGCCGTTCGTGACGCGCGACTGGCTCAGCCAGTCGGCGGCGGCGAGGATGCCGCCAAGGTTGTCGGATGGATGTCCCCACTCAGCCGCGAGCCAGGTGTCGTTATAGTCGAGCCAGCGATTGATCGTGCCGATATTGAACGCCGCCTGCACGGGGTCGAGGACGTGCGGCGTGCCTGGCACCCGCGCGCCGTGTGGCACGATCGTACCCGGCACGATCGGCCCCAGCAGCTTGGTGCATTCAGGATAGCTCAACGCGAGCAGGCCGCATCCCAGGGCGTCGAGCAGCGAGTAGTGCGCGGTCGTGTACGCCACGACGCTGTCGATCGCGGTTTCTACGGCATATTGTGCAATCTCGACCAGGATCTCATCCGGCGCGGTGCGCTCGTTACGGACGCTCGACATGGCTCGCCTCTCCCTGTTCCCTACGATCTCCACTTGCGTCATCTCTCGCCTCGCGCGCGAAGAGCTCGTCCAGTCGCCGTTCGTAGGCGTCGTACCCCAGGATGTCGTAGAGCTCGCGACGCGTCTGCATCTGGGGCAGCAGCTCGCGCTGAGTGCCGTCGCGGCGCAGTGTCTCGTAGACGCGCAGCGCCGCCGCGCTCATCGCGCGGAACGCGGTCAGCGGATAGATAGCGAGCGCGACGCCTGATGATGCCAGCTCGTCGCGGGTGAAGAGCGGCGTCACGCCGAACTCGGTGATGTTGGCGAGTATTGGCTTGCCCGTCGCCTCCGCAAAGGCGCGATACTGCGGGAGTTCGGTCAGCGCCTCGGGGAAAAGGATGTCGGCGCCCGTTTCGGCGTAGCGCCGTGCACGGGCAAGCGCCGCGTTCAGACCTTCGCGGGCGAGCGCATCGGTGCGCGCGATGATCACGAAGT
>CAYRVF010000066.1:0-29521 GCA_964427535.1 uncultured Ktedonobacterales bacterium
CCCCGAGACGCTGATGTTCCTGAGCGAGCGCGGCATCCGCGCGCCGCGTGAGCTGTTGGAGGGGGCGGCGAGCGAGGCGCATGCCGAGCAGGTGCCGTTCCCGCTGCTCTGCCTGGCGATTGCGGAGGCGCTGGCCGCGTACGACGATGCGCGGTTATCGGCAGCGCTGGATGAAGCCGAGCGGGGCGGCGTGGTGGCGCACGTCGCGCGCATGCGCATCGTGCTGGCGCAGCGTACCGGTGACCGTGAACAACTCGAACGCGCGCAGCCCGTATTGCAGCGGCTGGGCGACCGCCAGTTCCTGCGGCGGCTGGAAGAGGTGGCGAGCTGCATTGAGCCGGGCCGCCAGCAGCCCCAGGAGGAGCGCGAACCGGTGGAAGCTGTCCCAGGCGCAGGCACAGACGCAGAGATAGTCGGGCCTGGACGGCGCATCCGCCGAGCAACCGAAGGGTAGGGTGACCAGGTGCACGTGAGACGGAACGTGCGGGCTGAAGAATCGCGTCTGCATTCTAGGTTGGAGACCCTATTGCCCGTCTCGTTTGTCGCGGACGCCCGTACTGCTCGCCAGTCGTAGGTGTCGTGTCAGTTGCCCAATACTCGACGATGGGTGCGCAGGCGCTCGGCATACCACTGCAGACGGTCGCTCATGTTCATGCCACTCAGTGGCAGCTCGATGGTGAGCTCGGGTGCGGCGCGGCAGAGTGCGTCGGCCCAGCGCTGGCTGGCGTACAGCACGAAGATGGGGGCCTGCGCGGTTCGCGACGCGCGCTCGCGCAGTTGGTCCGCTGCCTGTGCCGCCCACTGCGCCCGCTCTTCGGCAGGCAGCGCCGCGAAGGCGGGCTCCTCGGGTCCGATCACCTGCTGTGGGCGGAGCAGGTGATGGGCCGTGCTGAGGATGTACCACTCGTCATACTCGCGCTCGCAGAACGCGGCGGCGCGCCGGAACACCGGTGAGACATCATACTGATCGCGGGCACGCAGGATGCCACCGCGATGGGCGCGCGGAGCCGCGACGAGTCCAATACGGCGCGGCTGCGTGCGCATGCCTGGTTCCCGCTCTCTTTCACTGGTGTTCGCTGTCATCTGCTCTAACGAGCGGCAACTAGCAAGAGGGCGCCGCGTAGCCCAGGATGCACGCCGTTACTCGCTCTGACCCATCAGGTGGGTGTACTTGCCCGCGTACCAGCGAATGGCCCCAGCATACTCGGAATGGCTCCACGTGAGCGGCGAGACCGAGAGCGGCTCGTCGGTGTAGGGATTGATCTGCTCGGCGAGCACACCGCTCGGCAGGGCACGCGCCCGCACCCACTCCAGCCAGCACAGTGCGTCGTGCAGCTCGTCGAGCGTCTCGGCGCGCGCGATCTTGTATTCGGCCATCCAGCAGGAGCAGATGAACCAGGGATTTCCAGGCACGCTGGCGATATCCTGGCTGACCTGATGGTAGACGTCGTGCTCGTAGCGGGCGACGCCGCCGACGGACGTCTTGACGGTAAGGCGGTCTTCGATGGCTTGCATGGTCCGTTGTATCTTGGGATCGTTGGCGTCGAACATGCCGAACTGATAGAGCCCTGAGATGCTTGCGTCAATGGTCATGTCGGGCACGACCGCGCCGTCGGGCTGGATGGTGAGCGTGCGTGCGAAGCGGCCCGCCCCTTCGTCCCACAGATACTCATCGGTCGCCTCTTTGATCTCGGCTGCCGCCTGGGCATAGCGCGCGGCGTGGTCGGTCTCGCCGAAGATATCGGCGAAGCTCTCAGCCGCACGCAGCCCGGCATAAACGGCGCCAATCGTGTAGGCGTGGATGCCAAAGCGCTCTTCCCACAGGTCCCACGACGGCGCGGGCAGGTGGGTCTGCGGCTCGCGGAAGTACGCCAGAAAGTCGCCCGCGGCCTTAATCAGCGGACGATAGAGCGGGCGGATGAACTCGACCTCGTGGAAGAGCTGGTAGTGCTGCCAGAGCGTATACACCACCAGCGCCGTCTCGTCCTCCTGGATGGGTCGCACATACTGACCTTGGGCGTTCATCCACGGATGCCAGCTACTGCCGAGGGCTCCCGCGGGGGTGTATTTGTGCAGCAGATAGCCCTCGCGCGTGATGACCCGCGCGCAGAAGCGGAAGAACTCGGCGGTCGCGTCGCCGTAGCCGGCGTGGCTGAGCACGTTGGCGACCAGCGAGCCGTCGCGCGGCCACATATACGCGTAGCTATCGCGGGCGAAGCTCCACACGTCACCGTCGGTCGCCGCGACGATAGCGCCGTCGTCGTCGGTTTGGGAGCGCATGATGAGCAGACTGCGCTTGTAGAGATCGACGAGCGGCGCCGGAAGGTCACCCAGGCGCAGCGGCTTGGTGTTCACCCATAAGCGCCAGTAGTCGTGCGTGCGCCGCAGAAACGACATCGGGCCGCGCTCCTGCACCAGATCGTCGTCGGTGGTGACGGTTTCGAGGTCCGAGCCGGCGACGAGCCAGCAGAAGCACGTGCGCGAGCCAGCCGGCGCGAGCGAGCCGAGGTCGAAGCCCGCGCAGCTATCAACCGACCCCTGCGCGATCGGGTTGCCGCTGAGCACGCCGTCTTCGGCGTCGCGCCACGTGCCCTGTTGCCCGTTGAACTCTTTGTAGCCGGTGGCCCACGACGCGATGCCCACGTCGAGCAGCGTCATCTCGCCGGAGTCGCCCGCCTGCTCTTCGGCGACGAGGCCATTCACCAGCATGAAGCAGTGATCTTTGTAGGCGACGAGCGTTCTGCGCAGAGGATGGTAGAAGACGGTGTTCGCGCCCTCGCTCTCGCCGATGTGCCAGTCGTGGTGGAAGAACAAGCGCACGTCGCGCGGTGTATCCGCCTCGTTCGTTACATGGACTCTGCGCAGGAAGATATCGCGGTCGAAGTCGACGACGTCGTTGATGGTGAGGGTCACGCGCAGGCGGTCGCAGCGCAGCGTAACGGCCGTGACGAGCGTATCCTGCTCGTAGCGCAGGTCGCGCTGCCACTCGTCGGCGTCCAGCCAGGAGAACGCGCCGTCGACCCAGATGCCCGTGTGGCTGACGTGGCCGTCGGTCTGATTGCGCTCGCCGATGTGCGGCCAGTAGATATCGCGCAGGTTGTATCGGGTGTCGAAGTTGACGAGCATGTGCCCGTTGGCCAGCGGCAGATCGCGCGGCATGATGTCCTCCCACTGAGCGCGCCAGGTCTCACCCGCGTGGCACTGGTCGCCCAGCACCGCGCCTGGTGATGGCGGCGCTCGCTCCTCCGCCCACCAACTCTCACATCGGGACGATTCCTGTGGCACCCGCCCCAGGCGCGCCACACGTCCATCTGGTTTAGGAGCGATCAGGCGTGATGCGGCACCTGGGTGGGGACTGGCGAGATAGCGCCACTGGTCGTCTCGCTGGCGAGATCGTTCTCGTCGGCCTGGGACGGCTGGCTCTGCGTGCGTCGCTGGGACGGGCCAGTGGTGCGCTCCAGCGCCGCGTCGATCTGCTCGACACTATGCGCGGGTGACACGTTAGGCGAGAGGATGACGCCAACCCCAGCACGTGCGAGATCTTCGATCTCGGCGAAGTCGAGGCGCGTCAGCACGACTAACGTGGTGCGCCGGCCCCCGAGCTGTCGCGCGAGCAGTGTGACGAGACGGTGCCCCGACATCGAGAGTCGGTGCGTGGCGTGTGCTGCGTCGGCGGCGTCCATGTCGACCAGCACCGCGTCGGCACCGTGCTCGTCGGCATCGGCGAGCAGGCGCTCCCAGCTTGGCGCGGTGCGCAGGGAGTAATTGGCATGGTGCAGGTGGTCTACCAGTCGCTCGTGAGCGGCGAGAAACGAGCGCGCTGTGAGTAGCCGTGGGCCACGGCCGGGGGCCGGAGCGGTCTCACTCGCTGGTGGGTCAGTCGGCGCAGATGAAACTTTCCGCGTTGTGCGAACAGGCTGATGTTCGATCATGATGGTTCCCTGACTGATCGGACTTTGAAGCGAGCAAATGCCGGTGAAGTTGCTGACGAGAATGGGCGGTAAACGCAGCATGCGGCGTGCCAACGGTGTCAGAAACCGTGCCGATGCGTCTGCAGCGCGACGACGGACCTCGTAGGAGAGGCGCTATTCATGTGCTGCACGGAGTGCCTGGCGACCGACACCCCGCGCGGCGCCATAGAGAGTGATACACTTCTAGGTAACAGTCTATCACTCTCTGATCGAGGAGTCCGAGTGTCGTGGAACTTGTGCGTGTAAGGCTACGTGGCGTCTATGCCATACTGGCGGGAGCCATTCTGCTGGTGGCTCTGCCGCTATATCAAGGCAGCGTGCTCGTGCCGCTCGGCTACGCGGCGGCGATACAGCCTGCCGCCGTTCGTCACGACTTCGGGCCGTTTCTCTCGTGGCTGAGCGCGCATGAGGTCGCCGACCAGATCGCGCAAGGGCTCGCGCTCGCGGCGTTTCTGCTGGCGCTCCCGCTTCCCGGCAGCCTGCGCCGGGTACTCTGGCCGAACAAGCGCCCGGCGGCGTACGTGATGACTGTCTGCGGCCGAGCTGGCTTCGTGCTGAACGCGCTCGGCTCGCTGATCGCGCTTGTGACGGCCGCGGGTTTCGCCACTGCGTACTCCTCGGCGACGAGTGACGCTTCGCGGGCCGTCGTCGCCGAGAACTTCAGCTCGGCATTCGTGGCGGAAACGCTCGTCGCGCGGGTGATTGGCGGGTGCTGTCTAGCGGTCTTTGTTGGGCTCGTCAGTGCGCGTGCGCTGCGGGTGCGGGCGATGCCGACCATACTGGCGATCTACGGCATCGCCGTGGCCGCACTCGAAGCCGGAACGGCGCTACTGCTGGCCCGCTCACCCTCCTCGCCGGACGTTGGCACCTCTACCTACACGGTGCTCGGGTTCGCGTTATGGCTGGTGATCGCGGGTCTTAGCCTTCTGCGTCTGCGCCAGTTGCCCGCGATCGTCACGGCGCGGCCTGCCCCCGTGAACACGCAGTCGCCAGCCTAATGACAGAGACTGGCTAGCGATAGCGCGGCCGGCCCCCGATGACGCGCCCAATCAGCGCCAACGCGAACGCGCCGAGGAAGGCCACGATCAGCGTGCCGAAGAAGTGGAGCGGTCCAGTGAGATTGATCGGCGCGTAGCTCAGGGCGAAGCCGCCAATGACGGCGCCGATCAGCCCAAGCACGATGTCGCCCAGACAGCCAAAGCCGTGTCCGCGCGCGAGCGTGCCCGCCAGCCATCCGGCCACCAGCCCCACGATGAGCCAGCTCACGATTCCCCCTGGGTCGAGTGTCACACCGCCTCCTTGCGTCCCTAGCAATGTCCCCGGCGTAAGTGCATCCATCGTTGGTCTCCCCTTCTCGCGCTGCTGGTCGCGTGCCTCGCCTGCCCCAGCCGAACCCACACCAGTGTCTACGTTCTACCGGTCGTACGGTTGTGTGGCCCCTCTGCCGCCCACTGCAGCCATATTGCCGGAGAAACGACGCAGAGAATAGTGCATCCGTGCCCCATATGGGCCAAGAAGAATATCGCATCTCGACATGACATCGATATCGCGGTACGATACTTGTAGAACACATGATGGGTGGGCAGTCACCCAGTTTACGGAGGACAGGCCCGAGGGCGTCGTCACGGACGGGCCACGCCAGGTTGGAGTCACGATGAGCCGCAAAGTTGACGGAGAGGACCGCGAGCGCAAGCTGCGCCGGGTGCGCGAGGTCGCGGCGGGTGAGTTCGCTCGCCACGGCTTCACGGGCGCGAACATCAATACCATCGCCGAGCTAGCAGGGCTGGGTAAAGGGACCATCTATCTCTATGCCGAGAATAAAGAACAGCTCATGCTCGACGTGCTCACCGAGATGGGCGACCGACTGCGCGCGGCGCTCGACAACGCGCTGGCAACGTCTGGCGTCCAGTCCCCCGAGGGACGGCTGCGTGCGATCGCGGAGTCCTTTACCGAGCTTGCGCGTACGTCCCCCGACTTCATGCGGCTCCAGGCGAGCACGCTGTTTGGCGTCAACCGGAGATTCCAGCCCAAGGCGGCCGAGATACTACGCGATGTGGTCGCAGATCTGGCGTCGGCATTTGACGCCGATGTGCTCGCGCTCCGATGGCCAGGTGTGACACCCGAGATGCTCGCGCTCGTGATTTTGGGGTCGCTGCAGGTGGTGCCGCTCATCGCGAGCGCGCTCGACATGCCGGTGCCGGAGTCGCCGTCGCTTGCCAGCGTGCTCGTAGAGCTCGTCGTGGCCCGCCTGCCCAGCGCCGTCCCGAAGTGCGACGGCGACGACGCCAGGACAGATCGAGACGTTCAATGTGCCGATATGGCACCGAGGTAGTGTAGCGAGACGAGCGAGTGCGTACGCTGGAGGAAGGATAGAACGATATGAGTATAGACGGCGCTTCAGGCCAGGATGTGGCGGGCACCCAGCCTCGTCCAAGGGAACACGCCATGCTGACTGAAGTGCGTCGCGGACTACGGAGAGTGGTACGCGGGATGCCTGCCCGTTTTCGGTCTCCGGGGCAGACACGGCGTGGGCGACAAGGACGGCAGCGAGACGCGCTGCTAGCCTACAGCCGGTACACACGGGCCTACTTCCAGCGCTGGCTGCTGATTGGCGCCCTGATTGGCGTCGTCGCGGGAGTCGGCGCTATCGTCTTCTACGCTGCCATCGCGCTCGTTACGCATCTCTTGCTGAACATGGTAGTAGGCTATTTCCCGCCGGCTGCGGCGAGCGAGGGGCAAGCGGTCATCACGCCCATCGCGCATCGCTGGCTCATTCCAGTGATCACGACACTCGGCGGCCTTGTCAGCGGCGTGATCGTGTTCAGCCTTGCGCCTGAGGCCGAGGGCCACGGCACCGACGCGGCAATTGAAGCCTTCCACGAGAAGAACGGCCGCATCCGCTCGCGTATCCCCCTGGTCAAGCTCGTCGCGTCGGCGATCACCATCGGGTCGGGTGGCAGCGCCGGCCGCGAAGGGCCGACGGCGCAGATTTCCGCTGGCTTCGGCTCGTGGCTCGGAACGCTGCTGCATCTGGACGACCACGACCGCCGCATCGCGATGGCGGCGGGCATTGGCTCGGGCATCGGCGCGATCTTCAAGGCCCCCTTTGGCGGCGCACTGCTCTCCGCTGAGATTCTCTACAAGCGCGACTTCGAGGCCGATGTTATCTTCCCGACATTCGTCGCATCCGTGGTTGGCTTCAGCATCTATGGTGCATGGGCGGGCTGGGCGCCCGTCTTCGGCGTCGGCGGCCACTTCTCGTTCCAGCATCCACTCGCGCTGGTCGGCTATCTTCTCCTCGGCATTCTCGCTGGCCTGGTGGGTCTGCTCTATCCGAAAACGCTCTACTTCATCCGCGACCAATTCAAGCGCATCGCGATTCCGAATCACTTCAAGCCGGCCATCGGCGGCCTTATGGTCGGTCTGATTGGTCTCTTTCTGCCGCAGGCGATCGGCACCGGCTACGGGTATGTGCAGCTCGGCATCAATGGCGACTTCACGCATCTGGCGGCGTGGCTGATGTTCGTGCTGGTCTTCGCCAAGATCGTCACCACTTCGCTCACCATTGGCAGCGGTGGCAGCGGCGGTGTCTTCGGCCCTGGCATTGTCATCGGTGGGTTTCTGGGCGCCTCGGTCTGGGCTGGGCTGCACAGTGTCGCGCCCGGCCTGGTGGCTGGCGCGGACGCAGGAGCCTTCGCCGTGGTCGGCATGGGCGCGTTCTTTGGGGGCATCGCGAAGGCGCCGCTGGCGGTGATTCTGATGGTCGCGGAGATGACCGGCGAGTATTCGCTGGTGGTGCCCGCTATGCTCGCGACGATGGTGGCGTACCTTGTGACGGGCGACACAAGCATCTATGAGAATCAGGTGCCCACGCGCCTGGATTCCCCCGCCCACAAGGACGACTATCAGTTGCCGCTGTTGCAGAATATGAAGGTTGGCGACGCGATGCTCTCGGGTGTCGAGGGTGCGCTGGCCACGGCTCAACCTGATACGCCAGTGAAGGAGATCGCGCGCGCGTTCCACGGTGGCCGTGTGATGAGTGTGCCGGTGATCGACAACGGCGTGATCGCTGGTGTCATCACGCCGGTCGATATCGCCCGCGTGCCCGCCGAAGATATCGACTCCGGCGTCGCGCGCGCACGACAGGTCATGAGCCGCCTCATCTACAAGGCATACGTTGATGAGACGCTCTATGCGGCCTGGATGCGCATGTCGCGACGGGGATTGCATCAGCTCGTCGTCGTCGACCGTGCGGCCCCGACCCGGCTCGTCGGCGTCGTCACAGCGGACTCGATCGGGCAGGTGTTGCGGCTGCCAGCCGCGCAACGCGGCGATAACGGTGCGGCATCGCGAAGCACTGGCACTGAAAAGGTGCAGAAGGTCCCGGCGTCCGTCACGCGCAAGGCGATTGAGGCCGCGGCGTCGAACCCGCCCGAAGGTAGCCTGCCGGGAAACGACGCAGAGAGCGCAGGCTCGCGATCGCCAGCGCAGACCGGACCACACGCCGAAGCGGCGATGGCACAGCTGAGTCGTACGTCTGTCGGGAGCGACCCATTCACGCGGATGCGCGTCGCCGAGGCGATGCAGCGAGACCCTGTCACGATCTCAATATCGGCGCCGCTCTCGTCGGTGCGGCAGGTGCTGCGCCAGCAGAAAGCCGTGCTGGCGGTGGACGAGGACGGCACTCTGGCAGGCATCATCACGCAGCGCGATCTCACCGGGAGAGAGGACGTCGAGAACGGGCGTGTGCTCACCGCCCGCGATGTCGCGGTGCGCAACGTCGTCATCGCCCAACCCACCGAGACGCTGCGTGCGGCGGTGCGGCGGATGACACGGTCGAGCCTGCGGCAGCTTCCCGTCGTGGAGGGGCCGATACCGAGCAAGCCGGTTGGGCTGATACGTCGCAGCGACGTGCTCGCCGCCTACGGCAAGATCGTGATCGACGAGACGGCGCCCACAGCGTCGCGAACTTAACCTCTCTCAGGCAAATCGGTCGAGTAGTTGGTAGTAGGCGATCTTGTCCAGGTCGGGCACGTCGAGGCCGTACCCCTCCCAAAGATAAGGCTCCCAGCCAGGACCGAAGTTGTAGGCGAAGCTGCGGGCCAGGAGGGCGAGGTCCTGATAGCGGTCTGCGATTCCGGCGCGTGCCCAATCGACGAAGCCGAGAACCTTCGTACCCGCGTCGTCGAGGAGGATGTTCGGCAGGCAGTAGTCGCCGTGGGTGAAGACGAGGTCTTCTGCCGCGGGCCGGGAGTGCCGCAGGCGCTCGAACAAGGCAAGTATATCGGCGTGCGTTGGGCAGTCGGCGAACTCCTCGCGGTCGAGGTGTCCATCCCGCACGCGCCGCTCGGCACGCTCCAGTTTGGCATCTACTCGTTCGTCAAAGGGGCAGCGCGCGAGCGGGACGGCGTGTATGCAGCGAAGAGCGCGCCCAACCGTGCCGGCGACGAGCGGAATATCGCGACGATAGTGCGCATCGCAGGCCATACGTCCGGGAAGAGCAGTGAGCAGCAGATAGGCGTCCTCGCCGTCAACCTCCCAGCCGAGAATATCCGGAACCGGGAGGACACCCTGCAGCCACCCCAGCTTGTGGCGCTCTTCGCTTAAGACGCAGTGGAGCGCGGGCGGTGCATGCTTGAGGTAACGCTCGCGCCCATCGGGCAGGACGATGCGGAACACGCTGGTGCCAGAGTAGCCGATGCCGATGTGCTCCCAGGACGCCCCGGCAAGCTGGCGCGCGAGCCAGGGCGGCACGTGGTGTGGGGGGGATATCTCGGGTAGGGAGGTGTTACTCATAGGTCTGTGTTGCCGAGCGCACGCGGCTAGCAGAGCCAGTCGCGGGTATCCTGTTTCTTGCGGTTGCGGCGCTGCTTCACCTTCGACTCATTGAGGAAGGCAGACGGCGCGGCGGTCCGCTTCTCGGGTTTCTCGGGCTTCTCCGGCTGGGGGGTGTCGGCAGCGACATCATGGTGCTCCGGTTGGAGATGGTCCTCCTGCTCGCCCCAGGCTGCGAATGCGCGCTTGATGTCGTCGTTTAGTTGCCCGCCGAGACGCTGCGCATCAGACGGCGTGCGCGAGATGGCACCAGGCAGCACTGGCGCTGTCTGGTCCGTCTCACCAGCGTAGTCCGGCGACCCAAGTGTGCCCGAGATCCTGGGCAGCGAACTCGCAGACGGCATGCCCGCAAACGCTGGCATCACCTGGCCTGTTGAGTGTGCTGAGCCGAGCCACCCGCTGCCATAGCCGGCGGCGGAAGCCATGAGAGGACGCGAATCCGTGGTGCTGAGCGCCGCCGCAAGCAGGCGCGCCTGCGTGACGATGCGGACCGCCTTCGCGCTCTTACTCGCCGCGGCGGTCGTTCCGAATACCACACCCGCGACGACGCCTGCGATGCCTGAGAGCAGGACGATCGTCACGTCGATCCCTGCCCAGCCTAGAGCCGCAAACCTTATCGCCACGTGACCGAGATTGAGCGAGAGGACGTGCGAGTGTAGCGCCAGCCCCGCGACAGAATGTGGGCCGGTCGCGAGGAGTCCGAGGAGGGCGCCACCGCAGGCGAGACAGCACGCGAGCAACGCGGCGCGCAGGCTAGCGCTCGCCTGGCGGCCATACCAGCCCCATTCAAGCCATTTGGCGCTGCCCAGCCCTGCGACCGCGCCAGCCACCACGATGCCCGCCGCGACCGACAAGCCGATTGCCTGAGCGAAGAGCGCGAGGACCACGGCGCCGATCAGGCCAGAGAACAGGCCAACACGCACGATTGTCCGCATGCGCACTACTCCCCTTACCGCCTCACTCATCTCAATTCATCGCGAGACAGGCGGCTTAGAGCTCCTTCGCGATGATGATGCGCTGCACTTCGCTCGTGCCCTCGCCAATTTCATGCACCTTGACGTTGCGCCAGAAGCGTGAGACGGGATACTCGTCCATGAAGCCGTAGCCGCCGTGGATCTGTACGGCCTGATCGCAGACGCGCTTCGCCGTCTCAGACGAGAAGAGCTTCGCCATCGACGCCTCTTTGGTGTAGGGCATCCCTTGCATATGCAGCCATGCTGCTTTGTAATACATCAGGCGCGAAAGCTCAATCTCGGTAGCCATATCGGCCAGCTTGAATTGAATTGCCTGGAACGCGCTTATGGGGCGCCCAAACTGCATCCGCTCGCGCGAGTATTTGAGCGCTTCGTCGTATGCCGCTTGGGCAAGGCCGACGTTTAGCGCGGAGATGGCGACGCGTCCGCCGTCGAGAATGGTCATGAACTGGCGAAATCCGTCGCCGCGCTCGCCGAGGATCTGCCCGTCAGATACCTGGCAGTCCTCGAACGCCAGCGGGCGTGTGTCGGAGGCGCGCCAGCCCATCTTATGGTACGCATTGCCGATGATGTAGCCGGGCGTTCCCTTCGGCACGATGAAGTTCGTGATCTCTTTGTGCCCGGAGGCGACTTTGCCGGTGACGGCGGTGATGGTGACGCCGCCGGTGATGTCGGTTCCGGCGTTGGTGATGAAGGCCTTGGCGCCGTTGATGTGCCACGTGCCGTCACACAGCTCGGCGCGTGTCTCGGTGCCGGCGGAGTCGGAGCCTGCCCCCGGCTCGGTCAGCCCGAACGCCCAGAGCTGCTTGCCCTGTGCCAGCGGCACGAGGTAGCGGTGCTTCTGCTCTTCGGACCCGAAGAGGGCGAACGGCGTGGACCCGAGCGAGGTGTGGGCCTCCATCGTGATGCCGACCGACGCGTCGCCACGTCCAATCTCTTCGAGCGCGACACAGTATGAGAGAAAGTCGGCTCCGGCGCCGCCGTAGTCCTCGGGGAAGGGGAGGCCGAGCAGTCCGAGCTCAGCCATCTTGGCGATGATATCGTACGGGAAGGCGCCGGTGTGGTCCATCTCTTCGGCGCGGGGCTTGATCTCTTCTTCGGCGAACTCGCGACACATGTCGCGGATCATTTGCTGCTCGGCACTGAGCGTAAAGTCCATTGCGGCGCTCCTCGACGTGATGCAGACACTTCGCGTATGCGTACGCATTCTGGGTGCCCACCGGCCACACTGCCGGTGGACGTCGCGCGCCAGATTATATCACCCTCGCCAGCTACAACGCCGAGGCCGCGAGAACCGCGTTCAGCGAGATGTCATTGCTCGTCGTCGCCATTTGCCCTACTTATGTGGTCCGGTGTAATTCCGGCACATATACTACAGGCGAGACGCGCATTGAGCCGGTGACGGCGGAGACAAGAGGGTAGCAGCATGGCGCAGCGACGACAATCCAGCGGAGCGACTGCCGTTCCGCGATCGCCGGCCGAGACGCAGATTCTCGTGCTCGACCGCGATCTGGTCTCGGCGGGCACGATCTCCGCGATCCTTCGCGCGGACGGCTTCGCAGTGCATATGGCGGCCTCGCGCGTCGATGCGCTGGAAATGTTCACCCACTCCCGCGTCGACGTCGTGCTGGTGGATGTGCAGCCAGGCAGCGACGGACGCGATACCCTGGCGGACGTGCGCGCGCTGGCGCCGAGCGCGAGCGTACTTGTGCTCGCCGGATACGCCTCGCTTGATACGGCTCTGAGTGCGCTGCGTGCTGGCGCCTATGACTATCTTGTCAAGCCGGTCGATATCGAGGAACTACGTCTGGCGGTCGGGCGCGCGGCGGAGCGGCGCCAGTTGGAGCGTGAACTCGCCGCGCGTGTGGCTGAGCTGGAGGCCGCGCACGCCGAGGAGCGCACGTTCAACGCCCGTCTGCGTCGGCAGATCGAGGAGGCGACGACAGAGCTGCGGGCCAAGGTGGCGGCGCTCGACGAGGCGAACCAGCAGTTGCGCGACGCGCAGGAGCAGCACGACCGATTCGTCGCGATGGTCGCCCATGAGATGCGCGGTCCGCTGAATCCGATCATCAACTACGCCCACCTCGCCAAGCGGCCAGGCACGGCGCCCGAGACGCGCGATCGCTACATGGATATCATCGTCGAGCACGCCTTCCGACTCAATCGCCTGGTGGATGACCTGCAAACCGCGACGCGGCTCA
The DNA here is from genome assembly GCA_964427535.1 of uncultured Ktedonobacterales bacterium. Taxonomy (GTDB): domain Bacteria; phylum Chloroflexota; class Ktedonobacteria; order Ktedonobacterales; family JADMIN01; genus CAYRVF01. Next base: position 12,982 of record CAYRVF010000066.1, read on the forward strand.
GCGCCGGACAATTTACCCTGCGCCGCGAGCGGTGCGATGTCGCAAGCACCGTGGCGGAGCTGGTCGATCAGTTCACCGCGTCGGTGCGGGAGCGAGTATTCGTGCTCGAAGGCACAGACGCGCCGATCTCTGCCGAGGTGGACCGCGATCGGCTCACCCAGGCGGTGCGCAACCTCATCGACAACGCGGTCAAATACTCCGCCGAGAATGGCGCGATCGAGGTGAAAGTCTCACACACCGCGACCGACGTCTCGATCAGCGTGGGCGATTACGGCGCGGGGATCCCCGACGAAGAGATGCGGCGCATCTTCGACGCCTTCACGCGCCTGGGCCACAAGAGCGATGTCGCTGGCACCGGACTGGGCCTCTACATCACGCGCGGCATCGTCTCGGCGCATGGGGGCACGCTCAGTGTCGCCAACCGCGAGGGCGACGAGCGGGCTCGTGGGGCCATCTTCACCATCACGCTGCCTCTCACGGCTAGCGCGAGCGCACCAGCGGACGCGTAACGTCATACCGGACATATGCGGCTCCGCCTGCTCTCCCGTGTGGTTGCCGCGCTGTGTGCTCTTGTGTGCAGTAGCGCATGAGGTGTGTTAGACTACGGGTTGATACGGTGTCGCTTGTATGCGGAGCGACGGAGTCTCTGCCCAAGCGTTCTACAGGCGGCGCGCCTCGCATCCGCATCAGATAAAGGAGCACGGACATGGCGAACGCACGCCGAAAGAGCGAGAAGGAGCAGGCCGCGCCCGAGACTGCGACAGTCCTTGTTGCCGACGACGACCCCAGCGTCCGCGCGTTGCTCATCGACTTTCTCGGAGACGAGGGCTATGCGGTTGTCGAAGCGGCGACCGGCATGGAGGCGCTCCAGCGCATGACGGATGATCCGGCCCCCGACCTGGTGCTTCTGGATGTGCGGCTGCCCGACCTGGGAGGCATCGAGATTCTGCAGAAGATGCTCGAACAGGGCATCGAGGTGCCGGTCATCGTCATGACGGGCTATACCAGTGCGTCGTTGGCGATCCGCGCGATCCAGATGGGTGCCGAGGAATACATCACCAAGCCGCTCGATCTGGACGTCGTCGAGGAAACCATCAAGCGGGTGGTGCGCAACAAGAAGATGCAGCACGAGCCCGAGGTCTCCATGCCCAAGCCCGACCCGACGGAACGCATGGTGGGGTCGAGCCCGCAGATGATCGACGTGTTCAAGCAGATCGGCCGCGTGGCGCGCACCCCCACCACCGTGCTCGTGACAGGTGATTCGGGCACCGGCAAGGAACTGGTCGCCGAGGCCATTCATCAGGCGTCGGACCGGCGCAGCGGGCCGATGATCAAGGTGAACTGTGCCGCGCTGCCAGAAACCCTGCTGGAAAGCGAGCTCTTCGGCCACGAGAAGGGATCGTTCACCGGCGCGCTGGCCCAGCATAAGGGGCGCTTCGAGGCGGCCAACAAGGGCACGATCTTCCTCGACGAGATTGGCGAGATGACGCTCGGCACGCAGAGCAAGCTGCTACGCGTGCTGCAGGAGCGCGAGTTCGAGCGCGTCGGCGGCACCGTTCCCGTCAAGGTGGACGTGCGCGTGATCGCGGCGACCAACCGCAACCTCAGCGAAGAGGTGCTGGCGGGCCGCTTCCGCGAGGACCTCTTCTTCCGCCTGAACGTCATCGGGCTGCACATGCCGCCGCTGCGCGACCGCCGTGAGGACATTCCGGCGTTGGTCAGCCACTTCCTGAACAAGCACCGCTACAGCCCGACGGCGATGCCCGCGCGCATCAGCCAGGAGGCGGTGGACGTGCTGATGGCGCACAACTGGCCGGGCAACGTCCGCGAGCTGGAAAACATCATCCAGCGGGCGGTCGTGCTGAGTCGGGGTGACCTCATCACGCCCGAGCACATCGTCTTCCAGAACGAGCTGAACCGCTACGTGCTGGACGTGGAGCAGAAGGTGCGCGCGCGGGTGCCGCTCGAGCAGATGCTGCGCGAGGTGCGAGTGCAGGCCGTTGCGACGGCGATGCGCCTCAACGAGTACGACGAGCACAAGGCGGCGGAGCAGCTTGGCATTTCCGAGGACGACGTGCGGCAGTACTACAGCGTGGTGAAGGACACGACGTTCGCGCCCATCCCCTCGTAGGCTTGCTTAGCCGCGCCCTTACTTCTCGGACGTCTCTGCCTGTTCGAGGTAGAGGCGGCCGAGTGTCGTGCAGGAAAGCACATACTCATCCCCCGCGAAGGCCATGTCGATCAACCCCTCCTCGGCCATGTCGCGGTAGTCGTCGGTGACGAGCAGCGTTGGCTTGAGCATCCGGGTGACATCGCTCTCGGGCAGCGGCCCCCAGTGCATCAGCTTCTTGAGCACCGCTACACGTGTCTCGCTGTCGTCATCTATCGCGCGCATGAGGTGCTCCTGTCGCGTGTGGGGGCCTCATCCCCCTTCCCCTTCCCCGTCCTCTCGCAAGGGGAAGGGGAAGCTACGCCCGTCGCCTTCGTGCATCCCGCTGGCCCACGATCTCCCCTCTCCCAGCAGAGAGAGGGGCCGGGGGTGAGGCCCCGCATCATCACACTATTCCAACGCTTCTCAGCAGGCACCCGTCCCGCCTCGCGGCTCCTCCCCTCAAGGGGAGGGGGTAGGGGGAGAGGTGCTGCTCCGCGCTTGTCCCCAATGGGACCGGCATTGGGGCAGAGGTCACGGCTGCCATGCGATGTTCTGTGCGCCCCCGATGAGCACGCTGCCCTTGCCGCCGGGCTGCGTGACCATCACGTTCGTGGTGGTGTGCGTAGTCCCAGCGGAATCCGTCGAGGTGCTTGCTACGGCGGTGTAGGCGACTGCCTTGCCGTCGGGCGACCACGCGGCTGGCGCGGACCACTGGGCGGGCGTGATCTTGCCGTTCGTGCCGTCGATGTACAGCGCGTCTCCGGTGAATGCCGCCGTGCCGTCCGGCGCGAGGGCGAGCTGCGGGTGGACCGACCAGGGCTGCGAGTCGGCGCCGCCCAGCACCGGGGAGCCGCAGTTGTTGTCGAAATAGAACCCGATGGTTTGTGTGCAGATCTGCGATGTCGCCGTTCCCGCCTGCGCATCCGCGGCCTGGACGTTCTGGGTCACAAGCGTCTTGCCCTTCACTCGCCACGCGCCCGAGATGTACTGTCCATCAGGACCCGAGTAGACGGCGCCGAGCGAGACGATGGAGGCATCGCGGTAGTCGCCGTCCTGCAACTGCGGAATCTGGCCTTGTGTTGGGTCGTAGTTATCGGGCGTGCCGATGTGCGCGCGGTGCAGCTCGGCGCTGCCGACGACGCCGCTACGCCCCGGCGAGCGAATATCCAGCTCGGTGTAGTAGAGATAGCCGTTGAGATACGAGACGTCGCTATAGCTGAGATAGTCAGTAGGGCCGTTGATCGCCTGACCTTTGCCCGGCAGGGCTTTTACCTGGTAGACACGTGGATCTCCGTTTTGGTCGCCATCCGCCGTGTAAAACAGCAGGATGCCGTCGCCATTGGAGTACACCAGCTCATTGTCGCTGAACCACGTATAGGTATGCCCGTAGATGCTCCCGGTTGCGGGCATGACCGATACAGGATGGTTCGCGTCGGCCACGTCCACGTAGTAGATCTGCCCGGCGGTGGAAGGCGACGCGCCCTGTGTGGGGTTGAGGTTCTGCACCAGCGCGAAGGCGATGAACTTTCCGCTTGGCGACCAGACCAGCGGACCCCACGCGAGCGTGCCGCCTTTGGACAGCACCAGATGCGTGAGCTGCGTCGCGCTCGCCTGGCCATCTTGCCGGAGCCAGACCTGGTTCGCATAGACGAAGGCGTAGGTGCCGCCTGGCCCGTTTGCGGCGATCGTCGGCGGAGTTGGGTTCTGGTCGGCGGTCGAACCGGCAAGTCCGCTGGAGAAGTTGAGTCCGCCGCTGCCGTTCGTGCTGCAGCCAGCCAGTAAGAGCATCGCCAGCGCACCCAGCGCAACAAACTCGAGGACGATGCCCACCCCACGGCGTCCCGTTCTCGTCGGCTTGCGTTGTCGTAGCCTGATCCACTCCTGCGCTGTCTGTCGCATGCCGGTCGTCCATCCTCTTCTGCCGGATTCTTGCATCATCCACTATCTGATACGCACCAGTATTTTGAGCGTCACGCTCGCACTCGGCTCGCGTAGCTCGGCCCTCACTCAGTGCGCGCGCACGCACAATACTGCCACGCCGTCACCGTCCTCTGGATGGCACGACCAGCCAGGCGAGCGTCCCAGCACCTGAGTCAGTGGCGCCCGCGCCGGAATGAGCGCCCACCTGACGGAGTAGCGGTCGAGTAGGCTGCTCCAGCCGAGACCCAGGCCCATGATCGTGACGTAGTCGCGAAGCTGACGCTCTGGATAGACGTCTGAGCGGCTATCGATGAAGACAGCATACTCCGGAAGGGCGTAATCGAGATAGCCCCCCCACTCATAGGTCGTGAAGCCCCGACCAGCGGGTAGCCCGTCGCGCTGCAGCCGCGCGGCTGCGGCAACCGGGAAACTGCTCGTGTCGAAGGCGGCCTGCAGCACTGGTTGTCGCTGTCCGGCGAGCGTGCCGCCAGTGACGACGAGGGCCAGCAGTACCACCAACCCCAGCGCGGACCAGAGGCCGTGACTGACGAGGCGGTCCGTCGCGCCGAGTCGTGCGGAGAGGGCGAGCGTCCGCTTCCACACCCGTTCGAGGGTTTCTGATAGCCATGTCTGTGCGCCGCGAGAGGTACCAGTCGCGGGCCGCTCGCCGAGTTGACGGATCAGCGCGCCAGCGGGAGGCAGCACGAGCAGCGGCCAGAGTGGCAGGAAGCGCACGTACATGAGCGCGAGCGCCGTCCACAGCAGCGTCACGGCGATGGCGAGCGGCTGCGGGCCGGTTTCTGGCGAGGCGGCTGGCGGTTCCGTGTGCTCGAGACGCGGGCGGCTCGCCAGATGCCAGACGAGCAGCACCCCGGCGAGCAACATGACGAAGATCCACGGCGCAAGCTGATGAAAGTCGGGCGACTGGTATTCCTGGGTGTTCGCGGCGATCAGCGGATTGCGCGTGTACGTTAGCATGTGCGCGTAGAGTCCGAGCCCCCAGGGAGTGCAGAGTGAGGCCAGCGCACATGCCACCAGCGTCAGCAGTAGCTCGCGCGGCCGGGCGGCTCCCCGGCGCAGCGGATAGAGCACCGCGACGGCAAGCGCGACGCCGAGCAACAGAAACACCGTCACGAACCCGGCGTGCAGATTGGCCCATAACGCCGTCAGCAGTGGTAACGCGACGAGCGGCGTGCGCCGTCCAGTACGCCAGTAGAACCACACGGCCTCACTCGACAGCAGCGTCAGCGGCAGCGAGAACAGGTTGGCGCGGGACGTCCAGTCAATGGAGAGGATGCCGGTCGCCGCGAGCGTGAAGATGAGCGCGACGATCAGCGGTGTACCCCGGCGCTGCAGCGCGACCAAGAGCAGCCGAACCGTACACGCGATCAAGAGCGCCGCGAGGGCGACGACGCCGTTCAGTCCGCCCAGCTGGTATGCGGCGGCGTACGCGACCTGCGCCAACCATTCCCAGTGGACGGTCGGCTGGCCGCGTATGGTGCTGAGCAGCGGCTCGGTGCGCGGCAGGCCAGACGTGAGCGTGATCTGGCCGAGACGCAGGCTCCAGCCGATGTCGCCGTCGATGCCGAGTGCACGGCCCTGCAGCAGAAGCAGTCCACCGAAGAGCACGAGGACAAAGAGCGCGTCGGCGATCGATGGCAGACAGGCGGCGGCGATGCGATCCGCACGACGCAGCGGCGCGTCTGGCGGAGTGTGCGCGCGTTCGGTCTCGTCGAGTGTCGCTGGCGACTTCACTCGTGCTCCTCTCGGCTGTTGTCCTCGGTGGAGGCGTGCGCCGTGCCCTCGTGGAACTTCCGTTGCACGCCTGTGTGGCGCCGCGCCATAATAGTACGAGAGCTGTGCCACTGGCTAGGCAGATGGCACGAACGAGTATGGTAATCGTCCACAAACGTCTATGAAATTAGGTGAAACGAATGTATATCGGGCGACTCTTTGGGCGCGAACCTGATCCGGCGACGCAGGAGAAGCTTCCGAACGGCGAGACGCGTCTGCCACCTGGACAGTATCTGACGAAGAAGTGGCCGGTGCTGACCTATGAGGCGACGCCGAAGTTCGATCCCGCGACGTATCGCTTTCGGGTGAAGGGGCTCGTGGAGCATCCCTTCGAGCTGACATGGGACGAGTTGCAGGCGTTGCCACGCACGCAACTCACATCGGATATTCATTGCGTAACGACGTGGAGCCGATATGACAATGCCTGGGAGGGCGTTCCGATTCGCGAGATTCTCTCGCGCGCGCAGCCAAAGCCCGAGGCGCAGTTCGTGATGGCGCACTCGTTCACGGGTTACACCACCAATATGCCGCTCTCCGCGCTGGACGACGACGACGTGATGATCGCGTTCAAGCACGACGGCGAGGACCTGACGCCCGAGCACGGTGGGCCGGTGCGACTGGTGGTGCCGAAGCTCTATTTCTACAAGAGCGCCAAATGGCTCGACGGGTTGGAGTTCATGGAACGCGACCGCCCCGGCTTCTGGGAGGTGCGTGGCTACAGCAACACCGCGCTGCCGTGGGACGAGGACCGCTACTGGTAGGCGCGCCTGGCAGGCTGCCTCGTCGACGACCTTGAACCTTGCTTGAGCCTTGATGGAAAATGATGCGGCCGGTAACCCGTAGAAGGTTACCGGCCGCATCGTGCTCGTCAAGCGCAATCCGCTAGCTGGCGCGGCGCGAGCGCTGGTACTCGCCGCTCAGCTGCGTGATCATCTGACGTGCCTGTGCGTAGGTCAGCTCCTGCGCGGGCTCCGCGCGGCCAAGCGCCGAGCACAGCTTGCGGATGCTCACCATCTGCTGTTCGCTGGCGGGCTGCTCCTGTCCGGCGACCGCGGTGCCGATGGTCGCGGTCGGTGCTGACGCGGTCGGTGCTGACGCGGTGATCGGACCTGACTGTGGTGCGGCGGCCGGGCGGACCGGCCCACGGCGGCGCTCGACGGGGCTGTCGACGACGCGCTCGCCCTCGTCCATCTCCGGCGCGAAGGCAGTGCCATAGCCGAGCGCGAGCAACGCGCGCCCGAGGCTCTTGGTGCTGGCCTTCTCGGCGTAGTCCCCGAAGTCACGCGCGGCCTCTGAGCCGTACATCGTCGCCTCGTTGCCGAGCACGTCACGCACGTAGGTCTTGAAGTGCGCCCACCCAGCCTCACGGTCCATCTCGACCAACTCGGTCTGGATGACGTATGGCACCTTGGCAAGGCCGGCGAGGATGAACTCGCGTTGGTCCTTGATGAACCAGAGCAGGCGATTCTGCACGTTGAGGTAATCGCGGCCCTTGAGGTTCATGATGTGGTCGTTAGGATCGTAGCTCTGCGCGATGCGCCACTGCTGCGGATACTGGTCAGCGCGCGGCGTCTCGTTCTGCTGCTGTTCGGTCATGTGTCTGTCTCTCCTTGTCCCGCCGGGCGGGTACGCTGTGCACTGTGTACTCGGCACTGGTCGCACTCATGTATTCTTCCGCAGCCGCGCGAAGCCGGTAATCGTCATCCACAAAACTCAAACATTTGTTCTAAGTATACCTGAGGGATGCGGGACGCGCAAGCCCGCTGCCTGGCCCCTCTTCAATGGTATAAAGGCTGGGAGGTGGCAACAGGAAACTAATCCGACAATCCGCCGATTGGCCGTGTGCGATAGAATAGAGATCGCGCGGCGTGCGGCCCGCGATATGCGGTACGTAGGCGGAGCAGCACATCGGAGAAATTGGGCGCGCGTGTGGCGGCGGGCGCTTGCCAGCCGTTGCTATACGTGCCAAGACGTTTCGGGAGGATGGGTACCATCCCGTCCGCACCCGCTCGTGATCGAAGACTGCTGGCGTTCCGCGCCAGTACGAAGTCCGCACAACGGAGTGCAGCATTCGGAGGAGCGCTGAGATGCCAACCAAGATCACCATGCCGCAGCTCGGTGAGTCGGTTTCAGAAGGAACCGTCGGCCGCTGGCTGAAGCAAGAGGGCGACACCGTCAAGAGGGATGAGTCGCTCGTCGAGATCGTGACCGACAAGGTGACGGCGGAACTTCCGTCGCCCGCCGCGGGCCGGCTGGTGAAGATCCTGGTCGCCGAAGACCAGACGGTGCGTGTCGGGACGGACATCGCTGAGATCGAGGAGGCCGGAAGCGCCACCTCCGCGCCATCGAGCGCGCCATCGACGTCCGCCAGCCCGACCGCTGGACCTGAGACGACCGCTGGCGCGACGCCCGCGCCGATGGGGAGTGAGAATGGTCCGCGCCCCCCCGCTCACCCCATCCCCGCGGGCAACGGCACGGGTGTGGCCGCGAACGCCGGGCGGTCTGCCACCGCCACAGCCGAGCGCATCGAGCGCGTCTCCCCGCTCGCGCGCAGGATGGCGCAGGAGCATCAGATTGACCTGCGCGAGGTGCAGGGCAGCGGCGAGAACGGGCGCGTGCGTAAAGAGGACATTCTGGCCTTCGTGCAGCAGCGCAGTCAGACGCCGCAGCCGGTTGCACCATCCGCCCCGATGACGTTCGATACGCGGCAGCCTGCCGCACCAGCGTACGTGCCCTCAGCGCCCGCTTCCGCCGCGAGCGCGCCCGCGATGTCGCTCGGCGACGAGGTGGTGAATCCATCTCCGGCTCGCCGTGCTATCGCGGAACACATGGTTCGCAGCAAGCGCACCTCGCCGCACGCCTGGACGATGGTGGAGGTGGACGTCACGAACGTCGCGCGCTGGCTCGATGCCCACAAGGACGAGTTCAAGCGGCGCGAGGGTTACGGTATCTCGTACCAAACGGCGGTGATCAAGGCCGCGGTCGAGGCGCTGCGTGAGCATCCGTACCTCAACGCGAGCTGGACCGAGGACAACAAGGTCATCCTGCGCAAGCAGATTCACGTCGGCGTCTCGATCGCGCTCGACAACAATCTGATTGTGCCGGTCATTCGCAACGCCGATATGCTCAATCTGGCGGGCATCGCGCGCGCGGTGAACGACCTGGTGACGCGCGCGCGCGCGAACCGGCTGCAGCCAGCGGAAGTGCAGGGCGCCACCTTCACCGTGAACAATCCGGGGGTCTTCGGTACGGTGCTCTCGATGGCGATCATCAATCAGCCGAACGCGGGCATCCTGACGATGGACGCGGTCGTCAAGCGTCCGGTCGTCGTCGACGACGCCATCGCCATCCGCTCGATGATGAACATGTCGCTCTCGTTCGATCACCGCATCATCGACGGCCTGACGGCGGCGCAGTTCCTGGGCGCCATCAAGCGCCGGCTGGAGAGCTGGGGGCCGGACGTCGAAGTGTATTGAGTTCGCGGCACGGCTGGATCGCTGGGAAAAGAAAACGGCCCGCCGTTCGGATGAACGGTGGGCCTACTAGGGGACGCCGTACGAGATACTGCCGTTGTATATGAATCCGTGGGATTAAGAACGGATAAGGATGTACGCCGTTGTACTCCACAGTCACCGAGCGTCCAGTCGCTAGCCCGCGATGGCTGGCTCGATTTCCTTTCGTGTGCCGCCAACGACGGCCCGCAGCAGCTCGTAGTCACGAGTCGCCAGATCGCGCTGGTGCCACTCGTAGCTCTTGCGAAACGGAAGGCCAAAGTCAGGATGACGAGCCTCGACATAGAAGCCAGCGCCCGTCCGTCCAAGATGCACTTCAGCACCCGTCTGCGAATTCACGTAGTGAAGCATAGACCTCTTCTTACCTCGACGAAACATTCATCGCGCGAGGGGTAATGCCAACAGCACATTGCCCATCACCACCTGTCATTATACAACAGGTGCGCGTGCATGGCCTCCAAAATGCCGGACGGACCATCTTTCTCGATGCCTTCCACGCCTGAGTCCAAGCGGGTGCGGCGGCGGGGCTGTGCTATACTGACAGCGCATCAATACGCCCTGAAAGAGGTACTAGTCCGTATGGCGTTCTCTCCATCCTCACCTATCGCATACATCGCGCCGTCAGAGCGCATTTTGGTCTCGATTGCATGGCCATATGCTCGCAGTAGCACACATGTCGGTCAGATCGCCGGTTCGATCCTCCCTGGCGACATCTTCGCCCGTTACTCGCGTCTGGCCGGGCGCTCCGTGCTGATGGTCTCGGGGAGCGACGAGCACGGTACTCCCATCACCGTGGACGCCGACCGGGAGGGCATCTCGCCGCGGGAGCTGGTAGCGCGCTATCACGCGCAAATCCTCGAGGTGTGGCAGCGGCTGGGCATCTCGTGGGACCTCTACACTGAGACGACGACGCCGAACCACTATCGCGTCACACAGGACTTCTTCCTGCGGCTGCTCGACCACGGCTACATCTTCAAGGACACGATGGAGTCGCCGTACTGCCCGACGGACAGGCGCTTTCTGCCAGACCGCTACGTCAACGGGACGTGTCCCTACTGTGGGTTCACCGATGCGCGCGGCGACCAGTGCGACAACTGCGGCCGCACGCTCGACCCGACGCAGCTCATCGAGCCGCGCTGCCGCCTTTGCGGCAGTGTAGAGAGCTCCATCGAGATTCGCACGACCGAGCATTTCTTCCTTGACCTGCCCAAACTGGAGCCACAGCTCTCTGAGTGGCTGGAGGCCAACAAGGACCACTGGCGGCCGAACGTCTCGAACTTCGCCCTCAACTGGATCAGAGAGGGGCTGCGGCCGCGCGCCATTACCCGCGACCTCGATTGGGGTGTGCCCGTGCCGCTGGAGGGCTACGACGACAAGCGTATCTACGTCTGGTTCGATGCCGTGATCGGCTACTACTCCGCCAGCATCGAATGGGCCGAGAAGCGCGGCACGCCGGACGCCTGGAAGGACTGGTGGGTGCTCGGCCTCAACGGCGAGCCGCCCGCGCGCGGCTACTACTTCATCGGCAAGGACAACATCCCCTTCCACACCATCATCTGGCCGGCGATGCTGCTGGGCTATGGCGGACTCAATCTGCCGTACGACGTGCCCGCCAACGAGTTCATGACGATGGGCGGCTTCAAGGCGTCTACGAGCCGGGGCAACGTGATCTGGACGAAAGACGTGCTCGACCAGTATGGTCCCGACCCGCTGCGCTACTACCTCGCGGCGACGATGCCGGAAGGACACGACACCGACTTTACTTACGACGAGTTGGTGCGTCGCAACAACGACGAACTGGTCGCCACCTACGGCAACGCCGCGCATCGCGTGCTGACCTTCCTCCAGCGCAACTTCGAGGGCAAGGTGCCCGCGCCGGGCGAGATCGGCCCCGCCGATCGGGCAATGCTTGACGAGGTGACGCGTGGGCTGAAAGCCGCAGCCGAGGCCATCGAGGCGGTGCGACTGCGCGACGGACTCGCCGAGGCGATGAACGTGGCCCGCGCGGCGAACCGCTACTTGGACGAGCAGGCGCCGTGGCGGAGCATCAAGGTCGACCGGCAGGTTGCCGCGACGACGGTCTTTGTGATGGTGCAGGTGCTCAACGCGCTGAAGATTCTGTTCGCGCCGTACGTGCCCTTCTCGTCGTCCAGGCTGCACGAGCTGCTTGGTTTCACGAGCGACCCGTCAGAGTGGCGCTGGGCGGCAGAGCCAGTGCCGGTCGGACAGACGCTGCCAATGCCCACGCCGCTCTTCACCAAGTTCGACGCGCCGGTCGCACCCGAGGAGACACCCGCGTGAGTGTCGTCGCGGGCATCGATCTCGCGGCGGGACGCGGCATCTCCGAGCTGGCGGTGTTAGAAGTGTCCGCTGACGCGATGCCGGTCTTTGACGACTCGCGACACGCCGCAGTGGAGACGGATGACGATATCGTGACGGTGCTAGCAGGTGAGCATCCCGTCGTCGTGGCGATCGACGCGCCACTCTCGCTGCCTGCCCCGGTGGCCGCGGCGGTGCGTGGGGAGCATGTCGCTGCCGGCTCTGCCAGCCCATACACGCGAGCGGCGGAGCGCGACCCGGTCTGGCGCGCGCTCGGCGTTCGGCCATTGCCGGTCTCGTTCCTCGGCGGACTCACGTTTCGCGGCCTAACACTCGCCAGTGCAATTCGCGAAGTGCTGCCGGCCGTGCTGGTGATCGAGACGTTCCCGACGGGAGTAGCACGCTGCCTGGGTATCGAGGCGTTCCAGCGGGACGGCAGGCGCGTGGCGAAGACGGCACCTGGACCACGGCAGACGCTACAGAGCGGGTTACGAGCTTGGGTGAATGGTCTCCCTGAGCCAAGGGAGTCTCTGCTCGGCGCTGACCTGCTCGACGCGGTAGCCGCCGCGCTGGCAGCGGTCGCGTATCATCGAGATGCGTATCGTACGGCGGGAAACGCGGACGAAGGGCAGCTTGTGCTGCCGGACCCCGCGCGCTTTCGCGTGCTGAACTCTGTAGCCGCGGTACATGTGCCTGAGTAGAGCCGTCTGTGCGCGCGTATCCAGCTGGTGCTGATCGCGCCGTCTGGCGGCAAGAGGAGAATCTGTGCATGCGTCGCATCGTCATCCTGGCGGAGGGCAGCCTCACTCCCCGGCGCGCGAAGACCGCCCTCGGCGTGATTCGCTACAGTCCCGACGCCGTTGTCGCGGTCGTCGATAGCACCCACGCGGGCGAGACGGTCGCTGCCGCGCTCGGCGATCCGCAGGGTGTCGGGCAGGAGATTCCCGTCGTCGCCGATGTGGCGGATGCATTTCAGTTTAACCCCGATACGCTGCTGATTGGCATCGCCCCAGTCGGGGGGCAGCTTCCGGCGGCGTGGAAGTCGCAGATCGTGCGGGCGATGGCCCAGGGCATGTCGGTAGTGAGCGGGCTGCACTCGTTCCTCGCGGATGATCCGGAGCTTGCCCAGGCGGCCCGCGAGTACTCCGTGGAGCTCTGGGATGTTCGGCGGCCGCCCGATGCGCTCGCCACCCGCATCCGCGAGGCGACGCCGCACCGGCCGGGCAGCCATACCGTCTACTTTAGCGGCACCGACTGCGCCGTCGGCAAGATGACCGTGGCGATCGAGGTGGACCGCGAGGCGCGGCGGCGCGGCCTCTCGTCGGTTTTCGCCGCGACCGGGCAGACCGGCATTCTGATCGCCGGCGAGGGCATTCCCGCCGACCGCTTCATCAGCGACTTCCTGCCGGGTGGCGTCGAAGGTATGGTGGTGCCATACGCCGAGCGCTTCGACTGGGTCTTCGTCGAGGGGCAGGGGTCGCTGCTGCATCCGGCTTACTCCGCCGTGACGCTCGGCTTGCTGCACGGCTCTGCGCCCGATTTGCAGATTCTGTGCTGCCGTGCCGGGCAGACGCACATCGACGAGCACGACGTAGCGATCCCGCCGCTGCGCGAGGTCGCCGCGATCTACGAGGCGGCGGCAGGATGGCTGAAGCCCGCCCCTACCGTGGCCGTTGCCGTCAACACCTTCGGCCTGTCGGACGCCGAGGCACGCGAGGCGTGCGAGCTGGCGGCACGCGACGCTGGTCTGCCCGCGACCGATCCCGTGCGCTTCGGCGCCGGACCTTTGGTGGACGCGCTCGAGGCGTTCGTCCGTGACGAATGAGGGGTATCGGGTAGACTGACTTCCAGAGCGTGGACGCGCATGTCTCCCGCTGGCGCATAGCCCAAGAAGGTGAACGACATCCGATGGAACTTACCGCGCAAACCCTCGATCTCACGCCCAAGACGCCCTTCCGTATCTCGCGCAGTGTGCAGCACGCCGCCCGCAACGTTCTCGTGGAGCTGGAAGACGATGGCTCAGTCGGCATCGGCGAGGCCGCGCCGAGCGGGTTTTACGGCGAGAAGCGCGAGACGGTCTTCGCCGCGCTCACCTACTTCGCCGATGCCCTCGGCGACAATCCGGCGCATATCGAAGACATCGTGGCCGAGATGGACCACGTGATGCGCGGAAACGCCGCGGCGAAGGCAGCCATCGACATGGCGCTCTACGATCTGGCGGGCCGCCGCATGAGTGTGCCGGTTTACCAGCTTCTGGGGCTGAATCCCGAGCGGACGCCGGTGTCCTCCTTCACGATTGGCCTGGACACGCCCGCCGAGATGGCGCGCAAAGCCCGCGAGGCGGCGGACTTCCCCATCCTCAAGATCAAGGTGGGCACGCCCAACGACGTGGAGATCGTGCGTGCTATCCGCGGCGTGACCGACGCCACGCTGCGTGTGGATGCGAACGCCGGATGGACGCCAAAGGAGGCCATTCGCACGATCAACGCGCTCGCGCCCTTCAACATCGAGTTCGTAGAGCAGCCGGTCGCCGCCAGCGATCTCGATGGGCTGCGGCTCGTGCGTGAGAACGTGCCGGTCCCCATCGTCGCGGACGAGAGCTGCGTCACGCTCGAAGACGTGCCTCGTGTCGCCGGGCGGGTGGACGGCATCAACATCAAGCTGATGAAGTGTGGTGGATTGACACAAGCGCGCAAGATGATCGCCGCCGCGCGTGCCCACGGTCTGAGCGTGATGCTCGGCTGCATGATCGAGAGTTCGCTCGCCATCACCGCAGCCGCGCATCTCAGTCCGCTGGTCGATTTCGCCGATCTCGACGGCCCGCTGCTCGTCGGCGACGATCCTTTCGAGGGTGTGCGCTTCGAAGGTGGGAAGCTTCTGCTGCCTGATCGACCGGGTCTCGGAGTGCGCCGCCGCAATGGCAACGACAACCATGATGCCGAACGCGAGCGCACGACCGCAGCGGAAAGCCACACCCATCCTGGGAAGTCGCGCACAAGGCAGCACTAGCGAGCACCGACACCGCCACCAAGAAACGGAGGATGTACTATCCAATGGATGAAGTGAGCTACGAATCCGCGATGGCGCTTTTGCGCGAGCACAACAAGAGTGAGAGCCTGGTAAAGCACGGCATGGCGGTGAGCGCGGCGACGACCGCCTACGCGCGCCGCTTGGACGAAGATGAACTGCTCTATCGCGTCACCGGGCTGCTGCACGACGTCGATTACGAGGAGCACCCCACCATCGAGGAACACGGCAAGGTCGGCGCGGAATGGCTGCGCGAGCGTGGGTATCCCGAGGCGGTCGTGCATGCCGTCATCGCGCACAACGACTATCATGGTGTGCCGCGCGACGATCTACTCTCGCGCACGGTCTTCGCCTGCGACGAGATCACTGGTCTGATCACCGCGGCGGTGCTCGTGCGCCCGAACAAGAGCATCGTCGGGCTGGAGGTCAGCTCGGTCAAGAAGAAGATGAAGGACAAGGCCTTCGCGCGCGGCGTCAACCGCGACGACATCATCAAGGGCGCGGAGGAACTGGGCGTGCCACTGGACGAGCACATCGCCTTCGTCATCGCGGCGATGACTGAAGAGGCCGACGAGCTTGGCCTGGCGGGGCATGGCACGGACCCCATCCTCTAATCCTCCTGCTGGGCCAGGAGTGGAGCCAGGCAGAACCTAACCCCCAACCCTCTTCCCTTAACGGGAAGGGGCACTGAGGTGGATGTACCTGGCCATGTCTAACGTCTATCTCCCCTCTACCGCCGTCAAGCGGGGGAGGGATCGCGGGTTGGGACCAGCTACCCTTCCCTCGCGTCACGCGTCTCGCGAGTGTTCGCCGTACCTGCGGCGCAACTCCTGACGCGACATCCAGATTTCGACGGGGAAGCTGCTATACGTCGTGCCTTCACGCAGGCGTTCGACGCCGTGTGGGTGGTAGAGCGCGAGCAAGCCCACCAGAAAGAAGCGGTCGAGGCGCGTACGTATGGTCACGGGCCGCTCACGCAGCGTGAACCCCAGACGCGCGGCGCCGTTCGAGAGCAGCGTGAAGGCGTAGAGCGCGCGGACGTCGGCGGGGAACGTCGCTTCCTCGGACCAGCGCTCCAGTGCGCGGAGGTCGGCCGCGAGCATCGCGAGGATGCGCCACGTGGGTGTTGGCTGGATCACCGAGACGATCGCGCGGTTATTGATGTGGACCTCGGCGATGCGGTCGCCGCGCCTGACCTCTGTGCTATCTGGCATCACGATTGGGCGTCCGTCGTGCTTGCGGAACTCGACGAGAAAGAGGCCGTACGGCGCGCCCGGTATCGGCCGGACGCGGTGGACGAACATCGTGATGCGCTCCCAGAACGGCCAGAAGCGGAGAAAACCGCGTGCCTGCCCAGCACGGGCCGAGGCGGCGAGGAGCCAGCCCAGCCCCACTTGCCTACGCTGGCCGTGCGCGCCCGCCGGAGCGGAGATGGTATCACGCACCAGCAGGATGAACACCGCGCCCGCGACCATGCATGCAACGGCGAGCGCGAAGACGGCGCGGTAGCCATCGGAGGTGGCGCCGAACGCTCCCGCAACCGAGATCGCGACGCCGCCGAAGACCGGCGCAAGGATCGCGGGCAACGTCGTGGCCAGTGTCCAGATGCCCATGTCTTTGCCTGCCGCGCCCGCCGAGGGGAGCACGTCGACGGCGAGCGCCCAATCGACGCTGGTATATGCGCCGTAGCCCAGGCCGAAAACCAGGCCCAGTGGCCAGAGCGGAATCGACTGCGGCAGGATGACGAACACGAGCGAGGCCACCGCCATGCAGCCGGTCGCGAAGCAGACGATAGCGACGCGCCCAATGCGGTCGG
>CAYRVF010000067.1:0-28780 GCA_964427535.1 uncultured Ktedonobacterales bacterium
GATGCGGCGGGCAACGCGGTGGTCGGTCTGGCCGCCGAGGCGCATCTGGAAGTCGGCACGACCAACACGCTGGTCTACAGCACCACCGGCCGCCCCATCGCGACGGCGGGGGTCGAGGGCCTCGTGATCGTCGACACGCCCGAGGGCCTCCTCGTCTGCTCGAAGGAGCAAGCGCAGCTCGTCAAAACCATCGCCGAGCACATGCAGCGTCGCGCTACTAGTTAAGCGTTGGCGGTTCGACGAGCAAGCGGCGTCAGGGGGGACGCGAGACGATCGATTCCTCCATATGGGTAGTATGGCTAGCCAGATACCCATTCATGCTATACTATGGCCGTCATTCAGAGCAGTCCAGCGGGCCGCGCGTAGCCTCCACCTATGTCCTCCGCAGACGCGCGGCGCAAGCGTAGTCGAGACGGGATTAGCCAGCCGCGGCGACGGCTACTACGCGACTGAGAAGAGACGAAGGGCCACATCTACAGCATGTCTAAGCCCAGGTTGACGGCGATTGACCGTCTGGCCAATGTCATTGAAGTGGTCGAGCTTGGTAGACGCACCGGTCTGCTCGCGGTTGAACGCGGATCGGGAACCGTCACCGAAGAAGGCTCAGTCTACTTCATGGCTGGCCGCCCTGTCTACGCGGCGCTCGGGAGCCTGCGTGGCCGCGAGGCGCTGGCGGTGCTTGCGCGCTGGGGAGAGTGTCATTTCGCATTCGACCCATCGGCCCCGAGCCCCGTGCCGAACGTCTCAGGCACGCTCCCTGGCACTGGCACGTTCGACGGGCTAGACGAGGGTCCCTACTCGCCCGCGCCGCGCTCTTCGGGCATGACTCCGCCCCCCAATGACTATGCACCAGGCGGGCGGATGCCCTTCGGTGGGTCATCTGACCCGTCAGGCTACAGTGGGAATGGCTTTACCGGCCCGATCAGCCGGCCTATGATCTCACCGCCGACGCATGGCTTGTCGAGCGGCCCTGGTTCGCAGGGTCCACGCTCACGCACCTTTGGATCGTCTGGCGTTTCGGGCGGCGCTACTGGCTCCTGGGGGCGCGCGAGCGGCCCGAACGAGTCTGAGGGGTGGCCGAGTACCCCCGACTACGGTGGCTACTCGGACCCGATGCTGCAGCGACGTCCGCGGCGCGCGCCGGATGTGCGCGATCTGATGTCGGTCGTTACCGCTTACAACCTGTCGCGCAGCCATCGCGCGGTGCTTCTGCTGGCGAACGGCGAGTACACAGTGCTCGATCTCGCGCGCCTGTCATCCAAGCCGGTCGGAGAGGTCGCGCAGATTCTCGCCGATCTGGAGGCGCGCGGGCTGATCTACTATTACTAGGTCTTCTAGCGCTCATGTGTTGATACCAGTGCGGTCGCGCGTGAACGTGGTAGCGGTCCTCTTCGGTGGGCGCATGGGTGCGCGGATGCGCGCTGGATACAACAGAATGCGATTCCCGGCGCGTCTTCCGTGACGACGGCCTGTCCTCTGCATAACTGGCTGTGGAGAAGAGCAAGCGGCGGTTTCCCTGAGCGTGTGGTGCGGTGGATGGTGGGGAGGAGGAGGAGCAGCAGTATGTGCGAGGTATCCAGGCGTGCCCTGCCTCAACGCGGCCGCCGGAGCGCGTCGCGAAACGAACCGCGAGCGAATCCGCCGCCGTATCCGAAAGTACCAGCGCACCGCTGTCGTCTGTCGCGGTCGTGAGACACTACCTCCCGACGCATCTATTGCCTTATGTCACACAGGGCGCGCGTCTGTCGCGGGTGTGAATCACCCCTCAGAGCGCCTTCCGCCTACCCGCGCAAGAACTCCTACTTCGCGAAACGAGGTGCTTACTCATGGCTCAGGCACAACGGCGCGGCTCTGGGCGCCGCCGTCTGTCGCTCTCCGTCCGGCTCTCGCTGCTGGTGCTCTTTGCCGCGCTGGTGCCACTTGCCGCCGTGGTCGGCATCAACGACTACTTCGCGCGCGGGAATCTCATCACGCAGGGACGCAACGCACTCGGCACTGACGCGAATGCCAAGACGACGCTGATCGATTCCTATATGCGCGAGCGTCTCTCGGACGGCGTGACGCTCGCCGCACTGCCGACGGCTCCGGCCTATCTCGGCTGCGAGCTCGCCCAGGCGCAAGCGCAGGCGAACGGCACGGATACCACGCAGCAGCAGTCGAATGGCTTCCAGCAGAACCAAAACCAGACACAGACTGCCGACCCATGCAGCAAGAGCCTGATGCAGGCCTATAAAGACTCGCTCGTCCGCGCGCTGGCGATCGGGCCGGTGAAAGACCCGAACTATTCGCTGTGGAGCCTGTACGACATCACCAACAAGCAGGTGCTCACCTCTAACGCGGACGTCGCGGCGAAGGAGCCAGCGGCACCCGCGCAGGAGGCCGCTCCGGTCGCGCAGGCCAAGCAGGTCATCTCGCCGGTTGTGGTCGATCCCGCGACGAAGCACGCGTTCGTCCGCATCTACTCGCCCATCGTGCTGCAACCGGGACAGAGGGTCGTCGGCTATCTGCGGGCGGACCTCAAGCTCGACTATATCTGGAACATCGTCGGCAATGAGCAGGGCGCGAACGGCGCCGGCAGCTACGCCTTCGTCACCGACGAGAACGGCATTCGCATCGCCGACGGGCACGCCAACGAGCTCTTCACCGCCGTGCAACCGCTCGACGCCGCGACACAACAGCGCATTGCCCAGATGAAGCAGTACGGCTCCAGCGATCCAGTGCAGCAGATGAACCTCACCGACGTGCAGCAGTCGCTTGCGTCTACCGCGCCGCAACTCGACTTCCAGGGTATCGCCTCGCCAGGTGCGACGTCGACCTACCAGTTCGTACGCATCCACATGAATACGGTGCCCTGGTCGTACTTCGTGCTCAGCCCGCTCTCTACTGTGACACGCGTCGCCGACGATCAGGTGCGGCTCTCGCTCATCAGCGCCGCGGTCATCGCCGTGCTGGCCATCCTGATCGGCCTGATCTTCGGCCGTACCACGACTAACGTCGTGCGTGGCTCAGTCGCTGAGCTCGAAGGCGCGGCGGTCGCGCTGCAGACGCTGGCGGAGCGCCAGCAGGCATCGGCGGGCGAACAGCACTGGGTGGTGGATGCCTGCCGCACCGGCCTGGAGAGCGTGCGCTATCTCTCCGACGCGATGAATCAGGCGGCGCACCGCATCATCGACGCGAGCAACTGGTTCAGCGAATATTGGGATCGCCTGACCGAAGACCAGGCCCGCCGCACGGTGCAGCATCTGCTTGAGCTGGCGCACTACATTGACGAAGCGGCGCGGCGGCAGTATGCCAGCAGCGAGCGCCTCGACAAGGCGATCACCGTCACGATGCAGGTGTCCGACCAGCTCGTCGATGGCGCGAACGCCGCTACACAGAGCGCCAATCAGCTCGATCAGGTGGTGGGCGATCTGCAACGCATCGTCGGCGGCCGGGTGTCTGCCGAGCGCATGGCGCAGCAAGCATCAATGGAGACGCCAGCCGCCGACAACGGCATGGCAATGCCGATGCTCCCCGCCGCGGGCCAGCAGATGATGCTGCCGTCTTCGGGGCAGCAGATGATGCCAGCCGCGCCGTTGATGCCGTCGCCGCTCTCGCCGCGCCAGCTCGCCGCGCCGGCAGCCGGTGGGCGCCGCATGGCTGCCCCGCGTGGGAACATGCCCGTGCCGCCGAACCCGCCGAGCATGTGGGGCCGTGGGTCGAACACGCAGAGCGGGTGGGGAGAGCCCAGCCAGGGACGCGGACAGATGTCTGGCGGGGGCTACGGCGGCTACAGTAATCCGCAGTACGGCCAGCCGGAGCGCTCACCTGACTCCGACGCGCTTGGCTGGGGGTCGCCGCAGATGCCCGCCAACCGCGACTCACAGGGCTGGGGCCAGCGCTAGCAGACACTCGCTCCAATGAGAGCTCCCCCTCCACGAAGGAGGGGGAGCTTTTTCATGTCTGGCGCGGGCTGGCCGACTTCCCCGGCTAATGCCCGCAGAGGGGAGCCAGAGACCCGTTCGCGACGCAATATGACATTGGATGTCGAATATCGCCCCGTATGCTCTCAGTGAAGCGAATCAAGTGGACACAGGAGGAGAGGAGGGCACGATGCGGTATGGGCTGACGCTGCCGATCACCGGCGTTGACGGCGACGTGCGGCGGCTGGTGGACTACGCGCGTCTGGCCGAAGACGCGGGCTGGGACGGCGTCTTTCTGGAGGACTACATCCTGTTCTGGCAGGGCGACCAGTCGCCGCTCTACGACCCCTGGCTGGCGCTCGCGGCGATCGCCACCTCCACCGAGCGCATCCGCCTGGGTGTGACGGTCACGCCGCTCTCGCGCAGACGGCCGTGGAAGGTCGCCCGCGAGGCGTTGACGCTCGACCACCTTTCGCGCGGGCGGCTGATTCTCGGTTTCGGGGTGGGCGATCCGCACGATGCCAGCTTCGCGCGCTTCGGCGAAGAGACCAACCCGCGCCGCCGTGCCGAGCTGCTGGACGAAGGGCTGGACGTGCTCGCCGGCCTGCTAAGTGGGCAGCCGTTCGCCTACCAGGGCACGCACTACACCGTCGCGGAGACGCGCTTTGTGCCCGCGCCGGTGCAGTCGCCGCGCATCCCGATCTGGATCGGTGGATTCTGGCCGCGCAGACTGCCCGCACTCCGCGCCGCCCGCTGGGACGGCTTCTGCGGGGCGAAGGTGTCGGAAACCGGCGATTTTGCGATGCTGACCGTCCAGGACGCGCGCGACATTTCCGCCTTCATGGCGCGGGAGCGCACCAGCACGGCGCCGTTCGACATCGCCAGCACCGGCGAACTGCCCGACGACCCAGGCGCGGCCGCCGCGCTCCTGCACGAGTACGCCGATGCTGGCATCACGTGGTGGATGACCTACGCTGGCACCGGCGTGGATGCCGAGCAGGCGCGGGCAATCATCGCGCACGGCCCGGTACGCGGCGCATCGTAAAGCTGACGGCGAGCAGAGGCGGTATTCTGAATTCAGAAGGAGGTGGCCCATTGAGCACGACACATACGAAGGTTGATCTGAAAAAGCAGCATGCTGACCTCTATGCTCCGTCGGCGAACGAAGTGAGCGTGGTGGATGTTCCCGCCTTGACGTTCCTCATGATTGACGGCATGGGTGACCCCAATATCTCCGAGGACTACCAAAAGGCAGTTGAGGCCTTGTATGGCCTCTCCTACGCGCTGAAGTTCCTCCTCAAGAAGGAGCAAGGACTCGATTATGTGGTGATGCCCCTGGAAGGGCTGTGGTGGGTGCCAGATATGCGGGCCTTCAGTATCGAGCACAAAGAGGACTGGCTGTGGACCATGATGATCGTCCAGCCTGCGGAGGTGACCGCCACGCTCTTTGAGCGTGCGCGCACTGAGGTGCAGCGCAAGAAGCCGTCGCCAGCTTTGGGACAGGTGCGTTTGGAAACCTTCCATGAGGGACTAGCCGCACAGATCATGCACCGGGGGCCGTATGCGGCCGAGGGGCCGACAGTTGCCCGTCTGCACGACTTCATCCGGGAGCAGGGGTACACATTTGACGAGATCCGCCCAAAACACCACGAGATCTACCTGAGCGATCCGCGGCGTGCGGCCCCTGACAAGATGCGCACTGTGCTCCGGCAGCCGATACAGCACCCAGGCTGATGTGGAGGAGAAGCGAGCCATGCACGAGGGCATCTCGGCACGGTGCCTTCATCCACTACCATAGGGCAACCACGTTAGGCGATTAGTCGGAGAGGCGCTGGGCAAGGCCGGGCTCGCTCGCCGCACGGACGATGACCCGCGGTGTGTTGTGCCACATGGCGCAGGCCCGCAGCGCACGTTTCACCTCGGCAACCAGGGCGTCGTCGACAATCACGCCGGGTTCGAGATGCAGCGCCTTCACCTCGAAAATGCCCTCCTTGCGATGGGCTTTGGGATCGAGGCGGCCAATCAGCATATTGTTGTAGAGAATCGGCAGCGTAAAGTAGCCGTATATCCGCCTGGGCGCGGGAGTATAGCACTCGATTTGATAGGTGAAATTGAACACCTCCTGCGCCCGCACCCGATCCCACACCAACGGGTCGAATGGCGACAGAAGGGTTGTTTTGGAGACGTGTCTTTGGCCATTCGCCGCCGCTTCAATCGCCTCCTGGTGATCGGGATGAAAATACCCTGGCACATCCCAGCCATCGACCTGCACAGTGTGGATTTGTCCACGTTTGGCCAGGGACGCGAGCACCGACTGAGCAAGCTTCTTGTACAGGCGGAAGTAGTCGGCGACCCAGGCGGCTTTCGTCACGCCTAACGCCTTGACCGTGTTCAGCACGAATGTCTCGTACACCGTCTCGGCTGACGGTGCCTGGGCATCATCCCACTCTGGCAGGACGCGCTCGGGCAGATCATAGATGCGCTGGAAGTTCTGGCGCTGAGCGACCATGAGCTTACCCTTCATCCACAGGCCTTCCAGCGCAGTCTTCTCGTTCTTCCAGTTCCACCAGCCAGAGGGTGCGCCGTCGGTGCGCTCAAAATCGGCAGAGCGCACGGGCCCAGTCTCCCGAATGCGCGTCAGCAGCGCATCGACCAGCTCTGTGTGATCCTGCATCCACAGCCGCCAGCGGCGTTCGTTCCAGGTGAGCCGGTTCAGCATGAGGCGTCGGTACAGTGGATAGTCCTCAACCGGCAAGAAGCAGGCGGCATGTGACCAATACTCAAACAGCGCACCTTCGGCTAAGAGCTCGTCCACCCAGCGCTGAGGATAGTCGCCTAGACGACTCCACAGCACCAGATACGGGCTGCGCGCCACGACATGAATGGTGTCGATCTGCAAGACGTGCATCTGCCGAATCATCCGGCGCACGTCGGCTTTGGTCGCCCCTGCGGGCTGGCACCGCTGGAGTCCCTGCGCGGCAATCATCAGCCCGCGCACAGCGTCTTGTGAGAGGGTTTTCATCGGCGTTCTGTTGGCGCTCGTGGAGGCACAAAATCATACCTGTGATGGCAACTGTATTACCAAACAGTCTGTCCACCGGTCAGAGGGTACGGATGGAGGGCGTGTAATGCGTGATGAGCACACGCCCGTTCACGATGGCCGTTTCGACTTCTTATCCATGTTCGTGACCTTGTACACCTGGCCTCGCTGATCGTAGGTAATCCACTCTCCGACTTGCTCGCTTGCGGTGAAGTGTCCAGACCGCAGTTTGGTGCCGTCTTTCCTGAACCACTCCCAGTAGCCTTCCATCTTGCCGTCAACGATCAGCCCTTTGCCCTTCACGCTGCCGTCTTTGTAGTACTCGATGTGTTCTTCTCGCATGGCGCACCTCTCGCTCGCAGCGATAAAGCAGAGTTCCGCTTCTATGACCTGCTGTCAGCCTGATACAGCGCTTGGAGTCAGCCGCTGAAGCCCATCTACTCGACCAGTCGGGCGGGCCGCCAGCGGGGGTGTTGCGCCGTGCCCGCCCCTGAAGACGACGCGCTCTACGGCTCGGCATCATCGAGCAGGGGCGGCTGCAATTCGCGCTGGTGGCCCTCGCGCAGCGTCTTGTAATTTTCCGCGCTCACGACAGGGCGGCCAGTACGCGCCTCTATGTCGCGCCGTGCTGCGCCGCCGACCTCGCCGGCTTCAGAGGCGTCGCGGCGCAGTTCGCCAAAGCCCCGGCTGTCACGCGCCTGATGCAGCTCCTTGGCCGTCTCCTCTGAAAGCGCGGTAAGCAACAGCTCCATCGTGGTCATCGAGTCGCGCAGATTCTGCCGCTGTCCGATCTGTTTGACGACGCGGTGCTCACTCGCGGAGATGTCAAACGTGCCGTGATGCAGCGTGTCGGTCAGGGCGGCGAATTGTCTGCCCTCACGAGCGCCGCGCTCGCGCCATTCCTCGGTCAGTTCATCGCGAATCACGATGCCCTGGAGTCGCCGGTCGATCCACTCATCGGAGTAGCCAAGCGCGCGGTACTGCTGCCGCAGGCGATCGGCCGCCAACTCCGGATGCTCCATTTCCTCCAGACGTTCGGTGCCGACCCGCGCGAGCCACTGCTTGACCGGCTCAGCCTTGGGCGAGGGGATGCTCTGCACGATGCGCAACATGGTCTCGGTATCGGCGGCATCGGTCAGGCGCTGCTTGCCGTCGGGCGCCTCCATCTTCAACTGTCGGATTTTTTCCGACACTTCACGGAAGCCCTCATCGTGAATGGTGCGCTTCATGTCGAACCAGTACTGGCGGGGCTTGGACACTTCAGTCAGAAGCCCGACCACGTCGATCACACTGAAAAACCAGCGCCCGTCATGCCATGCTCGCCGTATGTGCTCCGATGCCGCATCGTCGTCGAAGGGCAACACTGCGCCAGCATCGTCGTCCGCCATGCTCGCTCACCTTCCCCTTCATTCCGCCTACTGAGGACTGTCTGTCGTCCCACCTGCTGACGGGAGGACGCTTCAAACACATACAGCAGGGCACCGATATGGAACCCTGCTGTTATTTCCGACAGAAAGCGTGCAGTTAGCCGCCGATGCCCATCGGCCCCATCGGCTCGACGACTCCGGCGAGCGGCCAGCGTGGCGCGCCGACGCGGTAGACCACACGGGCAATCTCCCACTGCGGGCGCTCCGCCGTGCCCGCGCGTGTGCGGCTCTTGGCGAGCGGCCAGCTCAGCCAGCGGCTGCGCGCCAGCGGGACGAGCTCATAGACGCTGCCCGAGCGGAAGCAGGGCACGCCGAGCGCCCAGACCACTTCTTCGCTGCCGAGCAGCTCGAAGCAGGCGCGGTGCTGTCCCCGGCCGGAGGGATCGGGGTCGATGGAGATCAAGCGGCCGAGGCGGCCCTTGGTGTGCAGTGGCCCGCGCTCCCAGGGTCCACGCAACCGGTGCGCCCAGCCCCAGGCGGGGTCCTGCTCGGGATGCTCGGGGTCCTCGGGCGTTGGGAGCAGTGTCAGCAGCATGGCGAGCTGGCGGCGTGGCAGCGGAACGATGCTGTCGGGCTCGCCTGATTCGAGATTCGCCAGCGCCCACGCGACATCACTGTGCCCGAGCACGGCGCCGGGCCGCTCGACACGGAAGATGCCAGCATCCGTCTCGACTTCGACGGCCGAGACGATCATCGGTGCGGGCCGCTGGGCGGGCAGATTGCTGTCCAGTTTCTTGGAGCCGCGGCCGCGGCGCACCCGGCCGGATGCGCTCGACGCACCCGGCCCGGAGGAGACCGGCGCGCCTTCGAGCGTCTCGAACGTTCCTGGCGGCAGCACTGGCTGGACGGAGCGCAGATGCCCATACGGACGGCCGACACGGATCGCGCCCGGGCGACCCGCGCCCTCCAGCGAATGCACGACTCCGGCGGGCGTCGAGTGCGCGATGAGCCATACCTCCGGCTCAGACGTGGCATAGGCCGAGGCTCCGTAGGGCAGCGCAGGCAGACCTGGCAGCGCGGTCGCCGATCCCATGCCCGCACTCACCGAGTAATTGGAGGCGTGTGCGGCGTCGGCATACTGATACTGGGGATAGGCCGAGCCGAGCGGCGTGTACTCCGTCTCGCGCGCGTCGACTGATGCGGGTAGCCGCATCTGGCGCGACTGCATTGAGGACGGCGATATCTGGGCAGTGCGCGGAACACGCACGGTCGCCGGTCCAGCGGACCGGTCCGGTTCAGCGCTCATGTGGGAATCTCGTGGTGCCCCGCGCATGGTTTTCCCTCCATATCGCTTCATGCGGCCATTCATCGCCCGGCTGGCGCCGGTGCCTCAGCTTCGCGTCTGCCCTGAAATGTCCGCTTCCGGAGAGAGCTGTCCGCTTGTATGGCTACGAAGCAGAGTGTACCCTAGAACGGCTGTTCCTGTCAACGAGATGCGATTTTTCGCTGGCTTGGCAAGCAGATTGCAAAGAGACGCCGAGAGCACGCACATGCATCGGCGGAGGATGTACTCTTGTCTAGACGCGAGAAGCGCACGGTTAGCCACGAGTAGGACCCTTCCATCGGTCCAATACAGGTTCGAGCGCCAGGCACACCGAGGGCGGAGCATGCTGGACGCTCGCGACGACCCTCGCGGCACGTTGACGGTAGTATCCTCCAGTCAGTAGACTGGCAGCGAGAGACGGGCGCATGGCCCGGTGGGGAGAGGAAGCCAGCGCGCGATGCAATGTCCCGTCTGTGGCCGCTTCAACTCACCCAGCGCGCGCGCGTGCTCGCTGTGCCGCACGCCACTCGGCACGAGCACGTCTCGCACGCAGGGCAAAGGGCGGCTGGGCGCACGCTTTCCGTGGTTCAACCAGACGCCGCTCGCGTGGAGCTTCACGCTGGCGCTGGCACTCGCGCTGGCGTTCGTGGGTGTTGCCGGTGTGCGCGCCGAGGCGCTCTTTCAGCATGCCCTGCGCACGCCGACGGCGAGCGACATCGCGGCCCAGGTCTGCACCGCCTACACCACACAGAACTACGATCTGTTGTTGCGGAATGTTGACCCGGCGCCGATTCCCCCCGCGGCTCCAGGGCCGTTCTCGCCGGCCACGCTGCGCGACGAGCTGCGCACCATCGACAGCCGCGAGGGCAAGGCGGTGAACTGCACCTATAAGGCGCTGGTCGCTCCGACTGGCACGACTACACGCGGCACGTCGCTCGCGCAGGTCGCCGTGAGTGTGCGCCGGGCGCATGCGTCGCAGCCCGATGGCATCCTCCTCACGCTGCATCTGAAGAGCGGCCACTGGCTGATCTCACGAGAGAGCACACTCACGGCCAGCGCGGCTGGCTAGCGGGCACGATCAAAGCGGTAGCGCAGGAACAGGTGCCCGCCCGCGCGTTTCACGCTCACCAGTGTCCACCACGGAGCCTGCTCGGGCGAGAATGCTTGCCCCTCGACCAGCGCAAGCCGCTCGTGCCCAGCGGCGCGCCCAGCGATCTGCGGCGATAGCGTCAGGAAGAGCTCGTCCAGCGCGTCGTCGGCCAGAAACGACCCGAGCAGCGCCGGACCGCCTTCGTTCACGACCAGGCGCACGTCATACTCGTGCCGCAGCAGCGCCAGCACCGCGGACGGCGAGATGCGACCGTCCGCGCCACTCTCGAACGCCCGCACCTCGACGCTCTCTGGCAGGCACTGCTGGCGCAGGAACTCGGCGCCCCGCTCAGAGGTCGCGACGACCACGCGCACCCCCGGCGTGGAGAACGTCGGCTCCGCCAGGTCGATGCGCCCGCTGCCCGTCACGGCGACATTCAGTGGCAGCAGTGACGAGCGGCCGAGCTGGCGACGAAGGGCAGCATATTCCTCTATCAGAGGTGGGTAGACGAAGCCGGGCGTGCGTACGTGGCCGCTGTCGCCGTTCAGCGAGCCCGCGCCGAAGAGCACGGCATCCGCCCGCGCACGCAAGAGGCCCATAATGAGATGATCGGCATCGTTCTCGCCACTGATAGGTCCCCCACCCTGCCTGCCCGGCACATCGTAGGACACCACGCCGTCGAGCGTCGCGACGAAGTTGGCGACGCAATACGCGCGGGTCTCAGGGTCATCAGGGAACGTGAGGCCGCCATCATATGCGGCAGCGAGCAGAGGCGTCAGCGACTCGCGCGGCGCCGGGTCGTGCTCGTAGAGGGTCGTGATGCCCGTCGTCATCGCATGCCTCCGTCTGTGTCTCGCCCCGAGGTGTGAAGATCGGGTCGCCGGGGCTTCCAATTCTGGGGCTTCCAATTCTACTGTAGAGCAGCACGAGCGGATAGAGCGTTTCGGGGAGGGGCCGCACCACACGAGCCGCGCGTCTGATATGCTTACGTCGTGGCGTTGGGAGTGCGACACCACGACGAGCCAACGAGCGAACGGGAGGGCGCGATGCGGTTGCTCATCTGGCACATGGACGAATTCGTGGCCGAGCCGGAGCAGCGCGGCCGTTCCCGCGTGGCCGACGACGAGCCGGTCACCGTGCGCGTGACGGAGGCGCTGGTGGTCTTCGCCGCCGCCGAGAAGGCCGACGAGTCCGACACCTCCGGCGTCGCAGGGCGTGCGGCCGCCGCGATTCTGGACGTCGCCGCGCGGGTCGACGTCCACACCATCGTGCTGCACTCGTTCTCGCACCTCTTCGTCGAGCTGGCTGCGCCGGATGTGGCGAAGCTCATGCTCGACGACATAGAGAACCTGCTCGAAGAACAGGGATACACCGTCGCCCAGACCGCGTTCGGCTGGTTCAACCGGCTGGAGATGCGCGCGAAGGGCCATCCGCTCTCGCGTGTGGCGCGTCAGGTATAGCACGACAGGTCTACGCGGCAAGCGTGGCGACTGGCGAGGGACAGGGGATCGGTGTGGCGGAGCTCGTCTGGAAGGGCAAGACGCGCGATAGTGTGAGCGACACGTCACGTGCGGAGGTGCGTCGTGAGACGGTGGAGCTCGTCGGACCTGCTGGAAACGCGGCGACCTGCCCTTCAGATTCCGGCTCTGGCGATGGATGGCGGAATCTGCTGCTTGCTGGCGACAACCGCCTCGCTTTGCCCTCGCTACTGCCGGAGTACGCGGGCGCGGTCAAGCTGGTCTACATCGACCCGCCGTTCGCCACGGGCAACGACTTCACCTTCCGGGCCACGATTCCCGTGCCACGCGGCAACGGCGCTCGTCGCGTAGGGAGGGCCACCGCGCGCATCGACCGTCCGGCCTACCGCGACCCCGCCCCTCGCGAGCTAGACGGCTACCTCCAGGCGCTCTACGAGACTGCGCTCGTGCTGCGCGACCTGCTCGCTGATGACGGCAGCATCTACGTCCACTGCGACTGGCGCCTCAGCGGTGTGCTGCGACTGATGCTCGACGAAGTCTTCGGCGCGGAGAACTTTCGCAACGAGATCGTCTGGGCGTATCGCAGCGGCGGCGCCTCGCGGCGCGAGTCCCTCGCCCGCAAGCATGACGTGATCCTCCTCTACGCCAAATCTCCGCGCTTCCGCGTGCGCCCGCAGATCGAGCGACAGTACCTGAAGAAGCCGTTTATGGGGTCCCAGCAAGACGCCGAGGGTCGCTACTACGTCGACACGATCCTGCGCGACGTGCTCGAAGGTGAGCTGCTACTGGTGCGCGATGACGGACTCGTTCGCTACAACCTGCGCCCGGTGCTGAACCTTTCTGGCGAACGGCTCGACTATCCCACCCAGAAGCCGCTCGGCCTGCTCAGGCTGCTGCTCGAAATCGCCAGCGCACCCGGAGACCTCGTACTCGACTGCTTCTGTGGCAGCGGCACGACCGCCGCCGCCGCCGAAGCGCTGGGCCGCCGGTGGATCGCATGCGACGCGCACAACCTCGCCATCCGCACGACACGCAAGCGGCTGCTCATGCTGGAGACGCGCGCGCCGTTCGCGGTGCAGAGAGTCACGCCGCCAGAGAACGAGCCGACACCGCGCGACGAGACCATCACAGGCGGCAGACCGGACATCACGATATGCGCCGCTGGAGGGGACGGCACGGTCGCCGTGACACTCGCGGGGTTCGTAATGCCCGAGGGTACGCATGTGCCGGAGCACGTGTACGCCGCGGTCACCAGTTGGAGCCAGTGGGTAGACGTGTGGGCGGTGGATTGGGACTACGACGGCCGCGTCTTCCGCGCAGGCGCGTGGGCGGTGCGTGCGCGCAAGACCGCTGCCCTGCCGCTCACATTGCGCCACCGGTACGTACGTCCCGGCGTGTACGTCGTGGCTGTGCGGGTCACCGATGTGCTGGGCGGCGAGACGACATCTGTGCTCCGCGTCACGGTGGGCGAACGGGACAGCATGGAGTCTTCCGGCTGCGAGCACGAAGAGGGCAGCCGCTAGCCCTGCCCGCGGCACGCGCTCTGCCGGGAACGCTAGCAACTCCAGCACCGGGCCGTGAGCCGCACACAGAGGCACGCCGAGTGGCACGTTCGCCGAATGGCTCCTACTCTATAGAGTGGTGCCGCGACAGGTGTTGCAGCGGCAAGCATCTACACAAGGACATTGGGAGCATCATGGCAGAGAGTACAAGATCATCCAGAAGCACCGACTGGAACAGCAGAATCATCGAGGAGTTTCGCGCGAACGGCGGCCAAGTTGGCGGCCCGTTCGCGGGAGGAACCCTCTTGCTGTTGACGACGACGGGCGCGAAATCCGGCAAGCGCCGCACCGCGCCGCTCGCATATTTACCCGATGGCAGCCGCGTGATTATCTTCGCGACAAAAGGCGGGTCACCGACCCATCCCGACTGGTACCACAATCTGGTGGCGAACCCGCAGGCAACCGTCGAGGTGGGCAATGAGACGTTCGACGTGATCGCGACGCCGACCACCGGCGAGGAGCGCGACCGGCTGTGGGCGCGGCAGGTGGAGCGCAATCCCGCGTTCGGCGAGTATCAGACGAAGACGACCCGGCAGATTCCGGTGATCGCCCTGGAGCGCCGCGCGAGCTAAGGCTACGCGGCCCATCCGCACGAAGACGCAGCTGTCCAGTCCCTATGGCTCGGACAGCTGCGTGTCTGTGAAGCGCGCTCAGTTCGTCCAGTCTGCCGACGCGACGTCCCGGTGCGCACCAACCGTGGCGACTCGCGCCATTGCGCGCGGCGGCTGGGTCGCTCTGCGCGCGCCCAGCGGCACCAGCACCGGAACCGGCACCAGCGCGTGCGAGGAGACCGGCTGACGCACACGCCCAAGCGCCGCCTCATAGACCTCTTCGAGCGCTTGCGCGGACCGCGTCCATGAGTGATAGCGCTCGACGTAGGCGCGGCCATGGCGCCCAAGGCTCCGCCGCAGCTCGTCGTCACCGAGCACGCGCAGCAGCATCGCCGCGAAACGGTCGGGCCGGTCCGCCAGCAGGGCATCACGCCCCGGAATGAGGCGGAGCATGCCCACGGCGGCATCACTCGCGACGAGCGGCGTGCCCATCGCCAGCACCTCTAGCACGTCGTCGCCCGCGCCAATCTCGGTGGGCATGGGGCTGACGGCCACCGCCGCGCCCGCCAGATAGGGCCGCGCGTCGTCCACGCCCGCCGCCACGCTCACCCGCGGGTCGCGCCCGAGCGCGGGCAAGCGCGAGACCGCGCCGCGCGAGAGCAGTGTGAGCTTCACATCCGGGCGCACCGACCACACACGTGGCATCACCTCGCCGAGCAGCCAGTCGATCGCGATGCGTCCGGCGCTCGTCTCCAGTGGGCCGCTGAACACGATGCGATTCAGGTGACGGCGGGCGCGCGTGGGGTGGTAGAGATTCAGATCGATGCCGCTGGGCACCACCGTGGGGAGGGTTAGCCCTTCGGGCGCCATCCGCAACGCACGTTCCGAGCCGAGCAACGCGATGCGCTCGCGCTCCGAAGCGATCAGTACGTGTGGGAATACGGTCAGCAGCTCACGCTCGTAGGCGCGCAGCCGCCGTGTCTCCATTCGCGCGAACGCCCGGCTCAGACCGCCAGCGCTATACGCCTCGCGCAGACGCGCCAGACGGCTCGAACAGATGCCAGCATCCCACACCACCGGCAGCGGCACGGCGCGCACGATCTCGGCGGTGCGCAGCCCTTCGGCGTGGATCAGATCGACGCCACCCCGCGCGATTTCGTCGTAGAGCGCGGTCATCAGGCGTGGCGCGGCGGCGTACGCGGCTCGCAGTGGCAGCTTTCCCGGCACTGCGGTGACTGCGCGGGCGAGCGCGGCGCGGCGCTCCTCATAGACGGGCACCACGCGGACGCCGAGGTCGCGCAGCGCCCCCGCATCGACGAACTCACGCGGGGTGCGGCACAGGCAGACGAGCGAAATCTCGTGCTGCGGCGCCAGCGCGGTCAGAAAGTTGTACGAGCGCGAGCGCCAGCGCGACGGCGGCGTCGGTGTCACGAACACAAGGCGCATGAATCATCCCTCCTGAGGGCGTGTGCGTAGGCAGCGGAGAGATCCGCGCGCATACGGGACACAGTAAAACGGTCGCGGGCGAGCGCGCGCCCACGGAGCAACAGATCGCCCATCAGCGTGGCATCGCCGAGCAGTCGGAGAATAGCGGCAGCGAATCCGGTGGGCGTCTCGGCGGTCAACAGGTGCTCGCCCGGCACGATATCCAGGTTGACGGCGGCAGTGGAGGTCGCGACGACGGGGATGCCTGTAGCGAGACCGCGCAGAATTTCGCACTGGGCGGCGAGATCGGTGCCGGGGACGAGCAGCGCCGAGGCCTGGGCGAGCAGTTCATCCACATCGTCGCCCGGAGCGGCGAGGCGCACGCCCGGCGGGAACGGGAGCCGCGGCGGAGCGCCCGTCCGGTCGTCGGCTACGATGTCGAGCCGGGTGCCTGGCAGCGCCCGCAACACCGATGGATAGGCGTCGCGCAGACACCATTGTGCCCGCTCGTCGAGGAGCGAGCCGAACGCGAGCAATCGCGACGGCGACGGGTGCCGCGCGTGCCAGATGTCATCGGCGGCATCCACATCGGTCGCCAGCGGGACAACGTGAACGCTCCACGGCGCGCCGACCGCCGACTCGACCATGCCACGCGCGTGCTCACTCGAGACGAGGGTCACGCTGGCCGCGCGTGCGGCCTGAGCAAGGCGCTGCCGCTGGAGCCGCGTTCCACGCTCTCGCGGCGGCCAGAATGTGGAGAGCGACGTTCGCCACTCGTGCGCGCGCAGGTCGAGCACGCGCGGGCGCGCATCCCAGGGCGGCACATACCCGGCCATCGAGAGCGCGCCGACGTGTATGGCATCGAACTCGTCGGTCCGCAGCAGGCGCCGTATGAGCTGCCGCATGGCCTCTTCGGGAGCGGGCGCGGGCGGATACATGTCGTTCGGCACCACCCGCGAGGCACGGACCCATAGACGTGACAGCACCCCGCGCGGACGCTGCACGACCTCCACACGCTCGCAGAACGCCCGCGCGGACGCGAGTCGCGTAGCGGCATCTTCCTCAGACGCAAAGGCCGCCAGGACAACCTCATGATCACTGGCGAGGGCATGGAGCGCATGCGCCGCGGGCCGCTCGACACCGCACGGAGTTGCCGTGACGGCCGGAAGTGCATCGGCGAGCCACAAAACGCGCATGTCAGTTGCTCCTCAACGTCTGGATGACGCACGACACGTGTCACATCACCGCGTATTGGTGGGCGAGAGGTACACGACTCGAAGGATCAGACGAGAGATGATGCGGTGCATGTAACACGGTATCCAAATACTAGTACCATAATACAGTGTTTCATCTCATTGGATTTGCGCGCAACACGCGATAATGCCTACGCATTTTGAGGTAGCAAGCGGTATCGCTTAGCATACTATCAGTTAGTACTAGATACAACCGGTATCTTGTTTGTCATGGCATACTAGCGTTTGTGGCCGGTTTCTGATGAGCTTCGCCAGTACCAACCTCCAGCCGACGAAAGGATGCTCGCATGGTGGCACACAGGCTGCTAAGGAAGCAGCGAGTTCGCTACGTGTCTTCGCGCATCCACAGCCGTGGAACGGACTACGTCGGATGGCGCCGCTGGAGGAATTGGCTCATGCATGTGGACGCCGAGCAGTGGGGCGACAGCGGTGTTGCCGCCGACCTCTTCGCACCTGAGCCGCTGGCCGGGAGCACGCATGTAGAGGAGACACGGCAACTGCTCGGTGGGCACGTGAGCCAGTACATCGGCGATTCCGGCACGAACACGTCAAGGGAGCCTTCGGATGAGCGGGAGGTGCAGCGCGCGGCGCATCAGGCGTTAGAGCGCGCGCTGGCGAGCAGCGGACATGGGGGGCAGCGGGAGCGAAACCAAATGAGCGCGCTGTTCCGGGCGCTCGACGGCCTCAAACGTCTCCCACTGGAGCGGTTGCTCGTGGCGCTCTATCAGGCGCGACAGCAAGGGCGGCACGTATACCTGTTAGGTCTGGGTGATAGCGTCAGCACGGCGAGTTACTTCGCGCGTGACCTCGCCCGCTATGGCGTGCTGGCGACGCAGCCCGGCCGGGCTAGCTGCGCGAGTCAGGCGGACCTCGACAGCACCGCGAGCATCGGCTCAGTGGCAAGAACTACCCGGCTGGGCCTTTTCCCCCGCCGGCTGCCACAACTGCGTACGCGGGACGTGGTGATCGTCATCAGCACGGAATCCCATGCGGAAGACATCTGCCCGCTGCTGCTAGCCGCGCGGAGGCAGGGCGCGACCACCTTCGCCCTCGTCGGCGGCGCGAACGCGGACCTGGGCGACATATCAGCCCTGGCGGGCGACGTCATCGCGATCGGCTGCTCCAGCCCCGAGTACGTCAAGAGCGGGCATCTCTTCGTCGAGCATCTGCTCTGCGCTGCGCTCGAAGACATGCCACACTCTCCCCTCCGCGACATGACGAGCACGGGCGAGACGACGGGCGTGATGGCCGGCGTGTCGCGAAGCATCGAGCTGGCGTAAGTCCAGCGGCGTCAAAGCTGGCGGCTCCGCGCCCCGGCGAGCGCTACTCCTCCACGCGCTCGATCCGTGCCCCTAACAGGCGGAGCTTCTCGTCGAGATGTTCGTAGCCCCGCTCGATGTGCTCGATGCCACGGACCGTCGAGGTGCCGGTGGCACATAGCGCCGCCAAGATGTATGAGGCTCCCGCGCGAATATCGGGCATGACGAGCTCAGTCGCGTGCAGCGGCGTCGGCCCACGTACCACGCAGCTATGCTCGAAATGACGCCCACGGAATCGGCATTGCAGTTCGCCAAGGCATTTCGCGAACAGTCCCGTATCGGCGCCCATCGTGTTGAGCTCGTGCGTGTAGCCGAAGCGATCCTCATAGATGGTTTCGTGAATCACCGACATGCCTTGCGCCTGGGTGAGCAGCACGGTGAACGGCTGCTGCCAGTCCGTCATGAAGCCGGGATGCACATCGGTCTCCAGCGCGATGGAGCGCGGCGGCTCATCCGCCCCGAAGAAGCGGATCGCGTCGTCCTCGACGGTGAAATCGAGTCCGACACGATAGAGTGTGTTGAGGAAGGTGAGCAGCGTGCCCTGGTCCGCCCCGACCAGCCGCACGTCACCATGAGTGAGGTACGCCGCGATGGCTAGCGAGACGGCCTCGTTACGGTCGGCGATGACACGATGCTCGGCGCCGTGCAGCCGCTGCACACCCTCGACGACGATGGTGCGATCGACCCGTTGCTCGATGATCGCGCCCATCTTCTGCAAGAACTTGATGAGGTCGATGATCTCCGGCTCGATAGCGGCGTTTTGGATGATGGTGACGCCGCGCGCGAGCGTCGCCGCGATGATCAGCGTCTCGGTGGCCATCACGCTGGGGAAGGGCAGCTCAATCGTCGCGCCCTTGAGGCCGTCGGTGCTGAAGTGGTAGAGCCCGTCCTTCGCCTCAAGGTGCGCGCCCATCTGCTGCAGGCCGTTCAGGTGAAAATTAATCGGCCGCGGCCCAATCCGGTCGCCACCCGGCGCGGGAATCACGGCGCGGCCGATGCGGTGCAGCAGCGGACCGGTCGTGAGCACGGCGAGGCGGTTCTTGCGTCCCAGGTCGAGCGGCACGACGGTGTTGGTCAGCTCGCGCGTGCGAATCAGGACGGTATTTTCCTCGGGCCGTTGAATCTCAGTGCCAAGCGCCGTCAGCACGTCCTCGATGATCGTGACATCCCCGAGCTGGCGCGGCACGTTGCGAACCACGCAGGCATCTTCGGTCAGCAGGGTGGCAACCATTACCTTCGTCGCGGCGTTTTTGGCTCCGCTCAGCGCCACCTCTCCGTGCAGGGGAATGCCCCCCTCGATGCGGTAGTAGGCAGACAGCGCCTCTTCGGGCACCACTGAGAGGGCAGCCGTCCCGTGGCTCGCGCTCGCGGTCAGCCGTTCCTCCGTCTGGCCCCGCCCACCATTTCGCCCATTCCGCCGCTTGTCCTGTTGCACGGATCTCACTGTTGCGGCCCCTCCATCTTCCGCCAGATAGCCTCCCGCGTTCCGCCGTCCACCAGCAAGCGGGCCATCGGCACGCCCCCTGCGTCCAGGCGTTTCTCCAGCAGGATAAGACGCTTCGTTCCTCGCTGTCAAAACGCCCGGACCAACCGCACGTAGATCGCCGTCCGGTTATTGGCCACTGGGGCTTCGTTCTCCCGCCACCCCTCACAAGGGAGGATGTGGACGAGGAGGGACAAAGGTCCGCTACGGGTTCTCACGCAGGAAGCCTGCCAATTGCGCCATCTC
Source organism: uncultured Ktedonobacterales bacterium (assembly GCA_964427535.1). Lineage (GTDB taxonomy): Bacteria > Chloroflexota > Ktedonobacteria > Ktedonobacterales > JADMIN01 > CAYRVF01. The sequence goes on from CAYRVF010000067.1 coordinate 20,041, forward strand.
ATCCGCGCTCAGGCGGAAGTCCCCCGCGCCAATGACGCCCTCGACCTGCTCTGGTGTGCGCCCGCCGACTATCGCGCCCGTGACCGCTGGGTTGGCAAGTGTCCACGCGATGGCGACCTCGCCAGACGAGCGACCATGACGCTGACCGATCTGGCGGAGGAACTCCACGAGACGCAGGTTGCGCGAGAGCCGCGGCTCGTTGAACTCCTCGTCGCGCTTGCGCCAGTCGTCTTCGGGCATGTTGGCGACGCGCTCGGGCGTCATCGCGCCGGTCAGCAAGCCGGTGGCCGTCATGTGCAAGCGCGGAGTGCCACCAGCCTCTCGCCGGTAGCACTCCGCGCACTATGACCGCAAGATAGGCGCCGGTTCCGCTGGGGCTACTTCACGCCCACGCGCACCCGGTAGGTGAAATACCAGGGCACGGCGGCCCCGCCGAGATAGCGCTCCGCGACGCGACGAAGCTCAGGCACGCCCATCTCCTCCTCGGTGGCCACACCCTCGCGCAGCAGCGTGTGGGTGCTGTTGCTCTGCGCCAGCGCCACCAGCCGGCGCGCGTCACCGGACTCGACGGAGTGCAGCGCGAACTCGCGCACGAAGCGAAAGTGCCCGCTGGCGCGCAGACGTGCGAGGTGTTCGCTCTTGGGCCATGCATGTCTGCCAGAGTTGGGGAGTCGCTCGTCGCGCAGCCGCTGGCTGCGCTCGGCGTACACCTCCCAGGCGCGGTCAACTTCCCACAAAATCACTGGCGCCCAGTCGTAGTCATACGCCGCGAAGACGCCTCCCGGCCGCAGGACGCGCGCCACCTCGGCGAACGTGGGCGCAGGCTCCATCCAGTGCAATGCCTGCGAGACGGTCACGATATCGGCACAGGCGTCGGGCAGGCCGGTATCGAGAGAGCTTCCGGCGCGAAACGAGACGTTCTCCGCCCCGGTTTCCGTCGCGCGGCGCTCGGCACGCCCCCGCATCTCGTCGTTCGGCTCCACGCCGATCACGCGCTCAGCACGCGCGCTCCAGGCCCACGTCGAGAGGCCCGTACCGCTGCCCAGATCGACGACCAGACACGGACGCGACACCTCCGCGAGCTGAAGCAACACATCGAGCAGCGCGGTTGGCGGCGACGGACGCACCTCGTCGTATGTCGCCGCGACTCCGGTCCACTGCTGGATGTTGGTTTGGTTCACCTCGGGTGTGCGTCGTTCTGCCATCGGTCCCTCCAGCGCTGCCGTCGCGACTGTCGTCGTCGCGCTCGTGCGTCTCTCGCGCCCTGCACTGTATCACCGGCCGTGCGCGTGCGGCACACGCGGCCGTCTTGTCGGCGCGAGGCAGAGGACGTGAACTGGGAGACAGCTGCCCTACCAGAGGGTGGACAAGCAATCCAGTCTTCGCATCGTATCCCGCTTGCCATGCGGCACGGTCCGCGTGGACGGCTACGCCGCACTCGCGGATCGGCCTTGACACGTGCATGCGGATGGGATATACTCGTTACTGCGACGCGGGGTAGAGCAGTGGTTAGCTCGTCGGGCTCATAACCCGGAGGTCGGCGGTTCGAATCCGTCCCCCGCTACCAAGACGCCCCCAAGGTATACCTGGGGGCGATTTTTATGGCGGCGTAGCTCATATGTAGAGCGGGCGACTCGTAAGCGGGCTCACCGCCCGGCTGACCCACGCACGCCGCTTTCCGCCCCGATTCCCGCCAGACAGGCAAAGTTTCACCGGAGCGATTTGCCCGGTCTTCTCCTGGGTCCACTGCGATACGGGCATCACCTGCCTGTTGTTGCCGGGTGTCCGTAGGTCGAGGTCTGTGCTCGGTGTGGGCCGTAGTGTCGGCGGTAACCAACAGGTTGATACCCTCGCGGCGGCGGCCTATCGCTACGCCATCACACTCTGACGCACCAGCCGGCTCGTGATGTCCGCCGAGAGCAGCACGCCAGGAATGCCCGCGCCGGGATGGGTGCCCGCGCCGACGAAGTACAGCCCCGCTACCTCGCCTGCGCGGTTGTGCGGCCGCAGGTAGGCCGACTGCACCAGCGTGGGCTCGATAGAGAACGCCGCGCCGAGGTGGCTACGCAGCTCGCCCGCGAAGTCCAGCGGCGTGAATTGGCGCTCCACTACGATGCTCTGCTCCAGGCCCTCCAGCCCAACCTCGTGTTCCAGATAGCGCACCAGCCGGTCGCGGAAGCGCGGCGCCTCGGTCGCCCAGTCTATGCCGTGCGCCAGGTTGGGGACCGGCGCCAGCGCGTAGAGGCTTTCGCCGCCCTCCGGCGCCATCGAGGGATCGGTACGTGACGGCGTGTGCAGATAGACCGCCAGGTCGCGCGGCAGGCCCATCCCGTCGAAGACGTCACGGATATGCGTGCGGTAGGCATCGGGCATGACGATGGTATGGTGGCGCAGCTGCTCGTAGCGTCGGTTGACGCCGAGGTACAGCAGAAAGCAGCTCATCGAGTAGCGATAGCGCTCGATGCGCGCGCCGACCAGGCCACGCCGCGCCTCGGCGGGCAGCATTGTAAGGTAGGTCTGGCCCACGTCGTTATTCGCCACCACCGCGTCCGCTGTCATCTCACGCTCATCCGCCAGATGCACGCCCGCGGCCCGGCCGTCCTTCACGACGATGCGCTCAACCGGGATGCCGCACTGGAGCTCGCCGCCCAGCTTCGTGAAGAGGCGCGTCATCGCCTCTACCAGGCTGTACATCCCGCCCATCGTATAGTGCACGCCGCCCTGGCGCTCGAGGTACGGCACGATGCTATAGATCGCGCTGGCGCGGAAGGGATTGCCGCCGATGAAGAGCGGGTGGAACGAGAAGACCATGCGCAGCCGAGGGTCCTGAAAGTAGCGCGAGGCGAAGGTATAGACGCTCTGTTGCGCGCCCACGCTGACCAGTTCGGGCACCACCTTGAGGAAGCTGCCCAGTGTCAGGAAGGGCTTGCTAGCTAGATCGAGGAAGGCGCGCTGGTAGAGGTGCTCGGTGCGCTTGAGGAACGCACGGTAGCCCCCCACGTCGCGCGGATTGAAGCGCGCGATCTCGGCCTCGTCGGCCTCGGGCGTGCCCCAGTAGTCGAAGTGCTCACCGTCCGCGAACTGGATGCGATAGAAGGGGCTGAGCGGCACCAGCGTCAGGTCGTCCTCGAGCTCGCGGCCAGCAGCCTGCCACAGGTCGCGCAGCAGGTGCGGCGCGGTAATCAGGCTCGGCCCCGTGTCGAAGGTGTAGCCGTCCGCCTTGAGCTGATAGGCGCGGCCGCCGGGCCGCTCGCGCGCCTCCACCAGCGTCACCTGCTGACCCGACGCCTGCAGCCGGATGGCCGCCGCCAGCCCGCCGAAGCCCGCACCAATCACGACGACGCGGGGACGTGCACCAGTCGCGGCCACCGCTGGGAGCGTGGAGGACGGATCGCCGGCACGGGTGAAGTTCATGCGGTAGCTCCCTCTGAAGCTGGATGTGGCGCGAGTTGGACGGCGGTAGAAAGCTCACGCACGCGCTGCTCGACCAGCGCAACGAACACGTGAGCATCACGGGCGTCGGACCCGAGCAACGGCGCGCCAAGCCGCAGCGTGATGCGTTGCGGCGCGGCCGGATCGGTCGAGTAACGGAAACCCGCGGGCACGATCGACACTGGAGCGCCGCGCTGGCGTGCGGCGATTTGGGCGATGCGCAGGAACCCAGGCCTAAACGGCAGGAACGCCTCGGCGTCAGGCTTGGGCGTGAACGCGGGGTCCAGGTTGGGATACGCTTCGGGGAAGACTACCAGTACCTCGCCCGCGCGCAGCAGCTCCACCGCCTCGCGGATGCCGCGCCGCAGATAGGTCGCGACCTCGGATGCCGCGTACGCGCTGGGCACGCCGGCCACGCCCAGCCGCTCCGCGCGCAGCACCACCGGCCAGCGCGCCAGGCGACATGCTGTCTCCATCAACACCCGCGTGCGGCGCGTACGCACCCAGTCGAGCGCGACGAGGATGTGGACCGGGCGCGGGAGCGTGGCGAGCAGCACGCAGCCGTCGTCCAGATGGTGGTAGTGACGCGCCGCGATCAGCACCGGACCGCTGGCCGGCAGATGCTCCGCGCCTTCTACGGTGAGGTGCTTGCTGCCTAGCAGCGCAACCGACCCGCGGCGCAGCACCAGCTGCGTCACCCGCGTGGCGATGCCGCCCGGTCCGCCGGTGTCGCCCGCGCTTGCGCGCGGCAGCAACAGCAGTACTGGTCCGGCGGCCAGCACGACCACCATCACGAGCGGCAGCCAGAGGCCGGCGCTGAGGCTCAGCACCGCAGCGAACGCGCAGTTGGCGACGTACACGCCGAGCGGCAGCCAGATCGTGCGGGCCGGAATGGATACGTTGCCGCGCCACAGCGCGCGGCTCACGCTCATGAAGAGCACGCCGGTCAGCGTCCAGCCGAAGAGATTACGGATGGGCATGCCAAAGTAGGGGCCGGACTGGTGCCAGATCCAAAAGTGGATCGGCAGATTCTGGCTCGCCATGGCCGGATCGAGCGCGAGGTCCCAGACGGCGAGCAGATAGGCACCGCCCACCAGCGAGAGCATCGTGCGCCGCCGCCAGCCCATCCCCGCCACGATCGCGCTAGCGAGGAGGTACGACGAGAAGCCCATGTAGAACCAGGAGAGGGGAATCGAGAACGGCACACGTCCACCGATCTTGTAGCCGAGGAAAGTGGTGTAGGAGTAGGCGCCGAACGGCAGGCCCGTGCCCGTGCCGAGCAGCTCCATGGTGAGCGAGATGCCCGCCGCGCAGATGAAGAAGATCGACGCCTTGCGCCGGCCGACGACCAGCAGGCCAAACAGCAGCACGGTTGCCGCGCCGAAAAGAATGTGCAGCGATCCGGCGTACTTGATGCCGAAGGTGAATGCCTGGTTGGCCAGCGAACTGCCGCTCCAAAGCTCGGGATGCGGCAGGGCGATCAGCAGGCCCGCCAGGCCAAAGACCATGGCCGCCAGATGCGCCACGAAAAGCACTTTGACCGCTCGCATCAGATTCCTCCTCGCACCAGCACGCGTCCGCGCCACGTGTAGCGCCGGCGCAGCATCATGATGACGAGCAGGACGGCGACGGGTAAGTCGAACAGCGGCGACAGCCAGTACGTCCACGGCGGCCGGCGATAGGCCCGGCGCATCCCCGTCAGTACGCCGATGCGGGCGGCGACCAGCGCGACGTTGACGCCCACGACCCAGCGCGGCATCAGGCCGACGAGACCCAGCAGCAACGCCAGCGGCGGCAGCGCCTGCACCAGCGCGACCTCTAGCCAGCCGATAAGCGGCGCGGCGCCCGCGTAGCGATCACGCATGGGGAGCGAGCGCGCCCAGTCGAGCAAGGCGTCGCGCCACGTGTCGTGCATGCGCACGGCGACCAGGTCACCCGCTTCGTAGAAGCCCACACGGCACCCGACGGCGATCAGGGTCCGCGCCAGGGTGATGTCTTCGGACACAACGTGCAGCATCCCGCGAAACCCGCCGAGGCCGTGCAGCGCCGCACGCCGCACCAGAAAGCACTGCCCATTCGCCTGCGCGGTCGCCGTGTGGTGCTGCAGCGAGCCGGGGATGCCGGTGCGATAGACGAAGGTAGTCAGCAGCGATGGGTGGACCAAGCCCACCCTCGCGTCCGCCAGCTCCTGGCGTGTCGCCACACTCAGCGCGTCCAGCCGGTCAGCTTGCGCCCTCGCCAGCAGCGAGGGCGTGAGTAGTGGTGCCGGCCGCACGTCCGCATCCATCATCAGCAGCCAAACAGACTCGGCATCGGAGGCGTCCAGCCCCACCTGCAGGCCCCACGCCTTGCCGTTGATGGCGGGCGGCACAGGGCTGGCATCCACGAGCCGCAGCCGGCTGTCGCGCGCGGTGTACGTACCCACGAGCTCCTGTGTGTCATCGGTCGAGCCACCGTCCACGACGAGGATCTCGCGCACCTCTGGCCCTTGCTCCAGCAGTCCGTCGAGGCATGGCCCCAGACGCATGCGCTCGTTCAGCACCGGCACGACCACGGATACCACCGCCAGCTTGGCATCGTCGCGAGGCCCAGTCACCGGCTCGATATGCGTGCCGCGTGCGGTGCATGCCATGCGCACAAAGACGTCGAGCCCGAGCAGTACCTGACCAGACGCGAGTGTCGCAAGCAGGCCATCAGTCCACATTCTGGACCTCCGCGGCACCCCCCGGCACGCGTTCGCCGCGGCGCCAGAGGCGGACGAGCACCAGCGCACGTGCCGCCTCGCTCATCTTCTCAGGGAGTGTAGTTGCGGCGCGCCGGCTCAGGACGTCATAGCGGTTGCGGTGGATCGCCGTGAGGATCGCGCGATAGAGCCGCGCGGCGATCAGTATCGGGAGACGTGTGTCCTCGGGCAGCAGCCAGATGCCCGCCATGCCGCGTTGGTAGTAGCCGTATGCGACGGCCACCTGCGCCCGCAGGAAGTCGCGTGTCAACTCGTCTGGACTCGCATTGGCCTCCACGAGCCAGTGCAAGTGCTCGCGCGAGATGCCCGCCGCGCGCAGCTCGTCGGTTGGGAGGAAAACGCGGCCAGCCCGCAGGTCCCCGCCGACATCGCGCAACACGTTGGTGAGCTGCATGGCGATGCCAAGGTCCTCGGCCGCCTGCAGCGCCTGTCGCGAGCGCGCGCCCAGCAGGTGCGCCATCGCCAGACCGACCGTACCCGCCACGCAGTAGCAATACTCGCGCAGGTCCGCGAAGCGCTCAACCTCGCGCCGCTCCAGGTCCATCACCATCCCACGGAGGAAGTCGAAGAAGATCTCCGTCGGAATGTAGTGCTGATCGAGGAGCGTGGCGAGATGGGCGCCAAGCGGTTCGCGCGGCGCGGGGGAACGATGGGCCGACTCGAACCACGCGCGCCAGGCGTCGAGCTCGGCGCGGATGGCGGCCTCAGACCATCCCGACTGCGGGCAGTCTACGAGGTCGTCGAGCGTGCGAAAGAAGGCATAGAGCGTGACGACCTTGCGGCGTAGGGATGCCCGCATGAATCGTGCGGCGAAGTGGAAGGTGCGGCCGTGTGTCGCAAGCAGGATGGCCTCATCGTCTGCCGCAGCAGGTCCGTCGGGTGTAGCAAGTGCGCCACTCGAAGGTGCTCGGGGCGCGTCCCGCCGCCGCGCCACCTCGCTATCCGCGGTCCACAGCATGCGTGCATCGCTCCTTTCACGCTGCCAAGCACGTTCGGTTGGGCACTCCCCTATGCAGGAGACTGTAGCGTGATGGAGAAGACATTGTCAATAGAATGCATAATGATTGCACGCCAATCACATGGTGCAGGATTTTGGCTGTGGCAAGGGACATCGCGCGTTGCAAGGTGCGTAAAACGCCGGGACGAGCTGGTGGCGACACGCTCACTGTAAGACAACGATGCGCGCCCGTCAGCGAAGTCGCAGGCAATCTATCAGCACATGTGGGGGATGATCACCGTGTTAGTTGTGGAGTAGCGACGCCGATCGGATGTGGCGGTGGATCGAATGGCAGAAGACAACTGGCCCGACCGTGAGACGCCAATATCGGATGCAAGCGCGGGCAAATGACCGGGCTGGCGCCGATTCCCCTGCCTGCATGCCGTGCCGCACACGTTGATAGAGGCCCGGCGCGTGTGGTACACTGCACGGCGTAGTCTCCTGCTGCACACGAGCAAGGGACTCGGCAGATCCAGCAAGAGACTCGCCTGTTTTGGCGGCACGGCAGCATAGCAACCGGGCACGCGGGAGGCGGTGTTTCCCGTCGCGGTCGTGCGACATATGGCGGCGTAGCTCAGAGGTAGAGCAGGGGACTCATAAGCCCTTGGTCACAGGTTCGAATCCTGTCGCCGCTACCAAGTCCCGTTCAATTCTGGGTTTGTGGCAAGCGTCCCCTGTCTTCCGGCACGCATCAGTGCACGGTTAGGCAGGGGACATGTTGTATGGAGCTACAGGCCGCATTCACCGAGTTCTGCTACGCCAAGGACCACACTCCCTCATCGCGCCAGTGGTACACGTCCCGCCTTGGGGCCTTCATCCGCTGGGCACGCAGCCAGAGCGTTCAGGACATCGACGACGTAACGGCACCTCTGGTACGCCGCTACATCGACCAGAGACGCACAGAGCCGAGCAAGACAGGCCAGCCCCTCGACTCACACACGCTGCATGGGCATGTACGCGCGATTCGGGCTTTCCTGCACTGGGCTGTCGCAGAAGACCTCCTCGACCCGAAAGTGCCGACACGCATCGCACTACCTAAGCGTGAACAGAAGGTGCTCGCCATCTTCACTCCAGAGCACATCAACCGGCTCTTCGCGGTCTGCGCCCAGAGCGAGATACCAGAATACCAGGCACGCGATAAGGCGCTGCTTGCCGTGCTGCTCGATACCGGCATCCGCGCGAACGAAGCCTGTCTCCTGACCCTGGAGGATGTCTACTTCACGCCCGACGAAGCCTACATGCTGATTCACGGCAAGGGACGCAAACAACGCGAGGTGCCACTTGGGCGGCGAGCGCGTGGGCTGCTGCATACCTACATCCACCGGCATCGCCCGAAGACCAAGGAGCGGAGGGTATTCCTGGGCAAGGGAGGCAGACCGGTAACACCGGAAGGGCTCGACAGGCTGCTCTACAGGCTGCGTGATCGTGCCGGGCGTGAGCGATTCCAGGGCGTGCGAGTGTCTGCACATACCCTGCGGCATACTTACGCCGTGCGCTCACTAGAGGCAGGGACAGACGTGTACAAGCTCTCCCGGCTGATGGGGCATAGCAGTGTCAGCGTGACCGAG
>CAYRVF010000067.1:28790-29491 GCA_964427535.1 uncultured Ktedonobacterales bacterium
GGCGTTGACCGGCAGACAGGCTCGGCAGGGGCATACCAGCGTCTTCGACAATCTCTAGGGGAAGGGGCGGATGATGCAGTACCCAGACCTATTCAGGCGGGCGACAGATGCAGGGGAGCGGGCAGGGCTCAGAGACGCACAGCGAGGCATCAGACCGGCAAAGCTCCCGCAGATAGCCCGACAGAGGACACGCGCCTACATGCGCCATCTACTGCGCTACTATGGCGTGTCACAGGCAACGGCTGCGCGACTGTCCCTTGCATACGCGAAGGACTACTATGTTACAGCCATCACCGACCTAGAGGACCAGGCGGTAGCTCGCGATGACCTCGGGCTATGGGCAGAAGCACAAGCCTATGCAGATGCCCTGGCCTTGTGGTAATCGGCAGCGTTCTAAGGGGCGTTAGCACTGCATGTGCTGTACGCCCCTATTTCGTGCGTGAGGCGTGCAAAACGAGCTTCAGCCTGAACCTATGCCTCAGCTCCGTCGTTGTCTCCGCCTATTTCATTCGCGCGCACTCGTGCAAGTAACCGCATCCAATCTACGGGATTGGAGGATGTCATGAAGCGATACGGCACATCATGGTCGCCGCCCGTGCCATCCTCCAGACTCCGCCGTCGTTGCTCTATCGTCGATTGTGGCTCAAAACTACTTGGGTCCTTCACAGCACGGATGATGGCGCTACGCAGCCGGTACAGGT